>WFUT01000118.1 GCA_015484845.1 Desulfobulbaceae bacterium
AGGCTCTGGAGCGGGGCCGGGATCTTGCCGCCAAAGTCCACGAACCGTGACGACCTGCCGATATTGCGGACCGGGATGATGGCCGATTCGCCGAACAGGCCGCCGAAAGAGACGAACTCGCCCGCCTCCCTGCCCGGCACCGGGATGATCCGTACCGCGGTGGTCTTGTTGTTGATCATGCCGATGGCCATCTCGTCGGCGATGATGGCGGCGATGGTGGCCGCGTCCACGGAACCGGGCACGGCCACCATGTCCAGGCCTACGGAACAGACCGAGGTCATGGCCTCCAGCTTTTCCAGGACCAGGGTCTTTTTTCCCACGGCCCTGGCCAGCTCGTTGTCCTCGCAGACCGGGATGAAGGCGCCGCTCAGGCCGCCCGCGTTTTGGCTGGCAAAGGTGCCGCCCTTCTTGACCGCATCGTTGAGCAGGGCCACGATGGCCGTGGAGCCCGGCGCGCCAATATCGTCCACGCCCATGATCCGCAGGATCTCGCCCACCGAGTCACCCACCCGCGGGGTCGGGGCCAGGGAGACGTCGACGATGCCGAACGGAACCCCCAGGGCCTCGGCCACCCGGTGGCCGATCAGCTCGCCGCAGCGGGTGACCCGGAAGGCGGTCTGCTTGATCTCGTCGGCCAGCTCCTGCAGCTCGGGCAGGATCTCGCTGTCCCGCAGTTTCCGCTCCAGGGCCCGGGCAATGACACCCGGGCCCGAGACACCGACATTGATCACCACCTCGTGCTGCCCCGGCCCGTGGATGGCGCCGGCCATGAAGGGGTTGGCCCCGGGCTGGTTGGTGAAGACCACCAGCTTGGCAGCAGCGAATCCGCCGGAATCGGCGCTGTTTTCCGCCAGGTCCTTGATGACCTGGCCCATGACCGCCACTGCGTCCATGTTGATGCCGTAGCTGGTGGAGCCCACGTTGACCGAGCCGCAGACCTGGCTCGTCTCGGCCAGGGCCCGGGGCATGGCCAGCATCAGCCGCCGCGCCGCCTCGCTGGTGCCGTTCTCCACGTTGGCGGAAAAGCCGCCCAGGAAATCCACCCCCACGTCCGATGCCGCATGGTCCAGGGCCCGGGCCAGGCGGACGAAGTCGTCGGGCGTGAAGCCGGCGCCGATGTAGGCGGCCGGCGTGACCGCGATCCGCTTGTTGACCACCGGGATCCCGTACTTGGTGCTGATCTCCTCGCAGACCGGCACCAGCCGCTCGGCATACCGGCCGATCCTGGCCCGCACCCGGTCGCAGGTCCTGCCGACGCTGCTGCTCCGGCAGTCCATCAGGTCGATGCCCATGGTCACGGCGCGCACGTCCAGGTTCTCCTTCTGGATCATGTCGACGGTGGAGAGAATCTGCTCGGAACGAATCATACCTGAATCCTGCACTTCGAAAATGAAGAAAAAATTTTCTTTTGCCGTATCAGCGGATTATATGAACGTGATCGTTTTTTTCGACTCACTGGCCGTGTGAAGGATTTTTTCTTCATTTTCTCGCCCTTCGGGATTGGCAATTTTACCGAATCTGCTTCGTTATCAAGGGCTTGAAGTATTCTTATACGTCTGCGCCCTTGATGCCTCGCATCTCCGGCAAAATTGCCAATTGCAGGATTTAGGTCATAGCATCCTGATCTCGTTGGTGGCCTTGAAGATGTCGTGGTGCTGCAGCACCAGGCTCAGGTCGTTGTGCCGGTTGAATTCCTCGATGGCGGCGCGGATCGCCTCCATGCGCCCCTCCGGGCCCGGGTCCACGAACAGGATCATCACGTAGGAGCCGTCCGAGACCATGGTGGACAGGTCCAGGATGTTGATGCGGTTGCGGGCGCAGAACCCGGCCACCGTGGCCAGGAAACCAATCCGGTCCTGGCCGCGGGCCGTGAGCACGTAGGTGTCGGCGGGCGCGGCCTGGTCCGGTTCGTCCTGTTGCACCGGCCTGACCGAGACCTCGAAGGGGGCGTCTTCGCGCCCGGCCCCGGCCAGTTGCTCCTGGATCTGTTCGGCCGTGACCGTGCCGGGAAAGGAGGCAAAGAGGATCATGGAAAAGTAGCCCTGCAGCACCTGCTGCCGGGTGTCGGCCAGGTCGCCTTCCATGTCGCGGATCACCCGGGTGATGTCGTGGATGATGCCCACCCGGTCGCGGGCCAGGACCGAGATGAGAAACTGTTGTTGGCCTGTCATTGGTTCCTTTGCGGTGTTGTTTGCCGGCCCCCGGCCGGTGGGGCAGGGTCGCCGGTCGGAACGAGCAGGAAATCCAGGCGCAGCAGGTCCACGCTCAGCCAGGCAGCATGGAGCGGCGAGGAGCGCGCCAGGAGGAGCTTGACCGCCTCGGCCGCCTGCAGGCTGGCCACGGTTGCCACGGTACAGGCCAGCACCGGCGGCGGCTGCCCGGCCCGGACACGAGGAGGATAGAGCCGCTCCAGCAGTCGGTGACCAGGCAGCTGCACCGCCACCTGGCCGTACCATTCCCGCACCGCCCCGTGCACCAGGGGGATGCCGGCGTTGGCGCAGAAGCGCCCCAGTTCCCGGCGGGCCCGGCTGTTGTCGAGGCAGTCCATGACCAGTCCGGCCCGGTCGCGCAGCAGGTCGGTCTTTTCCCGGAAATCCGCGACCACCGGCGTGGTCCGGCACAGGCCGTGGACCTGCGCCGCCCGTTCGGCGGCCACCTCGGCCTTGGCCCGGCCCAGGGTCGGCAGGCTGGCATAGAGTTGCCGGTTGCAGTTGCTCTCTTCAAAGACGTCCGGGTCGATCAGCAGCAGCCCGCCCACGCCGAGCCGGGCCAGTTCCTCGCAGACAAAGCCGCCCAGGCCGCCGCAGCCGACCACCGCCACAACGCTCTCCAGCAGCCGTGCCTGGTCCCGGGCTGAAAACGGCCCCCTGTTGCGGGCCAGGAAGGGAGACCAGTTGTCCATGGAAGCAAGCCGCGGTTCGGGGAACGGAAAAAGGACGGCGAATGGGGACAGGGGATCTGCCGGGCCGCGCCAGCCGCACCTGCCACACGGTACCAGGTAAGCTATAACCTAAATCCTGCACTTCGAAAATGAAGAAAAAATTTCTTTTGCCATATGAGCGGATTATACGAACGTGCCCGTTTTGTTCGACTCACTGACCGTGTGAAGGATTTTTTCTTCATTTTCTCGCCCTTCGGGATTGGCAATTTTACCGAATCTGCTTCGTTATCAAGGGCTTGAAGTATTCTTATACGTCTGCGTCCTTGATGCCTCGCATCTCCGGCAAAATTGCCAATTGCAGGACTTAGGTATAAGGGTTGGCCGGTGCTGTCAAGCAAATGGTGGCCCTTCACATGTCCTGGAGACACTCCCTGCTGATGGCAACCACGTCGCGGAAGTGATGGGC
>WFUT01000119.1 GCA_015484845.1 Desulfobulbaceae bacterium
CGGTTGTCTCGTCACCATACTCGTCGGCCAGGGGCTGGGTGGCGATGCGGGTGAGCAGCTCGATGTAGAGCTCCCAGGCCGCCTGCTGTTCCTCGGGCTGCGGCTGCCAGTCCATTTCAAGGAACCCGACATTGACCTTGAGACCGGTGATCCCCCAGTTTTCAAACAGGTCTTTGATCTTCATGGTTCTCCCCTTGCGGTCTGTGGTGGTTGCGGAACCCTGGAGCGGTACAGGAGCATGATGTGTCTGTTTCGGTATGATATTCCTGGAGACAGACCTCGTTAAATAGTAGGACAAGCTTTTTGTAACATGTAGATATATCAAGATAGTACATGGTAACCGGGCACAAGACGGTCTGAGTTATCAGTTGGCAGTTGGCAGTTTTCAGCTCCTGACTCCTGCACACTGACAACGGGAGCATTGCGCAAATGGCGCAGAGCGCCTGGTGAGGTGTTGCACCGCGGAGCGGTGCAACAAGGGCAACCACCCTCCAGGTTCTCTCCTGGACCCCGGGCGCTACCTCCACCTCGTGACACAGCTCATTTTTCAATCTCGTGACACAGCTCCGCGGTGTCACGTTGGTTGTGCCCGCTCTGCGGGCATGGATGATTCTGTGCCAAGTCGCAGAACGGTATACCACTTGTACACAATGCACCTCAGGTGTCTTGTCCAAAAATACAGCCATATTTATTGATGTTACGAGGTCTGGGAGAATACTTCCCGGTATATACCCTGCCGGTGGCCTGGCCGCAAGCAGCCCGTCCGGTCACATGGCCTGTGCCGTGTCTTACGCCAGGACCACGATGCCGGCGGCGGGAACAGGGAAACGGAGCGCGGAGCCGTTCCTGGCCTCCACCCGGGCCTGGCGGCCGACCTGGGCCGGATCGGTGGAGAAGAGGCAGGTCATGACGCTGCCCGGCGGGTGCAGGCCGTGGTCCACGGTTATCCAGAGGGCCAGCTCCTGGTCCGGGTCGGTGTTGACCGCGCACAGGTATTCCCGGCCGGCAAAAAGCCGGGACCAGGCGATCACCCAGCGCAGGTGGCCGGCCACGGGCTGGGGATAGACAAAATCGTGGTCTGCGCCGCTGGCCGAGACCTGGCGCAGGTACTGCCTGCCGCGGCGCAGGGCGATGTGGTCCTGGCGCAGGGCGCAGAGGGCGTGGATCAGTTGGTAGACCGGGTGGTCCTCGTTGAAGAAGTGGTGGCCGGTGGAGCGCAGGGAGCCAAAGGGCCCGCCGAACATGCACTCGCGGAGAAAGACATCGCTGTAGCTGGCATCACGGCCACGGCGCGGGTCAGCGCCGTTGAAGCCCTGTTCGGTGCCATAGTAGAGGCAGGGGATGCCGGCAGTGAGCAGGTTGAGCCCCAGGACCACGGGCAGGAGGCGGTAACTGCCCGGCGCGTCACCGCAGAAGCGGAACTTGTGCGCAACACCGACCTGGTCATGGTCATCGAACATGGTGACCACGTGGCGGCCATACCACTGGTGGGACTCCTTGTTGTCGAGCACACTGTTGCGGAACAGGTCAAAGTAGCCCTCCTGGGCCTCGGTGTCCGGGTCGCCCGGGCTGCGGCACCCCTTGGCCAGGAACTCCAGCTTGTCCGGGATGTCGTTGATGCCCAGGGCAGCGTCCAGCCCGGTGGTGTTGACGATATCCACGGCATAGGCGCGGCCGCCGGTCACCTCGCCGATGAGATAGAAATTCTCCTTGCCAAGCGACTGGGCAAACTCGTGGATCACGTTGCAGAAGAACCGCACCGCGCCCGGCTCCATGTGCTTGACCGTGTCGATGCGGAACCCGTCCACGTCGGCCCAGGCGATCCAGAACTTGTAGACCTCGGCCAGCCAGACGAGCGGCGGGGCCACGGCAAAGCCGCGGATGCGGCGCAGCAGGTCCCAGGCCAGGGCCGGGTCCCGGGGCGCCGTGCCGTGGTGGATGTCCTTGAGCGACAGGAAATCGCCGTCCAGGTACTC
This sequence comes from Desulfobulbaceae bacterium, assembly GCA_015484845.1. GTDB lineage: Bacteria > Desulfobacterota > Desulfobulbia > Desulfobulbales > Desulfobulbaceae > DRKI01. The sequence continues at coordinate 1,977 of WFUT01000119.1, forward strand.
GGGAAAAGCGTCCCAGTTGCGGATCTCGCCCTGGCAGGTCCAGGCGGCCGGATCCTGGAACTCGCCCGGCCAGACCGCGCCGCCCGGCCAGGCAACCCCGGGGTCTGCGGGGCCAAAGGGCAGGCTGCCGGCATCGTCCCGGTGCAGGCGGAACCCGTCCACCGGCCATCGCTTGCCCTGGTAATAGAACCAGGGCTGGTTGCCCTGGTAGGCAAAGACATCGCCGCCATGATTGAGGATGATATCCAGGATCACCCGCAAGCCGGTGTCGTGGGCCTCGCGTACCAGGTCCCGCAGCTCCTGGCGGCTGCCGAAGTGGGGATCGACCTCGAGAAAATTCTGGATACCGTAGCCGTGGTAGTCGTCGCTGCCGCTGACCTGCCTGAAGACCGGGCTCAGCCAGATGGCGCTCACCCCCATCCTCCTGAGATAGCCCAGCTTGTCGCGGATACCGGCCAGGGTGCCGCCGCACCACGAGCGGCCGGCGGCGAACCAGGACGAAAAATCGGCCCGGTTCGCGTCCCGGGCAAGGGAAAAGAGCGGCGTGGTCCGGTCCTGTCCCGGCCCGCCGACCTCGTTGCCGGCCCGGTCGGCAAAGCCGCCATACTCTGACCTGTCCGAAAACCTGTCCACCAGCAGGAAGTAGAGTACCTCGTCCTCCCAGTGCGTGGGCGACGGGTAGTAGTCCCGGTCCCTGCCAAGGCCGGCCCAGTCGATTTCTGCCAGGTAGTGTTCCATCTGTTGTTCCTCCTGCCCTGTTGTCTTTCTGCCGATGCCTGTCCCGGTGACCGGCGTGGATCAGATGTCCACGTACTTCATGCTCACGGCCCTGTTCTTGATCGTGATCTCGCCGGCCTTGCTCTTGCCCGGCGAGTTGTCCGAGGCCAGCACCCAGCGGGCGCCCCACATGTTTTCCCAGCGGTCCATCACGTGCTTGTGGCCAAAGAGGACCACGTCCACCTTATTGTAAATAACCCGCGCCAGGCGGCGGGCATCGAGCAGCTTCATGAAGGGATCGTTGCGCATGAAGGGATGGTGATGGAAAAAGAGGACCCTGGTCATGTCTGCCGCCTCGGGCTGGGCCAGCAGGGAGGCCAGGGCGCGGAGCTGGAAGCGCCCCACCTGGCCGCAGGCGAAATCAAAGGGGGTGTCGGTCTCCAGGTTGGTGTCCAGGCCGATGAACATGACCCTGTCCTTGCCCTCGCGGACCACGTTGACCACGGGCCGGTTCTCGGCCTGGAAGGTACCGCCCTGGTCCAGGGGCCGGGCCAACATATCGTCAAAGCGGCGGGCCCGCTCCAGGCTGTAGAAGTTGCCGGCCGCGCCAAAGTCGTGGTTGCCGGGCACGATGAAGAGCCTGCCCTTGAAGGGCTTCAATAATTTGAAGGCGTTTTCATACTGCCGCTCATGGCCGTCATCGACAATATCGCCGGTGATAACCACGTAATGGTCCGGATACTTTTCCCGGACCGTTTTCAGGGTCCGGGCCGCGTCCCGGTTGTCCCGGCCATTGGTGTGGAGATGCAGGTCACTGAGATGGATGATCTTCATGGCGCGTCCTCCTGGAGATGGGATGAATCGTGTGATCTCTACTCTACAGGCCGGGCGGTAACAGAACGGTAACACTCATCAGAAACCAGGGACCAATTTGTGCATGTTGCAGGAGCGAGGCCGTCCGGCCGCTGCCATGGCATGCCCCGCGGCCACCGGACCGGCCGGCACCCGGGAGGTTTATCTTGCCTTATCCCGCCATTACGGGTAACAGTGGGATCAGGAAGTATTCCTGCGCCGTTGTAGCCAGGCGGCCCGGGCTGCGGACAAGCCGCTGCCTGCTGCTGGAGTGCTTCCGCAGACCTCAATTCACGATGGACCGACGAATGGTCCATCATCCATTCATGATGGCTCTGCGCAAACATCCCCCGGTGCCGGCTGCAGGGACAGGCGGGCCGGGCAACGGCCGCTGCCGCAGCGTGGCCGGCGGGACGCTTTGCGGGGCTGTCACTTCAAGGGAGGTTGGTTATGGCCGGTAGCGTGTACAAGATCATCGAGCTGGTTGGAGTAAGCAAGAAATCGTGGGAGGATGCGGCCAAAAACGCGGTGGAGACCGCGGGCCGGAACCTGAAGGATCTGCGCATCGCCGAGGTGGTCAAGCTGGACATGCAGATCGACAAGGGCACCGTTGCCACCTACCGGGCCAGGGTGGCGGTCTCGTTCAAGTACCGCGAGAAAAACAAGAAGAAATAGGGACCGGCGACAAGTGATGAACCGGGGAAAATCCGTCCCCTGTTCGGTTTGTTCACTCCTGCAGAAGAAGGCACTCCAGGAAAAAGCCATGCGACACCTGATCGTCCTGGGGCTCCTGCTGCTCGCCTCCACCACGGTCCGGGCGGAGCTGCCCTACGACTCCCTGCCCAGGAAGTACAACAAGGCCGCTGTCCGCTATCTTGTCAACCAGTGCATCTCCACGCGGCTGCACGAGGCCACGAGCGATTATGCGGCCAAGCTGCTTGAACAGAGCTGTTTCGAGGAGGTCCTCAACGGCACGTGGGACAAGAACAGCAAGAGGCGTTATGAACTGCAGCGGCAGCGCGAACTCTGGCGCCTGCGTAATCTGTAC
>WFUT01000120.1 GCA_015484845.1 Desulfobulbaceae bacterium
ATCCCCTGCTTGAACGGCTTGCCGCCGGCCGGCAGGGGGTGGGCGAATTCCTCTCCCGCGGGGGCCGAACCTTTTTCCGCTACCTGGCGCCGCTGACCGCCGGTCCCCACTGCCTTTCCTGCCATGCCGACGCCGGCTACCGGACCGGCGACCTCCTGGGGGCCATCGCCATCACCATCCCCGGCAAGCGCCCTTCCCTGAACCGCCCCATGATCCTCAGCCACGTGGCGGCCATGTCCATCGGCGCCCTGATCATCCTCCTCTTCCATGTCCGCCTCGATTCCGGTCACCGGAAACTCGTTGCCCTGAACAGGGACCTGCAGCAGGAGATCCAGGAACGGCGCGAGGCCGAGCGCTCCCTGCAGGCGGCGCGGGACCAGCTCGAGGAGCAGGTGGCCCGGAGGACATCGGCCCTGACCGTCACCAACCGGGAACTGCAGCGCAAGATCCACGAGCGGGAACGGATCGAAGAGGCCCTGACCGCCATCTACGGCGAGTTCTACCAGCTCTTCAACTCGGCGCCGGACGGCATGGTGGTCATAGACCGCCACTTCCAGATCCTCCGGGTCAACCGTGCCTTTACCCGGCTCTGCGGACGTTCCACCAACGAACTCATGGGACAGCGATGCTTTGACGTCTTTTCCGGATCCACCTGCCATACGCCGGACTGTCCCCTGGTGCGGATCCTGAAGAGGGAAAAACGGGTCGAGGTGGAGGCGACCAAGACACTGGGCTCGGGCCGGACCATGCCCTGCATCGTCACGGCCACGCCCTTCCGGGAGCCGGACGGATCCCTGATCGGCGCCATCATGGTCATCACCGACGTCTCCCAGCTCAAGCAGGCCGAAGAGGCCCTGGCCCGGACCACCCGCGAGCTGCAGGAAAACAACCAGGCCCTGCAGGACTTTGCCCACTCCATCTCCCACGACCTGAAGGAGCCGCTGATGCTCATCCAGGCCTTTTGCCGGCGGCTGGAGAAAAAAAACCGTGATTCCGCCTCCTGCAGCCGATATATTCAGGTCATAGACGGCGCCGCCGGCAGGATGGAGGAGATGGTCAACGGCCTTCTGCTCTATGCCAGGTTCAGCAGCCGCTCGGAGGAACAGTTCGTTCCCGTGGACCTGGGCGAGGTCCTGAAGACCGTGCTCGACGACCTGGCGCTGCGCATCGAAAAGACCGGCGCCCGCATCGAGGCCCAACCCCTGCCGGTCATCGAGGCCGCTCCCCTCCAGATCCGGCAGCTCTTCCAGAACCTGATCGGCAACAGCCTCAAGTACCACCGCCCGGGCGTGCGGCCCGAGGTCACCATCTGCTGGAGCAGGGAAGAGAGCGGGACCGACCGGACGGAATTCATCCGCCTGGTGATCAAGGACAATGGCATCGGTTTTGCAGACGAATCAAGGGAGCGTATCTTTGACTTCTGCGAACGCCTGCAGACCGGTGACCACCCGGTGGAGGGCAGCGGAATCGGCCTGGCGATCTGCCGCAGGATCGTCCTCCGCCACGGCGGCACCATCGAGGCCAGCTCCGTTCCCGGGCAGGGGGCCGAGTTCACGGTGCGCCTGCCGATACATCACAGCAGCGAAAGCAGGGAACAGATCCCGGAAGTCACCGGGCAGACAGACAACCATGACCAGAGACCGTCGTAATTTCCAGAGGTACCGGCTCAAGGACGGTGTCCTCGCCACCAGCCGGCACGTGCTCGGCCCTGTCCTCAACATGGGCTTGGGTGGCATGTGCTTTGAGTACTTTGACGGAGAACCCCTCGGCAGGGGCCCCATGGACCTGGGGATCTTCATCGGTCGGCACCGCTTCCTCCTCACCGGCATCAGGGGGGCAACGGTCTATGATATTGTCCTCGACCAGGCCGGGGGATACCTGTCCCTGCAACGGAAACGGCGGGCCATCCGTTTCCTCGACCTGACCCCGGGCCAGCAGCAGGCGATCAGCGAGCTGCTCTCCGCCCACTCCATGGGGCCGGCCTGACCGGCCCGGGCCATGCGGTCCGATGATGGTCTGCCCGGCCGCACCCTTTCGCCTCCCGGATACCCGGACACCATCCGGCAGGGACAACGCACAGCGCAAGGAGGTACCCTGATGCGACTGGCAATGATCGGACTGGGCCGGATGGGCATGAACATGGCCCGCCGGCTCCTGCGGGCCGGGCACGAGGTCGTGGCCTACAACCGCACCCCGGCCCGGACAAGGCAACTGGCCGAGGAGGGGGCGAAGGCCGCCTTTTCCCTGGCCGAGGTAATGACCCTCCTCCCCCGGCCGCGGCTGGTCTGGATCATGCTGCCCGCCGGGGCGGTGGTGGACGAGCATATCGCCCGCCTGGCCGACCTGCTGGCTCCCGACGACATCATCATCGAGGGCGGCAACAGCCGCTTCACCGACGACATACGGCGGGCCGGGGAACTGGCGGCCCGGGGCATCCATTACCTTGATGCCGGGGTCAGCGGCGGCATATGGGGCCTGGAGAACGGTTACTGTACCATGGTCGGCGGCGAGCGGCGGATCTTTGCCCGGGCCGAACCGGTCTTCAGAAGCCTTGCCCCGAAAGGGGGCTACCTCTACTGCGGCCCCAGCGGCGCGGGCCATTATGTCAAGATGATCCACAACGGCATCGAGTACGGCATGATGCAGGCCTATGGCGAGGGATTCGCCCTGCTCGAGGCATCCCGCTACCGCGACCATCTCGATTATGGCGAGATCGCCGCCCTCTGGAACCGGGGCAGCGTCATCCGCTCCTGGCTCCTGGAGCTGATGGAGGGGGCCTTTGCCCGGGATCCCCGGCTCGACGGATTGCGCGGCTACGTCGAGGACTCGGGCGAGGGCCGCTGGACCGTGGAAGAGGCCATACAGTCCGGCGTTGCCGCCCCGGTCATCACCATGGCCCTGTTCAACCGCTTCCAGTCCAGGGACGACAACAGTTTCGCCAACCGCGTCCTGGCCGCCCTGCGCCGGGAGTTCGGTGGCCACCCGGTCAAAGGACGGGAGCCCGGCACGTGAGCGCTCCCTCCTGCGACACCCGGCCCGCCGGCGACCTGCCCCCCTGCATGCTGGTCATCTTCGGCGCCTCCGGCGACCTGACCCGGCGCAAGCTCATCCCTGCGCTCTTCTCCATGTTCAGGCAGGGGATCCTGCCCCGTCCCTTTGCCATCGTCGGCTGCAGCCGGAGTGTCATGGACAGCGAGGCGTTCCGTGAAGCCCTGCGCCGGGAGACGGTCAAAAGGGAGGAAGAGGCAGGGGCATGGAACGGTTTCGCCACCCTGATCCACTATCGGTCGATCCAGTACGACCAGGAGAGCTTCACCGGCCTGCGCACCTTTCTCCGGGACCTGGACAACGCCGTCGGCACCGGGGGCAACCGGGTCTACGACCTGGCCGTGCCGCCCCAGCTCTACCCGGTGATCGCCTCCCTGCTGGGCGGGACCGGCCTGGCGCGGGAGGAGTCCGGCGGCAACGGCTGGACCCGGATCGTGATCGAGAAACCCTTTGGCCACGACCTGGAGAGCGCCCGTGAACTGAACCAGACCCTGCACCGCTCCTTCCGGGAGTCGCAGATCTTCCGCATCGACCACTACCTGGCCAAGGAGACGGTGCAGAACATGCTGGTCTTCCGGTTTGCCAACTCGATCTTCGAGCCGGTCTGGAACCGCCACCATATCGAGTATGTCGGCATCATGGCCGCGGAATCACTCGGGATCGGCAGCCGCGCCGGTTACTACGAAGAGGCCGGGGTCCTGCGTGACATGTTCCAGAACCACCTGATGCAGCTCCTGGTCCTGACCGGCATGGAGCCACCCTGCCTGCTGGAGTCGGATGCGGTCCAGGATGAAAAGGTCAAGGTCATCCGCTCCCTGCGCGACTTCAACACCGAACACGGCAGCCGCATCTGCCTGGGCCAGTACACGGCCGGCGAGATCGACCAAACCGCTGTTCCCGGCTACCGCGAGGAAGCGGGTGTTTCCCCGCGTTCCCGGACCCCGACCTTTGCCCTGCTGGAACTCTACATCGACAACTGGCGCTGGCAGAACGTGCCGTTTCTCCTTATTTCCGGAAAACGACTGCCGCGCAAGGTAACCCGCATCGTGGTCCAGTTCCGGGAGGTGCCGCACCGGCTCTTCAGAAACCTTCTCGGCAACACCATCGGCGCCAACCGCCTCACCATCGAGACCTTCCCCGACGAGGCCATCCGTCTCACCTTCCAGAGCAAGGAGCCAGGCGCCTCGCTCTGCCTGCGCTCCATGACCATGGACTTCACCTACGGCGAACAGTACCAGAAATCCTCCCTGGACGCCTACGCACGGGTCCTGCTCGACTGCATGGCCGGCGACCACATGCTGTTCTGGCGCCAGGACGGCATCGAACAGTCCTGGGCCTTCCTGACCCCGGTCCTCCGGCAGTGCGAACAGTGCCTGGACCGGGAAACCCGCCTCCACCCCTATCCCGCCGGCACCTGGGGCCCTGCCCCGGTCCGGGCAACCGTGGAACGGCTGCTCGCCCCCTGACACCCCACC
>WFUT01000121.1 GCA_015484845.1 Desulfobulbaceae bacterium
GAACAGGAAGGGGCGATCCGAGGCAGGGGAGGGATGGCCGGGGCCTGCGGGGCCTCCTGGCGTCACTTTCCGGCGCCGTCAGCAGGGGCGGCATGGTCTCCCTGGCCGACCAGATGGTGGCCAGCGCCACCAATTTCCTGACCGGCATGATCATCGGCCGGGCCTGTGCCAGGGACGAGTTCGGCATCTACATGCTCTGCATGAGTGTTGTCCTCTTTGTCCTCGACCTGCAGACATCTGTCATCTCGGCACCGTTCATGATCTACAGCCAGCGCCTCTCCGGCCGCCGCCATGCCCTCTACCTGGGCAGCACCATGGTGCACCAGGGGTCACTGGCCCTGCTGCTGATACTGCTTCTCGGTGGCGGTCATCTCCTGCTCGGGCTCGGTATCGGGCCGGAACAGCTGGGCCCGGTGGTCAGGTCGCTGGTGGGAGTTATCGCCTTTATCATGTTTCGGGAGTATGTGCGCCGGGTCTGTTTTGCCAGGCTGCAGATGGTCCATGCCCTGCTGGTGGACTGCTCTGTGGCCGTGGTTCAGCTTGGCGGCCTGCTCCTGCTTGCCTGGCAGGGGGTACTGACCACCAGGACGGCCTTCCTGGTCATCGGCCTTGCCTGCGGGACGGCATCGGTGGGGTGGCTTGTCATCAACCGCCGCGCCTGGATCATCCGGTTGCAGGAGGTGGGGGCCGATTTCAGGAAAAACTGGTCGTTTGGCAGGTGGGTCTTTGCCAGCGGCCTGCTCTGGGCCATGAGCATGAACCTCTATCCCTGGTTCCTGGCCCACTATCACGGTGTCGCCGCGGCCGGCGCCTGGGCGGCGGCCTATGGCGTGGTCGCCATCGCCAACCCGCTGCTCTTCGGTATCCAGAATTTCCTGGGCCCGAAGATCGTCCAGGCATACACCCTGGGCGGCATGGAGGGGTTGCGCAGGTTCGTGGCCCGGGTAACGGTGGTGTTTTTTCTCCTTGTCCTGCCCCTGGCCGTGATCCTCTTCCTTTTCGGCGGCAGGCTCGTGGTCCTGGTCTACGGGGCCAAGTACGAAGGCAACGGTACCGTGGTCGCCATCCTGGCCGTCAACATGCTCGTCACCGCTGCCGCCTTTATCCTGTCCCGGGCCATACTGGCGGTGGAGCAGAGCAGGATTTACTTTTTCGCCAACGTCGTGCCATTGATTATATTACTTTCCTTTGGTATTCTCCTGGTGAAAAATTTCGGGCCCGCAGGTGTGGCCTGGGGGAACCTGGCCAGCACCGTTGCAACGGCAGCAGTGCTGCTGTTCTTTTTTTCCGGCCTGGAACAGCGGACCGGTGATGGAAAAGACACGGTATGAACGGGACAGCGGTTGATACATTTTCGTGGCGGAGCCTGCCCTGGGGCCTGTTCCTGTTCATCTTCGGGGTCTTTTACTTTGCCACGCCCTTTGATTTCTTCTGGCCGGTGCATTTCCTCAAGTCATTTAACATCACCGATGCCGCCGACGCCGCCGCATCCATGGCTCATGGCAACGTGCGCCGCCAGATCGCCCTCGGAATCCTGGCCCTGTTCGCCCTCTGGAGCCTGGCCCGGAACAGGAACCGTTTCCGGATTAATGGCCTGCTGGGCTGGCTGTTGATGCTGTATCTTGCCTGGGCCGTCCTCAGTATCTGTTGGTCCATGGACCCCATTTTCACCATCAAGAGGGTGGCCACGCTCTGTATCCTCTCCCTGGGCGCCCTTGCCGTTGCCGACCGACTCAGCCTGCGTGAGTTGATGGCCTTTGGTGTCTCCATCCTCTTTGCCACCATGTGGATCGGCTTCTTCGCCGAGATACACGCCGGGACCTTTGCACCGTTCAACGAGGAGTGGCGGTTTGCCGGCCTGATGCACACCGTGGCCATGGGATGGAACTGCGGCCTGTTGATCCTGCTTGCCACCGCCCTGGCCAGGGGACGATCCAGGGCCAATGTCGTGTTCCTGTCCCTGGTGATCATCTCGGCCTTCTTTTTTCTGCTCATTACCAAGAGCCGGATGGCCGTTTTTTCCGCTTTTCTGGGACTGGGATTCTACTGGCTGCTGACCTCCTCCGGGTCCAGGAAGATAACCTTTTTCCTCTTTGCCGTCATTGGCGTCTGTCTTCTCTTTCTGGCCCTTCAGGACAGGTTCCTGCCCTTCCTGTCCGACATGACCACCCTGGGAAGGGGGGAGGCGGCAAGGGAGTCTGTGGGTACCCTGACAGGTCGCCTCCCCCTGTGGAAGGACGCGCTTGGTTATGTGCTGAATCGGCCCATCCTGGGTTATGGCTACAACACCTTTATCAATCCTGACAGCATCGTCACGATCGCCAAGACCGTGGGATGGATACCGAGCTCCGTCCATTCGGCCTACCTGGATGCCCTGACCGGAATGGGCCTGGTGGGGCTCGTCACGCTGCTGGCCGTCCTGGGTTTGGCCTTTGGCAGGGCCCTGGAACTGACCAGGCGCAATCCGGCCTATGCCTTTACCGCCGGCCTTATCGTCTGGCTCTGTTACAATTTTTTTCTTGAGGCCCATCTCCTGACCAGGCCGTTTTTCATGACCTTTTACGCCATGATCGTCTTTGTCAAGCTGGCCTTTCTGCCGGCCGAGGAGGCTGGTTCCTGATCCATGGACAGGCCAACGGTCAGTGTCGCGCTGCCGACCTACAACCGCTCTGCGATGCTGCGCCACACCCTGGAGGGCCTGCTGGCCCAGGAGACCGATGGCACCTTTTCCTACGAGGTGCTGGTGCTGGACGACGCCTCCACCGACGACACCCCGGCCGTGGTCGCCGCCCTGGCGCGCAAGGCGCCGGTCCCCGTACGCTACATCCTGGCCGAGGGCAGGGGCTATACCCATGTCCTCAATCGTGCGGTCGCCGAGTTTGGCGGCCAGTGGCTGGCCTTTTTCGATGATGATCAACTGGCCGGTCCGGGCTGGCTGAAGGCCCTGTTTGCCGCGGCCCGGCAACAGGGTGCGGAGATGGTCGGCGGGCCGGTGGTCCTCGACATCCCCCCATCCGTGCTCGCCGGCCTGGGACCGGTCTGCCGTGACCTGTACGGTGAAAGCCCCGATGTCCGGGAGCCGGAACGCTACCGCGATGCACCGCCCCTGCCCTCGGGCGGCAACCGGCTCGTCCACCGCCGGGTGTTTGAACGGATCGGCTCTTTTGACGAGACCATGCTCACCGGCGGCTGCGACCGGGATTTTCTTCTCAGGGCCTGCGCCGCCGGGGTGGTCATGGGCTGGGCGCCGGAGGCCGTGGCCCGGCACCTGATCTCGGCCGATCGTTTCAGTGCCGCCCACATGCGGTCCTACAGCCTGCAGTGGGGCTGTTCCTTTGCCCACATCGATCGCAAGCGGTGGGGCATGGCCAGGACCACCCTGGCCTGCATCGCCCGCATCGGCCAGGCCGTGCTGGTCAATCTTCCCTGCGCCCTTGCGGCCCGGGCCCGGGGCGACCAGCGGGAACTGCGTGACCGCGAGGTCCTGCTCTGGCGGGCACAGGGATACGTGCGCAAGACTCTGCAGATGCTCATGCCGTCCCTCTTTGCCCAGGAGAGGTTCTTTGCCGCGGTCGAGTTCCGGCGCGTGCGGCCGGAGGGTTCCTGAGCGTGCCCGTGGGGGTGATGATCAACAAGACCATGGACCGGGCAGACCTTGCCACGCCCGGGGCGCGGGCCATCATCCGGGGCCTGGACGCCCTGGTCCGTGAACTCAGGGCCAGGGGACTGCGGATCAGCTCCTGGTACGGTTGCTTTGACCTGTCCGTTGACCGGCATGAACGGACCAACCGGGGCTACGGCTACCGGCCCCTGCAGGATGCGGCCGATGATGCCCTCTTTCCCTGGTTCCTCTACTGGCAGATCGCCTGGGTCGTCCTGCACGGCGGTTTTACACGGAAGCAGAAGATCCTTGACCTGGGCGGCAGCTCGTCCCTGTTCTCCTATTACCTGGCGGCCCGGGGATACGATGTCACCACCGTGGACCTGCAGGAGGAGCTGGTGGCCAATGCGGACCTGGTGGCCCGGGAAATGGGCTGGAAACTCAGCAATCACCGTATGGACATCAGGAATCTCTGCTTCTCCACCCGCTTTGACCATATCACCTCCATCTGCGTGTTCGAGCATATTCCGCTCTGCGAACGGATCGAGGTGAACAGGAACATCGGCCTTCTGCTCAAGGATCACGGCAGGTTCAGCATCACCTTTGACTACCGCAATCCCTCCCGTTTCTCGAAGATCGACAGCCCCGAAGATGTGCGGACGCAGTTTGTCGTCTCCAGCGGCATGAGGGTCCGGGGCAATGAATACTTCATCGACACGGGCAAGAATTATCTGCTCGATCCCTTTTATTCTTCACCGCCCTGTTATATGTATAAACTGAGGGCCATCCTCAAGGGGCACCATCGCCTGTGGGACCTGTTCCGGACCAAGGGCGAAAATGATTACACCTTTGGTGCCCTGTTTCTGGAAAAATCCGCCTGAGAAAAGAGCCCGCCTTTGGTGGCCATGAGGTGGAGCTGCTGCTCCGTAATCCTCCGCATCCGCCATTGCCATGCGCAGAAAAATATGACCGAGGAAGATCGAATTGAATAAATCTGAAAGAATCCATCATCTTGATTCCCTGGCCCAGGTGCGGGGAAAATGGCGGCGCAGGGCCGCCTACTATCACCAGGAAATAGAGCGCTACCTTCGTTTTCTGATTCCTGCGGGCTCGTCGGTCCTGGAGATCGGCTGCGGCACCGGCGAGCTGTTGGCGGCCCTGGAGCCCTCCAGGGGGGTGGGCGTGGATATCAGCCCGCGCATGGTGGAGCAGGCCCGGCGGAACTTCCCCGCCCTGGACTTCCGGGTTGATGACATGGAGGACCTGCAGATCAGTGAGAAGTTCGACTATGTCCTTGTGGTCGACACCATCGGTCACGTGGATGATATTCAGCTCGCCTTTTCCCAGTTGCACAAGGTCTGCAGGCCCGAGACCAGGGTCATCGTGGTCTATTACAACTATCTCTGGGCGCCGGTCCTGAAGTTTGCCGAGTTTGCCGGCCTGCGGATGCGGCAGGCCCTGCAGCACTGGCTGCCGCTCGGTGATATCGCCAACCTGCTCTATCTCAATGACTTTGAAGTGATCCGGAAGGGATACAAGGTCCTGCTGCCCATCCGTATTCCGCTTTTCTCCACCTTCTGTAATCGTTTCCTGGCCAACATGCCCATCTTCTGGAAGTTGTCGATCAACGAGGTCCTGGTGGCCAAGCCCATGGCTGTGCGCAAGGATCCGAGCCAGGTGAGCTGTTCCATCGTCATTCCCTGTCGCAACGAGCAGGGCAATATCGAAAACGCCATCCGCAGGACACCTGATATGGGGCGGGCCACGGAGATCATCTTTGTCGAGGGCCATTCCTCCGACGGCACCCTGGCGGAATGTTACCGCGTCCAGGAGGCCTACCCGGACCGGGACATCACGGTACTGGTCCAGGACGGCAAGGGCAAGGGGGATGCGGTGCGCAAGGGGTTTGCCGCTGCCAGGCATGACGTGCTGATGATCCTGGATGCGGACCTGACCGTGCCACCTGAGGATCTGCCCAAGTTTTTTGACGCCATTGCCAGCGGCAAGGGCGAGTTCATCAATGGCTCGCGCCTGGTCTACCGCATGGAAAAGCAGGCCATGCGCTTTCTCAACATCCTGGGCAACAAGTTCTTCAGCCGCGCCTTCACCTACCTCTTCGAGCAACGGATCCGCGATACCCTCTGCGGCACCAAGGTGCTCTGGAAGAGCGATTACGAGAAGATCATCGCCGGCAGGTCCTATTTCGGCGAGTTTGATCCCTTTGGCGATTTCGATCTGCTCTTCGGCGCGGTCAAGCTCAACCTCAAGATCGTCGAGATCCCCATCCGCTACAGGGAACGTTCCTACGGTACCACCCAGATCAGCCGGTTCCGGCACGGGCTGCTTCTTTTGAAGATGGTCTTCTTTGCCCTGGGCAAGATCAAGTTCATCTGATGGCCTGCCGGAAGCCGGGAACCAGGGGGCAATGGCCGGACCGGTTACTGTCGGTGGCAGGGATCATGGTCAATGGCCCCTCGCTTCTTCTGTCTTCATGGTCTGCCGCATCCACGTTCACGGTGCATGGATGTCTTTCTGAAACCGACTGTCTTCACCAACCGAGATATCTGCCATGAAAGTTCTTTGTGTCTATTCGCTCTCCACCTTTTCCCTGAAAAGAGAACTCTACAGCCCCGGTGACATCCCCTTTGGTATCTCGTTCATTGCCACCATCCTGAAGAAGGCCGGCCATGATGTCCATCTCGTGGTGGTCAACCCCCGGACACCGCTGCGCAGGAAATTCGGCGCCCTGATGGAGGAGGTCAGGCCCGAGCTTGTCTGTCTCACCGCCGTCTCGAGCCAGGTCGCCCTTATCAGGCAGGTGGGTGAGACGATCAGGGCGCTGGATCCCTCGGCCTATATTGTCATGGGAGGGGCCCATGCCTCCCTGAACCCCGAAGACGTGATCAGTTATCCCTTTGTCGACGCGGTGTGCAAGGGTGAGGGGGAAGACGCGGTGGTTGCGCTTGCCAGTCAGCTGGAGAGGGGGCAGGAGCCGGCCGGCATCGCCAACCTGTGGATCAGGGACCGCCGCACGGGCGCCATTGAAAAAAATCCTGTCCAGCCCTTTCGGGAGGATCTCGACGACCTGCCCTTCATCGACCGCGAGATGTGGGAGCCGTTCATCTCCCACAAGAAGGGCAAGGTATACACCATCCTCGCCGGGCGCGGCTGTCCCAACCGCTGCACGTACTGTTCCAATCATGCCCTGGCACGGGTGGCCACCGGCCGCTATGTTCGCTTCCGTTCCCCGGACAATATCATTGCCGAGATCCGGGAGCTCCTTGCCCGGGACGACAACGTGGAGATCGTGTTCCTGGAAACAGAGACCCTTGGCGCCAACCTGAAATACACCTACGCCCTGTTGGAGAAGCTGGCCGAGTTCAACCGGAGCCTGGAAAAGCCCCTCGAGTTCGGAACCAACCTGGCCCTGACCACGCAGATCAAGGGCAACAGGGAACTGCTGGAGGCGTTCAGGAAGGCCAACCTTACCTTTTTCCGCGTCGGCCTGGAATCGGGATCAGAGAGGATGCGCCGGGAAGTCCTGTCACGGCCACGGTATTTCAACAGCGACCTGATCGAGTTCTGCGCCATGTGCCGGGAGTATGACATCCGCTATACCATCAACATCCTCATCGGGCTGCCCGGCGAGACGCCGGCCGACTTTCAGGAGACCATCGACGTTACCCGGGCCTGCCAGCCGACGTTCGGGGTCTCGGTCAGTATCTTTTTCCCCTATCCCGGTACCCGGCTCTTTGCCCTGTGCAAGGAACAGGGCCTGCTCAGTGACAAGGCGGCGACCACGCTGTTCGAACGGACCGCAACCGTGTTGAATCTCCCGGATTTCCCTGCCTGGCGGATCAAGAAGGAGTTCATCCTCTTTTATTACAAGGTCTACCGTGGCCGCAAACCCTGGCCGGATATCGCCTGGAAGACCATCCGCTACACCGCTGATGCCTTCCCGGCAAGCAAGCGCATCCTCTCGGGGATCGTGCATGGCCTTCGATCCCTGTGCCTGCCGTCTCCTTCCTGAGCCGATCCTCCCCGGCCCGGCTGTGGGCGGGCCTCGTGTCCCCTCACCAGGCCGCTTCCGCCAGGGCCGCCAGGGCGGCATGGTAGCCCAGGTCGATGATCTCCCTGCCCCGGTGAAAGTCCTGGTAGCTGACGTGGGCGAGGTCGGGACAGATGAGCAGGTCCGGCGGGTCGGCCGCCAGCCTGGTGCGGGTGAGGGTGGCCTCGATGATCTGCGCCGAGGCGCCGAGGATCTCCAGCATGTTCGGTTGCCCGTCTTCCACCAGGGGGAGGCCGCCTTTTCTGATCACCGGGTTCAGGTCAACAGCGATGACCCTGTCCGCCCCCATGGCGCGGACCGTGCTCACGGGGACCGGGTTGACCAGGCCGCCGTCCACCAGCAGGAGGTTGTCCCGGCGGATTGGCGTGAAGACACCGGGCACGGCAATACTGGCCCGTACCGCCTCAACGATGTTGCCCCGGTCCAGCGTCACCTCCCGGGCAGTACGGAGATCAGTAGCCACGGTGGCCAGGGGGATTGAGCACTGCTCAAGAGTGGCGGCTCCCAGGTGCTGGTCGAGAAACGAGGTGATGTGGTGGCCCTTGAGCAGGCCGGTCCGGGAGGGCAGGGAGGCAACAAAGGAGAGAACCTGTTTCCTGGTGAGCTGCAGGACGCTGATCATGAGGGTGTCAAGGGCCCTGGTTGCGAAAAAGGCCCCGACAAAGGCGCCGATGCTGGTGCCGGCCACGTGGGTGATGTGGACGTTCCTTTCGGCCAGGGCGAGGATGACCCCGATATGGGCCCAGCCCCGGGCAGCACCGCCGCCCAGGGCCAGGCCGGCGGACCGTGTCTCAGGATGTTGTATCACATCGTCTCCTCCTGACCAGGATATACCCCGCCACCAGGATCACGGCAAAGAGGGCCAGGCCGAGGACGATCTGGTGCAGGTAGCGGCTGACCATCTCCTGGTTGTTACCGATGAAGTAGCCGACCAGGGCCAGGATGATCACCCAGATGCCGGCGCCCAGGCCCGTGAACAGGGCAAAGAGCGGCAGGTCCATGCGGGCGATGCCCGCCGGCAGGCTGATATACTGCCTGATACCGGGCAGCAGCCGACCGATGAAGGTGGAGATGTGGCCGTGCTCGGCAAAAAAACAGTCTGCCCGGTCCAGGTTCTTTCTGCTGACCAGGAGGTAACGGCCATACTTCTCAAAAAAGGGTCGCCCCCAGATGCTTGCCAGCCAGTAGTTGAACAGCGCCCCCAGCAGGCTGCCGCCGATGCCGGCCAGGATGACGAGGAAGAGGGACATCTCGCCCCGCGCGGCCAGGTAGCCGGCCGGGGGGATCACCACCTCGCTGGGAAAGGGAAAGAAGGAAGACTCGAGAAACATCATGACAATGACGCCGGGGTAGCCCCACTGTCCGACCGTGTCGACGATCCAGCCGACAAGGGAGTGCAGTATTTCCATCGTATTGTACCTTGTTCTGTGAAAAAAGATGTCCCGCTGATGGGGAGCGGTTTTTCAGGTTTCCGGTTTGCGGGTCATGTGGCTGCAGGATGCCCCGGCCTGTGTTGCCTGCCGTTGCATGTTGTTGCCTCGCCGCCTTCCCACGGGATAAGGTTTATGTTGAACCTAAATCCTGCAATTGGCAATTTTGCCGGAGATGCGAGGCATCAAGGGTGCAGACGTATACGAATACTTCAAGCCCTTGATAAGGAAGCAGATTCGGTAAAATTGCCAATCCCTGTGGGCGAGAAAATGAAGAAAAAAATTCTTCACCCGATCACTGAGTCGAAAAAAACGATTACGTTCGTATAATCCGCTGATACGGCAAAAGAAAATTTTTTTCTTCATTTTCGAAGTGCAGGATTTAGGTTGAACTGTAACAAGGAGTACCTCTTGTGACGAATCGATCCTTGAACACCATGGTCCTGTTCATTGAACGGCACCGGGAGATCTTTGTCCATTGCTGTGCCCTGTTTTTCTTGATCGCCGGTCTGGCCTATTCCTATCATCTCGGTGATACCTTACGTTTCCGGGATGAGACCCAGTACCTCGCCATTGCCAGGAACATCGTTGCCGGCCATGGCTATTCCCTTGACGGCGTAACACCGACAGCGGTATTTCCACCGGTCTGGCCCCTGCTCCTTTCCCTGTTTCTCGGATTCGGCGCACCGGTCTGGCTGTTACGCTCACTGAACTTTGTCGCCCTTGCGCTTTGTGTCTATGTTATACGCTCAATGCTCAGGCTTGAAAAGGCCGGGGAGGGTGCCCCGCTGTCGGCCATGCTCCTCATTGTTTACTGCGTTCTTTTCTATACCGCCGGTACCCTCTACACCCAGACCTTGTTTGCCCTGGTTCTTCTGCTCATTCTCCGCCTGGCCATAAGTAGGCATTTTGGCTACGGCCGGGCAATGCTCCTGGGGCTGCTGCTGGCCCTGGAGATTCTCATTCATCCCACGGGCGTATTTGTTGCCCCCGTGGTGGCCATCTGGCTGCTGTTTTCACCAGACCGGCACATGCTGCGCAAGGTTGTGCTCTGCGCTCTGGTCGCCCTTTCCCTGGTCTCCTGCTGGAGCTTTCGCAACTACCTGGCCTTTGGCCGGTATATTCCGCTGACCTCCCATGGCGGTGATACCCTCTATATCGGCAACAATCCCACTACCTCGCTTTCGGCATGGTACACCTATACCCGGGAAGACTATTATAAGGAGGCAAACAGGCTGCCCGAGTCTGAACAGAACAGGTATTACCTGCGCAAGACGCTCGAGTTCTGGACCGGGCAGCCGGTGGCAGCAGCGAAGCTGTACTTGCGCAAGCTTTTATATTATTTCGCTTTTCGCAATAATCTGTTAGTGGAGAACCGGTTCGGTCTCCTGCGCAGCATTGTGATGTTCGTTACCTATTATCCTCTTCTGCTCTGCCTCGTTTTCCGACTGATATCCGCCCACAGGGTTCCCCTGTCGCGAACAGAAAAGTTACTGGTTGCCATCTATATCGGCAGCGCCTTTTTCCATGCCGTCTTTCTCCCCCGCATCCGCTTTCGCCTGCCCTATGATGTCGTTCTGATCGCCCATATCGGGATCATGTATGCACGGTTCGGGCCCTCCCTGTTCGGCCTGCCACGCAACGGGAGGATTCCTTCCGGGTCCGGGCAGGCGAATCTCTCTGGCACGCTCACAGGTGATGGTGCAGGAACACTTTCTTCCCATGGCCTCGACAAGCCACAGAGCCCCGGCCTGACGGGCACGTCCACTCCGGGGGCTTTGATTACCTCTTCTTGAACAGCATGTTGAAATAAAGACCAAAGGCCTCCGGCAGCATGGAGGGAATCCTGGCACTGGCGACAAGGGAAAATTGCTTTGCCGCCGCCTGTTGGCAACGCTTATGATCGGTGACATGATGATCGTCGATGGTGTCAAAACCGATCACCCTGAACGCCTTGCTCATGAGGCGATCTACTCTCGGCATCCCGACCAGTAACCGTCCCGACGGACGCAGCAGCCGGTGAATCTGATCGAGCAACGGCGCAGGATCGGGGATATGCTCAAAGATCGAGATTGCGACAACAAGGTCAAAGCGCTGTTCCCCGAAACGGACCTCCGCGGCATCCCCCCGGATAAGCGTACAGGTCGCGCCGACCTTGCGCAGGCTGATGCCCACCTTCTCCGGGTCAGACGCTATGTCCACGCCAACGACCGAATTGCCCAGCCTGCAGAGTGAAGGCAACAGGATACCGCTGCCATATCCCAGCTCGAGTATGGATTCATAAGGCGGATGCAGCAGGGAGAGCGCCTGTTCAATCCGGGCTCGATAGAGGGCGCCGATGAGGGGCCGGTAATAATAGGGGAGAGGGTCATCCGGACCATTGGCCTGGAAGATCCCCTGTTTCGGCAGTCGGAAGCGGGGAGGAGAGGAGAGGGGTCGATCGGTCATGTTCGGTTGCCTGGGTTTGTCAGGGGCAGATTCCAATGGTCATCGCGGGCTGTATTCCTGCAGGTCGGGGGCCTGCGTTACCGCCAGGGCCGCAGCCTGGGATAACGCCACCCTGTGGCACGTGACGGTCGGCGCCGGCCCGGTCAGGGGCTGGTACGGATTCCCGACCGGGCAGGTTCCTGTAGGCGCCGCGCAATGAACCGGCCAATTATTTCCCATTTCAGCGACAATGTCACGCGGTTCCTGGCGACTCCCCTGTTTTCATCATTTTTTGTCTCGATTCTTTCGCCGCGGTGCGGCGTTTGCTCCGGCGCCGCCTGGCTCCTCATCTCTCAACAGGTATTTTTTGACTGTTCGCCGGTCCAGGCCGGTGCGGCGGGCCACCTCCTGGTAGCTGCCCCAGGTTTGGTAGAGCTGCCGGCAGTAGCGGGCGGTGAGTTCGGCCACGCTCAGGTCGCCGTCCGCGATCCGCATGGCCAGGGGCAGCTCCTCCCGGTTTGTCCTTTCGTCCTGCCGGTGGCAGGTGCCGTGCAACAGGATCCTCCGGATGCACTGCTCCAGCTCCCGGACATTGCCGGGCCAGTCATGGTCCGGCGGCAGGTCTCGGTCCAGGGCCTCCAGGACGCGTTCCTCCAGCCGGCGTGGCACCCTGCCCGTGATCCTGGCAAGCAGGTGATGGACCAGCAGGGCGAGTTCCTGCGGGCTTTCCCTGATCCGCCGGCGCAGGGGCGGGATGGTGATCACGTCGGAGCAGAGC
>WFUT01000122.1 GCA_015484845.1 Desulfobulbaceae bacterium
CCGATCACCTCCTGGCCGTCCTTGATCTGGGTCATGCGCCGGATATCGAGCCGGATGGAGCTGTAGAACTTGAGGGCATTGCCGCCGGTGGTGGTCTCGGGGTTGCCGAACATGACCCCGATCTTCATCCGGATCTGGTTGATGAAGATCGGGGTCATGTTCGGCAACCCCGAGACCACCACCGGCGGCAATGCCCTCAAGTTCTACAGCTCCATCCGGCTCGATATCCGGCGCATGACCCAGATCAAGGACGGCCAGGAGGTGATCGGCAACCGCACCAAGATCAAGGTGGTCAAGAACAAGGTGGCGCCGCCCTTCAAGCAGGTGGAGTTCGACATCATCTACGGCGAGGGCATCTCCAGGACCGGCGACCTGCTCGATCTCGGCGTGGAGCAGGGCATCATCGACAAGTCCGGCGCCTGGTACGCCTACCAGGACGAGCGCATCGGCCAGGGCCGGGAGAACGCGAAGAAGTTCCTCAAGGAGCACCCGGAGATGATGGGGGAAATCGAGCGCAAGATCCGGCTCGGCTTCGGCCTGCCGGTGGAGGAGCAGGCCGGCGGCGCGGAACAGGCGGCCTCCGAGTAACCCCCCGGGACAGGAAAAGAAAAGGCCCCTGCGGATTTCCCGCTGGGGCCTTTTTTCGCGGCTCCTTCCGAAGAATGGAACCTACTTGATCTCGATCTTCTTCTTTTTGCTCTCCTTGGTCTTGGGGATCCTGACCTCGAGCACGCCGTCCTTGAACTCGGCCTTGGCCTTGCCGGCGTTGACATTCTCCGGCAGCCGGAAGCTGCGGCTAAACGAGCCGTACCGCCGCTCGATGCGGTGGTAGTTCTCCCTGTCCACCTTCTCTTCCTGCTTCTTCTCGCCCGAGATGGTGATGGCCTCGTCGGTGATGGTCACATCCAGGTCATCCTTCTTGATGCCCGGGATCTCGGCCTTGAGGACCATGTCATCGCCATCGTCATAGATATCCACCGAGGGCGTGATCCCCTCCATCTTGGCCAGTCCCCCGGCCATCAGCGGCGAGGAGAGCATGGAGAACGGGTTGCGGAAGAACTGCTCCATGTAACGGTCCATGTCCTCGAAGAGCGATACAGGCTGCATCGTCTCCCTCTGTACCAGTGCACCCTTGTCCTTCTTTGCCATGATCACACCTCCCTGTCTCTCAATGATTCAACAACCTTTTTTACTCCTTATTCCACCTGGTTAAAGAATAAGCAGATTACGGAGCCAGTCAAGGGCGGCAGGGAATTTTTCCAAGCTCCCGCTCGACCTTTGCCCCTCTTTCGGGTAGAGTTGGTCTTTCCAGGAGCAGCCGGGCGGCGGTGAGCCGTCCGCTGCTCGACGGTCCCTGGTCCCGGAGTTCTGCCATGCATCGTTTTACCTTTGCCCGTTACCGGTTCACCCTGCAGCCGGAAACCACCCTGCGGCTGCCCGGTTTCAAGGGTTCCGCCTTCCGGGGCGGCTTCGGCATGGCCTTCAGGCGGGCGGTCTGCATCCAGCGCCGCAGCCACTGCACCGACTGCCTGCTGCGGCGGGAGTGTGTCTATTCGCGCGTTTTCGAGACCCCGGTGCCGCCGGACTCGGAGCTGATGCGCAAGTACGCGGCCGCGCCCCATCCCTTTGTCATCGAACCGCCGGAGACCGGGCAGTCTGATTTCGACAGCAGCGACCGGATCGTCTTTCACGTCACCCTGGTCGGGCAGGCGGCAGAATACCTGCCCTATTTCATCTTTGCCTTTGAACAACTGGGCCGCCGCGGTTTCGGCTCCCGGATCAACGGCCACCGCGGCCGCTACCGGCTCCTCGAGGTGCGCCAGGCCGCCCCGTCCGGGGACAACAGGGCGGCGGAACAGGTCGTCTACCAGGGCGAGAGCGGGACCCTGCTCTCCTCCATCGCTAGTGCCGCGACCTGGGCCGACCTGCCCCTGCCGCCGGCCGGGGAGCCGCTCGTCCTCACCTTCCACACCCCGGTCCGTATCAAGTACCAGGGCCGCTTCGCGGACCAGCTCGACTTCCATGTCCTGTTCAGGAACCTGCTGCGCCGCATCTCCATGCTCTCCTACTTCCACTGCGGCCACCGGCTCGACGACTCCGGCTTTGCCGAACTGGTCAGGTCGGCGCAGTCCATCCGCACGGCCGACCACGCCCTGCGCTGGCAGGAACAGCGCCGCTGGTCGGGACGCCAGAAGACCAGCATGAAGATGGGCGGCCTCGTCGGCACGGTCAGCTACGGGGGCGACCTGGGCCCGTTCCTGCCCTACATCGCCCTGGGCCGGCACCTCCACTGCGGCAAGGGCTGTACCTTCGGCCTGGGTCGCTATACCATCGCCTGACAGCCGCTTCCCCTTCTCTGGCAAAGATTTCCGGAGATCCGCCACGTTCTGTCCCCGCGCAACCAAAGAATGATTTGCAGTTACAAGAAAGACATGGTATGAATATCATTCAACTATCTCTCCAGGAGGTCCCATGGCCAGATTTTCCGAATCCGCTGCATCCCTCCATTGCCAGGCAGGTCGATCTCCCTTCCCCGTGACCCGGACCGTCCTTCGCCGGGCCACGCCGGACTGCTCCCGCGGCAC
>WFUT01000123.1 GCA_015484845.1 Desulfobulbaceae bacterium
ACATCGCCCTGCTGACGATCATCCTGTACTGCATGGGACACCTCCTGGTATCGGCTGTTTCCGGTTGTCCAGCACCCCTGTGCTGAATTTGGTGTACAGGATACCAGGGACGGTCTATCATATAGTGATAGACCCCCTGTTTTTCTTATTCTCCGTTCTCTTTTTTCGTGCCCACGCCCATGAGCACCCTGGAACGTATCTATTTCTTCCATACCCGTATCCAGGCCGGCCGTTACCCCAACACCAGCAGCCTGGTTCGTGAATTCGAGATCTCGCCGGCCACGGCGCACCGGGACGTGGCCTATCTCCGCGACCGGCTGCTGGCGCCGCTTGCCTTTGACCGGCGCAGAAACGGCTACTATTACACCGACACCCCCTTCCATCTCCCCTTCGAAAACTCGCCGTCCCTGGTCCTGCTGCTGGGCCTGCTCGGCAGCATGGCCCGCCAGAGCGGGCTTGCCGGCCTTACCGAGCTGGACGACCTGAAAGACAGGATCCAGGGCCTGGTCTTTCCCGGCCAGCGCGATCTCCATGACCTGCTGTACTGTGAATGGATCGAGATGGAGGAGGTGGACCGGCGGGTGTTCAGGGATGTCCTGGACTCGCTGCGGCAGCAGCGGCGGATGACGTTCCGCTACCGTTCCGGCACCGGCGGCACCAGCGAGCGTACCGTCGATCCCCTGAAGCTGGTCAGCTACCAGGGCCGCTGGTACCTGCTCGGCTGGTGCCATCTCCGCCGAGAAAGGCGCCTGTTCCACCTGGGCCGGGTCTCTGCGACCGCGCTCCTGGCAGAGACCGCTGACCACGGCCTGGCCCGGGACGACGACTGGCTGACCGCCAGTTTCGGTATCTTCAAGGGACCGCCCCGCTACCGGGTCACCATCCGCTTCACCGGCAAGGCGGCCCGGCTCGTGCGCCACCAGTTCTGGCACGCGGAACAGGAGATGCACACCGAGGGCGACGACGTCATCATGACCCTGCCGGTGGCCGACGACCGGGAGATCATGATGAAGGTGCTCCAGTTCGGCGCCGATGCCCGGGTCCTCGCGCCGGCGGAGTTGCGGCACCGGCTGGCCGCGGAGACACGCCGCATGGCCGCCCTGTACGGGAAATAGCCCTGTTTTGCCTGATTCACTGCGAATCCCTTGCCCTGGCATGACTCTTTTTGCTACAATGCGTCACTTCGTCCGTGCCGCCCGCCTCCAAAAAATCTTTCTTGCTTGGGATCACCACCATGAGTGATGCAGTTACAGCCCTTATCCTTGCCGCTGGCAAGGGAACCCGCATGAAATCCGGCCGTGCCAAGGTCCTGCACCAGGTCTTTTTCAAACCCATGCTCCACCACGTGCTGGACGCGGTGCGCGGCGCCGGTATCGAGGAATGCGTGGTCATTGTCGGCCACCAGCGGCAGGCGGTGCTGGACTCGCTTTCCGACTACCAGGTGACGCCGGTCTTCCAGGAAGAGCAGCTTGGCACCGGCCACGCCGTCCTCTGCGCCGAGACCGCCTGTGCGGACAGCGACCTGATCATGATCCTCTGCGGCGACACGCCGCTCATCCGGGCCGCCACCCTGCAGGCCATGCTGGAGGAACACCACCGGTCCGGCGCCACCCTGACCCTGATGACCACCCTGCTCGACGATCCCACCGGCTACGGCCGCATCGTCCAGGACGCCGACGGCCAGGTCCTGGAGATCGTCGAGGAGAAGGACGCGAACGAAACACAGCGTCAAATAAACGAGATCAACGGTGGCATCTACCTGGCCCGGCGCGACTTTCTCTTCACCGCCCTCCGGGAGGTGGGCACGGACAACTCCCAGGGCGAGGTCTACCTGACCGACATCGTGGCCATTGCCAACCGCCAGGGCCGGGTGGTGCGCAAGTTTGTCCATCCCGAGGCCATTGACGTACTCGGCGTCAACTCGCGGGTCGAGCTGGCCCGGGCCCATGGCGAGCTGCAGATGCGCCACAACCGCGAGCTGATGCTTGCCGGCGTCACCATCTACTCGCCCGGCACCGTGCTCGTCAGCCCGGACTCGACCATCGGCACGGACGCCACACTCTGGCCCGGGGTCCAGGTCACGGGCCGCTCGCGGGTGGGCAGCGGCTGCGTGCTCGAAAGCGGCTGCAAGATCCACCGGTGCCACCTGGCCGACGGCGCGGTGGTGGGCGCCAACGCGGTCCTGCACAACTGCCGGATCGAGGACGCGCAGCACATTGTTCCCCTGACCTACCGGGTGGGCTAGCCATGCTGATCGTCAACGAACGGCCGGTTCCCTTCCGGGAGGGAATGCGCATGGGAGACCTGGTGGACGAGATCAAGCCCCAGGCCGATGTCCTGCTGCTCAACGGCATGGTGGTGGGCCGGGACGCCCTCCTCCAGGACGGCGATATCTGCTCCCTGATCCACACCGGCGAGATCCCCTCGGCACTGGAGATGGAAAACGCCCTGGAGGCGCGCCACTCGCCCGAGGTCCAGGAGAAGCTCCGGAAGGCCACCGTGGGTATCATGGGCCTGGGCGGCCTGGGCTCGGCCGCCGCTGTCAGCCTGGTCAAGGTGGGGGTGGGCCGCCTGATCCTGGCAGATCATGACGTGGTGGTCTTAAGCAACATCCACCGCCAGCACTACTTCATCGACCAGATCGGCCTCCGCAAGACCAGGGCCCTCAAGGAGACCCTGGTCCACATCAATCCCTTTGTCGCCGTGGAGACCAGGGAGGTCAAGCTGGACAGCCGCCTGATCCGCGAGATCTTCGGCCGGGTGGACGTGCTGCTCGAGTGCTTCGACAACCCGGCCATGAAGGCCGTGGCCCTGCGCACCGTGCTCAACCACATGCCCGGGATCGGCTACGTCGGGACCTCGGGCCTGGCCGGTTGTGCTTCCGGCAACACGATCCTGACCCGGAAGATCAAGCCCGGCATTTACATCGTGGGCGACGACGAGTCCGATGTCCGCACCAGCGGCAGCCTGCTCGCCCCCCGGGTCGGCATCGCGGCCCACCACCAGGCCAACCAGGCGGTCAGGCTCCTGCTGGGCATGGACGAGCCCTGATCCCTGCGGCCGGAACCGCCAGCCCCTGCTCATGCCGGTTGCGCTCCCGGGGGGTTGGGGGTATTATTGACAAAGAACAGAAGCCAGGGGACAGAAACCGGATGAGTCTGCGCCTCTATCCGAAAACGGCGCAGAGCGCCTGGTGAGGTGTTGCACCACAGAGCGGTGCAACAAGGGCAACCACCCTCCGGATCCCCCTGGCTCCGGGCGTCACCTCAGCCTCGTGACGCCGCTCCGCATTCCTTATTCAACAATTTCCTGCCATGCAGATCATCTGTAACGGGCAACGCCGTGAGCTGGAAGAGGACACCTCCCTGGCCATGATGCTGGGCATACTCAACCTCGACCCGAACACGGTTGTTGCCGAAGTAAATAAAAAAATCATCGAGCGTGACCAGTACGAGGATCTCCGCCTCCGCGACGGCGACCGGGTCGAACTGATCCGTTTCGTAGGAGGCGGCTGACGTGCTGACCATCGCTGATACCACATTCTCTTCCCGCCTCTTTGTCGGCACGGGCAAGTTCGCCTCTGCCGACGTAATGCGGCGGGCCATCGAGGCCTCGGGTGCCGACATGGTCACCG
Source organism: Desulfobulbaceae bacterium (assembly GCA_015484845.1). Lineage (GTDB taxonomy): Bacteria > Desulfobacterota > Desulfobulbia > Desulfobulbales > Desulfobulbaceae > DRKI01. The sequence continues at coordinate 3,635 of WFUT01000123.1, forward strand.
TGGCCCTGCGTCGCGTGGACCTGGACAACCCGGAAGACGACATCATGTCCCATCTCGACAGGGACAGGCTGCACTTCCTGCCCAACACCTCCGGGGCCCGCAATGCCGGGGAGGCCGTGCGCCTGGCCCGGCTGGCCCGGGCCGCCACGGGAACAGAGTGGCTCAAGCTCGAGGTGACACCGGACCCGCGCACCCTGCTGCCCGATCCCATCGATACCCTGAAGGCCACCGAGGAACTGGCCAGGGAGGGGTTTATCGTTCTGCCCTACATCAACGCCGACCCGATCCTGGCCCTGCGCCTGCAGGACGCGGGCGCGGCCGCGGTCATGCCCCTGGGCGCGCCCATCGGCACCAACCTGGGTATCCGCACCGCCCTGCAGGTGGGGATCATCATCGAACAGGCCCGGGTGCCGGTGGTGGTGGATGCCGGTATCGGCGCGCCCTCGCACGCCGCCCTGGCCATGGAGATGGGGGCGGACGCCGTGCTCGTCAATACGGCCATTGCGGTTGCCGGCGACCCGGTGCGCATGGCACGGGCCTTCCGGCAGGCGGTGGAGAGCGGCCGCGAGGCCTTCGAGGCCGGCCTGGGCGCCTGCTCGACGGTGGCGCGGGCCTCTTCGCCGGAGTCCGGCATTATTGGCGAAAATCTTGACTTTATCCAGGAGGGGGCGTGAACGAGCAGTTCAACATCGCCGACTTTGCCGACCTGCAGGCACGACTGGCCCATGTCCGCCAGCCCGGGGTCCTGGCCGCCCTGCAGCGGGACCACTGCAGCACGGACGACCTGGCCGCCCTGCTCTCGCCCGCGGCCGAGCCCCTGCTGCCCCGGCTCGCGGCCCGGTCCCGTGATATCACCCGGCAGCGGTTCGGCCGCACCACCCAGATCTACGCGCCCCTGTACCTTTCCAACTACTGCGTCAACCGCTGTGCCTACTGCGGCTTTTCCGCCGGCAACAGGATCCACCGCCGCAAGCTGACCCTGGACGAGGCAGAGGCAGAGGCGGAGATCCTGCGCAGCCGCGGCTTCCAGCACATCCTCCTGGTCAGCGGCGAGGCGCCGGCCGTGCTGGACGTGGACTACCTGGAGGCCATCGCCCTGCGGTTGCGCGACCGGTTCGCCGCGGTCTCCATCGAGGTCCAGCCCCTGGAGGAGGACGAGTACGCCCGCCTGTTTACGGCCGGCATCACCGCTGTGGCCGTCTACCAGGAGACCTATGACCGCAGGACCTACGACCGGGTGCACCTGGCCGGCAAGAAATGCGACTACGACTACCGGCTGGACACCCCGGCCCGGGCCGCGGCCGCCGGCATGCGGGAGATCGGCATCGGCGCCCTGCTCGGCCTCTCCGACTGGCGGGCCGAGGGGTTGGCCATCGGCCTGCACCTGGCCTGGCTGCGCAAACACTTCTGGCAGACCGCGTTCACGGTCAGCTTTCCCCGCCTGCGGCCGGCGGCCGGCGAGTTCGAGCCCCTGGTCAAGGTGAACGAAAAAAACCTGAGCCAGCTGATCTTTGCCCTGCGCATCTTTGACCCCGACGTGGGCCTGATCCTGTCCACCAGGGAAGAGCCCCGCTACCGGGACGGCATGCTCGGCCTGGGACCGACCAGGTACTCGGCCGGCTCCTGTACCGCGCCCGGCGGCTACAGCCACGAGGACCATGACGGCGAACAGTTCAGCGTCGGCGACCACCGCAGCGTGGACGAGGTCTGCCGGGTCATCCGCAGCAGGGGATTCGACCCGGTCTGCAAGGACTGGGACCGGACCTTTCAGCAGGCCCTGTAACCCCTGTCAAACCAAGAGAGTGGAGAAGAGAATGAGTGATATCAAGAAGATGTACACAAACATCCTGGGTGACTCCTTTCCCATGGAGATGACCATCTCCTTTGGCGACCAGACCCTGGTCTACCGTAAACGGACCTGGAAGATCACCATGGAGGACGGGACCACCGAGGAACGCGGCCTGCGCTACGGCGAGAACCCGGACCAGGAGGCGGCCCTGTACGAGCTGGTCAACGGCAACCTGGTGCTGGGCGACTGCAAGTTCATCGAACCGGGCAATGCCCTGGTCAGCGGCATCACGGTGGAGGACATGCTCCAGGTGGGCAAGCACCCGGGCAAGATCAACCTCACCGACGTGGACAACGGCCTCAACATCCTCAAGTACCTGGTGGACAGGCCGGCCGCCATCATCCTCAAGCACAACAATCCCTGCGGCGTCGCCATTGGCGACTCCCTGGCCGAGGCCTACAACCGGGCCAACCGGGCCGACCGGATCGCCGCCTTTGGTGGCGCCGTGGTCATGAGCCGGCCCGTGGACCGGGAGACCGCCGAGCTGATGGCCGAGAACTACCTGGAGGTGGTCTGCGCCCCGGAGTACGAAGAAGGGACCCTGGAGATCCTTGCCGCTCGCAAGAACCTGCGTGTCATCCGCATGGACGCCATCCACCGGCTGGCCGATTTTGAAAAATTCCGGTTCGTGGACTTCAAGTCGCTCATCGACGGCGGCATCATTGTCCAGCAGTCCGCGGTCAACTCCATCCGTTCGCCTTCCGACCTGAAGCCGGCGGTGGCCACATGGAAGGGCAAGGAATACCGCTGTAAACGCGAGCCCAGCCAGCGCGAGCTCGACGACATGATCTTTGGCTGGGCCGTGGAGCACGGGGTCACATCCAACTCGGTCATCTACGTCAAGGAGGGCTGTACCACCGGCATCGGCACCGGCGAGCAGGACCGGGTCGGCGTGGCCGAGATCGCCGTGCACAAGGCCTATATCAAGTATGCCGACATCACCTGCTTTGACCGCTTCGGCATCCCCTATGCCGACCTGGCCCTGGAGGTGGAGCAGGGCAAGCGGGACCGGGCGGACAAGGAGGAGATCGACGCCAGGGTCAAGGCGGACCGGGGCGGCCTGCCCGGTTCGGTGATGATCTCGGATGCCTTTTTCCCGTTCCGCGACGCAGCTGACGTGGGCATCCGCGAGGGCATCACCGCCATTCTCCAGGCCGGCGGTTCCATGCGCGACTATGCCTCCATCGAGGCGTGCAACGAGGCCGATCCACCGGTGGCCATGATGTTCACCGGCCAGCGCTCGTTCAAACACTGAACCCCTTCCGGGAGACACGAAGCAAAAGGCGCCGCCATGTCCCTGCATGACGGCGCCTTTTTTGGTTCCGGCCCACTGTCGGTCAACACATCCAGGAGGTTCCCATGAGCGAACAACAAGCACCCAGCAGCCACTACCGCTACCTGAACGAAAAGTTTCCCACCGTACTGGCAGCGGTGGAAAACCTGGGACAGACCGTGCATGATGCCGGTCCCATTGACCGGAAAACAGCCGAGCTGATCCAGCTTGCGGCCGCGGCCGCGACCCAGTCCACGGGCTCGGTACGCACCCATGCCCGCAAGGCCGGGGATGCCGGCGCCAGCAGAGAGGAGATCGAGCACGCCCTGCTGCTGCTCATCTCCACCATCGGCTTTCCCAGGGTGGCGGCGGCCCTGGCCTGGATCAGGGAAAAATAACGGCCTGCCGCGCCGCACTCCCGGAGTTGCGCGTCGCAACTGCGCGGTTGCGAGAAAGCAGAACCCCGGGGACGAGGACCGGGGAACCAGGGCCCGCCCTGCGGGCATGGAGGTTTTTTCCGGATCCGGGTGAAAGAACTGTGCCGTGGCCCCGGTCGGCCACGGCACAATCCAATTTTTCTTTGACTTCGACCTTGATTAGTGCTACTGATTTGGTAATACGTTTTTAAAAAAATGTATTACCAAGGTCTGATGGACTCGTAAAAAGTCTTCCCCCCGGCCCGGGCACCATTTTCTGGACAGTTATACCAAAAATGGCGCAGAGCGCCTGGTAAGACGTGGAACCGCAGGGCGGTGCAACAAGGGCACCCTCCTCCGGGTTCTCCCCTGATTCCGGGCGCCACCGCACCCTCGCGACACTGCTCCACGGTGTCACGGAAGAGTTGCGGCTCATCATGCTTGCTGGTTTGGGGCTGCGACCTGGAAACCTGGTCAGGCCCTGCCGGTATTCCGAATATTGGTGAAGAAGACGCCGCCGGGAAGACTTTTTACGAGATTGTCATGGGTTCCCTATGAACAAGGAGGTCGAAGATGCACATCCCAGATGGTTACTTGAGCCCGTCAACATGTGGCGTCATGTATGCCGCCAGCGCGCCGGTCTGGTACCTGTCAGCCAGGAAGGTCAGCAAGACACTCACCGCAAAAAAGGTCCCGCTGCTCTCTGTTTTTGCCGCCTTCTCCTTTGTGGTGATGATGTTCAATGTCCCCGTGCCCGGCGGCACCACGGCGCATGCGGTGGGCGGCACCCTGATGGCCATTGTTCTTGGTCCCTGGGCCGCCACCATCGGTGTGTCCATCGCCCTCCTGGTGCAGGCCATCTTTTTCGGAGACGGCGGAATACTGACCTATGGCGCCAACTGTTTCAACATGGCCATCGTCCTGCCCTTTGTCGGCTATTTTGTCTACTGGCTGACCAGCCGCGGGGCGGAACCCGGCTCCGGGCGCCAATGGCTGGCCATCGCCCTGGGCAGCTACGCCGGCATCAATGCCGCCGCCTTCTGTGCCGCCCTTGAGCTGGGAATCCAGCCGCTTCTCTTTCATACCGCCAATGGCACGCCCCTGTACTGCCCTTTCAACCTCAGCCAGACCATTCCGGCCATGATGATCGCGCACCTGACCATTGCCGGCATTGCCGAGGTGATAGCCACCGAGGGTGTCCTCGCCTTTACGCGGCGTTCATTGCACCTCGGCCTGAACACCGATATCGGGAAGAAGGAGGTAACAGCATGAAAGGAATAAAAAAACTATGGATCGGCCTTGGCCTGCTGGCCCTGGTTTCGCCCCTGGGCCTCCTGGCCTCCAACACCGCCTGGGGCGAGTGGGGCAGCGACGAACTGACAAAACTCCTGGGCTATGTCCCGCAGGGGATGACCAGGTTCGGTGATCTCTGGCACGCCCCGTTTGCGGATTACACTGTGCCCCGGGCCGGGGACCGGCCGGGCTATATCCTCTCTGCCCTCATCGGCATGGCCCTGATTGTGCTCATCACCTGGCTCCTTGGCCGCCTGTTGACGCACGGCAGGTCGCTGTCCCGGGAAGAACAGGGGCAATGAGCAGAAAAAACTTTGTCAGCAAGACCCTGGCCGGGCTGACCGAGGCGATAAAACAGGCGGTCTTCGCGGAGCGCTACGCCCGTCTGCCCGGCCTGCTGCAGGGTCTGGATCCCCGCGGCAAGATCATCACCTTCCTCGCCCTGCTGATCGCCACGGCCATCACCCGCCACCTTGCCGTCATGGCGCTGATATACCTGCTGACCGTCATCCTGGCCGCCGCCTCCCGCATCCCCATGCTCTTTTTCATGAAGCGGGTCTGGCTCTTTATCCCGCTCTTCACCGGCGCCATTGCCCTGCCGGCGATCTTTAACGTGGTCACCCCCGGCCAGCCCCTCATTACCCTGATCACCTTTTCTGCGCCGTTCTCCTGGGGACCGCTCCATTTCCCGGCCACCATCGCCATCACCCAGCAGGGGGTGCACGGGGCGGCAATCTTTATCCTCCGGGTGGCGACGTCCGTCTCCCTGTCGGTGCTGCTGGTGCTGACCACGCAGTGGTCACGTCTTCTCCAGGCCCTGACAGCCCTTCGTTTCCCCAAGGTGGCCATTCTTATTTTCGGCATGACCTACCGCTACATCTTCCTGTTCATCAAGGTGGCAGAGGAGATGTTCCTGGCCCGCACCAGTCGAACCGTGGGGCCGACAGATACCAGGGAGCAGCAGAACTGGCTCTCTTCCAGGCTGGGCTTTCTGCTCACCCGCTCGTACAACCTGAGCAATGATGTCTATCTCGCCATGCTCTCCAGGGGCTGGACCGGTAATGCCCGTTTCCTGGATGATTTCAGGTTCACCTGGCAGGACACGGTCTGGGTCGTCTTCACGATCACCTTTCTTGGCACAATCTTTTTCCTTGGCGGCATGCAATGAGTGATACGATATTCAAGGTAAGCGGGATGAGCTATTCCTACCCCGGCGGCCTGTCCGGCCTCTATGACATGGATTTCCGCATCGGGCGGGGGGAAAACATCGTCTTTCTCGGCGTCAACGGCTCCGGGAAATCCACGCTGCTCAAGCTCCTTGACGGTCTCTATTTCCCAAAGCAGGGAACGATCGAGGCGTTTGGCGAACCATTGACGGAAAAGCGGCTGCAGGATGAATCCTTTGCCTTTGCCTTCCGGCGGCGGGTGGGATTCCTCTTCCAGGACCCGGACTCCCAGCTCTTTCTCCCCACCGTCTGGCAGGAGGTGGCCTTCTCCCCCCTCCAGATGGGGCTTGCCAGGGAGGAGGTGGAAGAACGGGCCGCCTCCGCCCTGGCGGTCCTGGGCATTGAAAAGCTGAAGGACCGGGTACCGTACCAGCTCAGTGAAGGGGAGAAAAAGAAGGTGGCCCTGGCCTCACTGCTGGCCCTGGACCCGGAGGTCTGGCTGCTTGATGAACCGACGGCCAACCTTGACCCGCGCACCCAGGACTGGGTGATCGAATTCATTCTCTCTCTGAAGGAAAAGGGCAAGACCCTGATCGTGGCGATCCATGAACTCGAGGTCGCCAAGGTCATAGCCGACCAGGCCTATATCCTCGGCGAAGATCATCGCCTGGCCGCGGCAGGAAAGCCGCAAGAGATCCTGCAGGACGAAGAGCTGCTGTTGCGCGCCAATCTCATGCATCGGCGCCGGCACCTGCATACCGACCCTGTCCGCACCCATCGTCATCCGCACCGGGACCCGGGGCACGCGTAGGGCAGCCGCCCGGCGGCCGTACCATCCGCCCGGGCCGTGTCTTTTGCATCGTCAGGCGTCCGGCTGGCCCACAACCTGGACGCAGATCACCTGCGGCGTACTCCTGAAGGCCCGGTGCACCGCCTCCCTGGCCGCCTGTTCCAGGGTGGCCACCTGCTCATGGGCGACATCGGCGGCGGCAAAGGTCACGGTCACCCGGGTGAGACGGCCGTTTCGCATCTGCCAGCCCACCCCGGTCTTCCAGCCGTACCGGTCCCTGATGACCTTCTGCACGATGCCCTGCTTTTCGCCCATGCTCTTCATGTCCTGCAGCGCATTACAGCCGGTCAGCAGGAGAAGGGCCAGGAGCGGCGGCAGCAGGTATCTCGTATATCCCATGCGTCTATCCTCCTGATACGTATCGCGTCCCTGCCTGTATCATCGAGGCAATACAGGGCAGAGTCAAGCCGAAAAGAGGCGGGGCAGGGAAAAAGCAGGAAGAACAGTTGCAGGGCGCACCGGTCATTGGGTACACTCCGTGGGACAGGAAGCCCCGTGACCAAGACGAGCCAACACAGCACCGACCGCTGACCTGCGGCAGGAGGACGTACCATGGACGCCATCAAGTGTATAGAAACCCGGATGAGTATCAGGCAGTTCAGGCCGGACCCGGTGGACCGGGACCTGCTGACCGAAGTGATCGCCACGGCCCAGCGTGCGCCATCTTACAAGAACAGCCAGCCCTGGGAGGTGATGATCGTCTCGGGCGGGAAAAAGGATGCCCTGGCAAACCACCTGATCGGGCTGCTGGAGAGTGGCAAACCGCCCTGTCCCGACATTGCGGCGCCGGTGTCATGGCCGCCGGCGGAGCAGGCCCGCATCGACGACCTGTTCAGGAAACGGAAGGAGGCCACGGGTATTGACCTGGCCGCGCCGGAGATGGTCCTCAAGGCCAAGAAGGCGAACTTCCGCTTCTACAACGCACCGCACGGGATCTTCCTCTACCAGGAGGCATCCCTCTCCCAGTGGTCCCTGTTCGACCTGGGCATCTTCGCCCAGACCCTGATGCTCGCCGCCCATGCCCGCGGCCTGGGCACGGTTCCGCAGGCCTTTGCCGTGGACTATGCGGCAGACACCAAAGAGTTCCTCGGCATCCCGGAGAGCAAGCGCCTGGTACTGGGCATGGCCATCGGCTACCCGGACACGGACGCACCGGCCAACAGCCTGCGCACCGACCGGGTTCCCACCGACGAGATCCTTACCTGGGTCGAATAGCGCCGCCATCGCCGGCAGGACGGACATCGACCCAGCCTCCCCGGCGGGCCGATTGCAGGCATGCCTGGCAGCAGCGGACAGCGGCCAGGCCGTCCTCGCCGGTGACAGGGTTACTTCCCCGGCCGGCGAGAAACCGTCGCCACTGCTCCAAAAGCGGCACGATGGTGCCCACGGGCCGGCCCGGATCCAGGGCCTGCACCTCCAGCCCCTGGATCCGTTCGCAGGTATTGTATATCTGGTCACCGGCAAGCTGGCCCCGGCTGCCCACGAACTCGAAACGCCCGGAACGGGCATGGCCCACCTTGGAGCAGTCCACTGTTCCGATCACCCCGTTTTCCATCTCCATGAGCACGGCCAGGGAGTCCTCCAGGCAGGGATTATGTTCCCTGCGGACCGTGGCGCAGACGCGGACAATCTCCAGGCCCGTGATGTAACGCAGGGCGTCAAAGACATGGACCGCGGTGTGGAAGCTGACCCCGGCCCCGGCCAGTTCGGGCCGGCCGTGCCACTCGAGGGTGGAGGGTTCGATGCGCTGGTTGGCCGAAACGGCATACAGGCTGCCGATCTCCGGCAACCTCTGCCGCAGGTGGCGGATCACCGCGTTGTAGCGCAGGGTCTGGCCCACGGTGAGCGGCAGGCCATGCCGGCGGAAGAGCTCGACGATCTCGCTGCCGGCCGCCACCGAGACGGCGAGCGGTTTTTCCAGGAGAAGTGGTTTGCCGGCCGCGGCACAGGCCCGGGCGATATCGGGATGCAGGGCCGGCGGCACCGCCGCGATCACGGCCTCCACCCCTGGTTCGTCCACCAGTTCGCGCCAGTCGGTAAACAGGCGGCAGCGCCACTGCCCGGCCTGGTCCCGTCCCTGGTCGGAACGGCGGCTGATGGCCGCCAGGGTCAGGCCGTCCAGGTCGCGGACGATGTGGTTGGCATACCGGCTGCCGTGCCGGCCCGTGCCAATGATCCCGATCCGCATCGTTCCCTCAGGGGCAGAGTGTGCGCCAGTTGGCGGGCAGTTCCTCCGGCCCGATACCCAGCTCGGCGATGAATTCGGCCAGGGCCTCGTCGCTGCAGTTGATGGAGGAGGCGCGCAGCCCCTGGCAGACATCCACTGCCTCGCGGTGCAGGAACCCGACCAGGGCCTGGCGGACCCGGGGCAGGAAAGAGGAATCATCGCGGCCGATGCGCCGGCAGAAGTCCAGGTGGCGCTGCCAGTTACAGATGCTGCGCCGCACGCCGCGGTACAGGGACAGGTCGCGGTTGTCCGGGTCCAGGTCCCGGAGCACGATCTCCCGGCTGCGCACCAGGGCCGCGTCCTGCAGGGCGCGCACCTCCTCTTCGCTCAGCACAAGGCCGGGGCCTTCGGCGTCCTCGCAGAGATAGTGCAGGGAGGAATGGTAGGCGATCTCGGGAATCTCGCCCGAGTGACGCAGGATAAGGAACTCCTCTTCCAGCAGCTGTTCCCGCTCACCCATCGCCCTGCTCACTGTTTTTCTCCGTTGCCGTTGCCATTGTCGAGACAGAAGAGGGTGCGCACGGTGTTGACCTTGTCGCGACGATCGGCGCAGGGGTTGTCGCTCTTGAGGTACCGGAGCGGATGATGCAGCATGCGGGAAGTGATGGCCGCGGCCATCTTTTCAATGGACTTTCGCTCCCTGGCGCTGAGATTGTCAAGCCTGCCCAGGGTCTTGGCCAGCTCCTTCCTGCAGATCTCGTCGGCCATCCTGCGAAGCTCGATAATGGTCGGTGTCAGCTCGATATTCTCCAGCCACTGGGTAAACTTGAGCGTCTCCTCCTCCACGATCCGCCGCGCCTTGACCGCCTCCCGGTCGCGCTCGGACTTGTTCATCTCCACCACGTGCTTGAGATCGTCGATATCGTAGAGATAGACGTTGTCGAGCTCGTTGATCTCCGGGTCCAGGTCCCGGGGCACGGCGATGTCGATGAAGAAAAGGGGCTGGTTGCGCCGCTCGCGCATCACCGACTGGACATCCTTTTTCCACAGGATCAGGTCCGAGGCACCGGTGGAACTGATGATGATATCGACGTATTTCAGCTGCTCCACCAGCTCGTCCAGGCCAACGGCACGGCCGTCGAAGCGACGCGCCAGCCTGACGGCCCGCTCCAGGGTCCGGTTGGCCACCACCACCTCGGAGACCCCCTGCCCCACCAGGTGCTCGGCGGCCAGCTCGGCCATCTCGCCGGCCCCCACCAGCAGGACCCGCTTGTCGTCCAGGTTGCCGAAGATCTTGCGCCCCAGCTCCACCGCGGCATAGCTGATGGAGACCGCGTTGGCGCCGATCCTGGTCTCGGTCCGGACCCGTTTGGCCACGGAAAATGACTTGTGCAGCAGCTTGTTCAGGACCAGGCCGCTGGTCTTGAGACTGGAGGCATGGCGAAAGGCATCCTTGAGCTGTCCCAGGATCTGGGCCTCGCCCACGATCATGGAATCGAGACTGGAGGCCACCAGGAAGAGATGGTTGATCGCCTCCTGGTCCTCGTACTGGTAGATGTAGTTCCGCATCTCCTCGCGGCTGGCCGAGCCGGCAAAGAGCAGGTCCAGCACCTGGCGGCGGGCCTCGCGCACGTCGCGGCAGGTGAAGAGGACCTCGACGCGGTTGCAGGTGGAGAGCAGGTAGTACTCCCTGATCGCATCCAGCCTGCCCAGGGCGGCCAGGGGTTCCTCGTAGCCGCCGGTGAGGGCGAGCTTCTCCCGGACCGCAAGCGGCGTGGTCTTGTGGTTGACGCCGAGCAGGACGATGGTATCACGTGGCATAGGTGTGCACCCCTTTCAAAAGAAAGGTCACGCCCCAGAGGGTGAAGAGGACGGCGACAAAAGCGATGATGGTCAGCACCGCGACCCTGCGGCCGCGCCAGCCGACGGTGAACCGCTGGTGGACCACGGCGGCGTAGAGAAACCAGGTGATCAGCGACCAGGTCTCCTTGGGATCCCAGTGCCAGTAGGACCCCCAGGCCTGCTTGGCCCAGAGGGAACCTGTGATGATCCCCAGGGTGAGGAGAGGAAAGCCGACGCTCAGGCAGTGCTGGTTCAGCTTGTCCAGGGAGTCCAGGGAAGGGAGGCGGGAATAGAAGAGACCGAAGCGCTTTTTCTTGATCTCCCGTTCCTGCAGCAGGTACATGATGGAGCCGATGCAGGCCAGGGCAAGGAAACCGTCGGCCACCAGCGAGATGGAGGCATGCACCGGCAGCCACCAGGACTGCAGGGCCGGCACCAGGGGCATGATCTGGCGCGAGGCCAGGGAGGAAAACAGCATGAGAACAAAGACCATCATGCTGACAAAGGTGCCGAAGTTCTTGACCGTGTAGCGCCAGCGAAACGAGAGATAGCTCCAGGCCACGGCCCAGGCGAAGAAGGAGATCGCCTCGTGCTGGCTGGTAATGGGGGTATGGCCGGCCTCAACATAGCGGGCGATGATGTTGAGGGTGTGGCAGATGGCGGCGCCAAAAAAGATCATCCTGGCGATGCGGCGCACCGGTTTCTTCTGGGAGATGAAGAACACCAGATAGGCGGCCATGGCCAGAAAGTAGCCGGCAAAGCTGATCTGGAAGAGAAGAAAGCTCATGAAAATTCCTGTTTCAGTCGACTGAGGTCAAGGGAGTGCCCGGGACCGAGGACCTCCTGCAGGTGCTGTTGCAGCCTGTCCCACCGGCCTTCGCGGATCCAGGAAACTATATCGTCATGGAGTATATTTTGAAACAGAATTTTCCGCTCCCCGGGGCTGCGGTCATCGGAGAGGACCTCCTGCCGGATCATGGCCACCAGCTCCAGCAGGACGGCATATTCGGGGCCGAAATCCCGCTCGAGGCGCCGGCGGATCATGGCGGCAACGGCCGGGCTCCTGCCGCCGGTGGCCACCGACAGGGTCAGGTCGCCGCGATGGACCGTGGCCGGCACCTGGAAGGAGCAGCGGTCCGGATCATCGGCCACGTTGACCAGGATGGCGGCCTGCTGCGCATCCCGGCAGACCGCCTCCTGCACCCCGCGGCTGTCCGTGGCGGCAAAGACGAGAAAGGCCCGGTCCAGGTCGCCGGGGGCGTAGGGCCTGCGCAGCCACTCGATCCTGCCTTCCCTGGCCATGTCGGCCAGGGCGGCGGTGGCCTCGGGGCTGATCACCCGTACCCGGCCGCCCGCGGCAAGCAGTCCCCGAACCTTGCGTTCGGCGACAATGCCGCCGCCGATGACGATGCAGAGCCTGCCGGTTATGTTCAGACAGACGGGATACACAAAAACACCAGCATGGGAGACAGTTCGTTGCGGCCGCGCGGGCCGGGATTCCGGGCTGGTCCGGCGGGACCCTGCACGGCCACGCGCTCAGGACAGCGGCTGCAGCCGGGTAAGGAGGATCTCCCTGTCTTCTTCAAGGCTCCTGAGCTTTCGCATGGAGGCCGCGATCCGGTATTCCTTTTCCGCCTGTTCCAGAAACGGCTTCAGGCTCTTGCGCCGGACGTCATGGGCCAGGTAGACAACACCGCCAGGCTTCAGGGCCTGGCGGAGGAGAGCCAGCAGGGGCTCGAAAAAGTCTTCCCGGAACAGGATCTCGGCACCGATGATGACATCGAACCGCTCCATGGCCGGCGGATCGAGCCAGTCGAGGATCGTGAAATCGACCCCGGAGACGTTGCTGGCCGCGGCGCTGACCCGGGCAAAATCGAGGATCAGTTCCTCGTAGTCACTGAGCGTGGTCTCGCAGCCGCAGGCCGCGGCGGTCAGTCCGGGCGCCGCCAGGCCGGCTCCCAGTTCAAGCACCGTGGTGCCCGGGTCAAACTGTTGCCCGGCCAGGAACTCGGACAGGACGATGGCCGCCTCCCAGAGCCTGACCCAGAAGGGAAACTCGGAGACATTCTGCAGGGGATCCTTGCCATCGAGAATCTCCTCCAGGTCGGTCATCTTGAGAAGGTTGAGCCGGACACCACCCACCTTGAGCGGTTCAAAGGCGACCTTGTACTGCTGCCGAATACGTTGATAGATCTCCTGCTCGCGCGCAGGCAGTGTCTGCGGATCCATATCAGTCTCGCTTGTCTGCTGTCCTCTGGGGCTTCGGTGGTCTGCTGCCTAAATCCTGCAATTGGCAATCCCTGTGGGCGAGAAAATGAAGAAAAAAATCCTTCACACGGTCAGCGAGTCGAACAAAACGATCACGTTCGTGTAATTCGCTGATACTGCAAAAGAAAATTTTTTCTTCATTTTCAAAGTGCAGGATTTAGGTGACAAAAAAAGAGCGGGTGATGCTGTCACATCGACCCGCCCTTGAAACTGCAGAAACGTCGGGGCTATCAGCAACCTTCGAT
>WFUT01000124.1 GCA_015484845.1 Desulfobulbaceae bacterium
CCCTCCAGGGGGTCTACAACCTGGCCGGTTACCTGGATGACGGTATCCCGTTCGTTGTCCTGCTCAACCAGCCGCAGAACCGCCGGTTCCCTGTCCTCGACCGCCTGCGCGGGCTCTACGGCCGCAAGGCGGACAGCGGTTCATGACCGCGGATGGCAACAGGGGCGGAAAGGGACCGGCTCCTGTTAACCCGCCGCAGGCACCAACTTCCGGGTCACAGCCCCGGCAAGCCATGAAGATTCCACCGTCCAATGCGCTGCGGGCAGACATTTTCTGATAAACTTATTGATTTGTAACGGGAAAAGGTGCTTACTGTAGAGAAGACACAGCCTTGCCACGGTGAGCGCTGCAGCCGCTGTTTTCCATGGCGCCCAAATTCTGCAATTACCAGCGACCTCCATGCCCCCCTGCCTGCGCATCCGATTTCCCTGCCGCCCCGCGGCACGGACTGTCCTGCTGCTTGCCGCTGTTTCCCTTGCCGCGCCGGGTGATCTCCTTGCCGGCTCCTCGTTGCCGGCGGCAGGCGGGCTGGTGCGGGGCAACGGCATGATCTGGGGAGGGGTGCTGGTGGATGGCCTGATTCTGCTCGGGCTGGCTGTCCTCTTCCTGTTCAACGTCAGGATGCGACGGGAGATTGACCGGGGCCGCAGGGAGATCCTTCTCCAGGAAAAAAAGTTCCAGGTTCTCTTCCAGAACCACCGCCAGCTCTGCGGCCTCCTTGACCCCGAAGGCCGTGTCGTGGCCATCAACCGGCAGGCCCTGCTCCTGATCGACGGCCACCAGGACGATGTCCTGGGCCGTCCCTTTCCCGACACCCCCTGGTGGACCCATTCGGAGGAGGAACGCGACCGGCTGCGCCGCGCCATTGCCGGTATCAGGGCCGGCCGGGAGTGCATCTTTTTTGACACCACCCATGTCGACTCCGGCGGCAAGCTCCACAATATCGACTTTTCCCTCACCTCGGTCAGGAATGGTGACGGCGAACTGCAGTTCATCCTGGCCCTGGGCCATGACGTGACCGTTCTCCGCCACAGCCGCCAGCTCTATCATTCCTTTTTTGACAACACGCCCGACCCGGTCCTCCTGCTCAGGGACGGGGTCATCATCGACTGCAACCGCAAGGCGCTGCGCCTGTTCCGCACCGATCTGAACCGGCTGACCAGCCTGGAGCCCTCGGCCCTGGTGGATGGCAACGGCAGGGATGACCATGGCCAGGCCCGCTCCATCACCGGGGTTATCGAGGAGATCGTTGCCACCGGCGTGCAGACCGTCGAGTGGAAGGCCAGGAGACTGGACGGCAGCGTCTTTGACGGCGAGTTCACCATGATTCCCCTGCAGATCGGCAACACCTTCTACCTGCAGATGGTCGTCCGGGACGTCACGCGCCAGAAGGAGACCCGGCGGGAACTGGTCATGGCCAAGCACGCCTTTGATCACTGTGCCCTGCCCATTGTCTGGTACGTGCCGGGCAGGACGCTTAAGGAGTGCCGGTTCTTCTACGCCAACGACGCGGCCTGCCGGGTCACCGGCTATTCCAGGGAAGAGCTCCTCGGGTTTTCCATCGCCGATATCAGCTGCATGTGGACCGAGGAGAACTTCCGCGACATCCTGGACCAGATCCGCAGCCAGGGGGCGAAGACCTACGAGACCCTGATCCGGCACAGGGACGGTCACGATATTCCCATGGAGGTCAACACCTCCTTTTTCGAGTTGGATGGCCGGGAATATTTCTTTGCCATTGCCGAGGTGATCAGCCGGCGGAAACAGCTCGAGGAGGAGCTGCGCCAGGCCCAGAAGATGGAGGCTCTGGGGACGCTGGCAGGGGGGATTGCCCACGATTTCAACAACATCCTTTCTGCCATCTTCGGCTATGCCGAGCTGGCCATGCACGGGGTCGGCGAGGACTCCGAACCGGGCCGGCACCTGGAGCAGGTGCGCAACGCCGCCGAGCGGGCCAGGACCCTGGTACAGCAGATCCTGACCTTCAGCAGGAAGACCGGCGAACAGCGTCATCCCATACCCGTGGCCCCCGCGGTCCGGGAGGCCCTGCAGCTGCTTCGCTCCTCCATTCCGTCCACCATCGGCATCGAATCGTCGCTTACGTCCAGCGGCCTGGTCATGGCCGATGCCACCCGCATCCAGCAGATCGTCATGAACCTCTGCACCAACGGCTACCATGCCATGCGGGAGCAGGGGGGCACCCTGCAGGTCCGGGTCGTTGACGTGGAGCTGTCCGGACAGGGGGAGGCGGCTGATGTGGATCTGCCACCGGGCGGCTATGTCCTGCTGAGTGTGGCCGATACCGGCATCGGCATGGACGAGGCGACCCGGGCGAGGATCTTTGATCCCTACTTCACCACCAAGGAGACCGGCGAGGGCACGGGGCTGGGACTTGCCGTGGTGCACGGCATTGTCCAGAGTTACGGCGGGGCGATCCGGGTCACCAGCAGGCCGGGGTATGGCTCGCTGTTCGAGGTCTTCCTGCCCCGGCTCGATGCCGACCAGGGCGGGGAGCAGGAGAAGGGGGCCGGGCCGGAGTACGTGGGCGGCAGGGAACGGATCATGTTTGTTGACGACGAGGAACTGATTGTCAACATGAGCCGCCAGCTCCTGGGCCGCTTCGGGTATACCGTGCTTCCCTTCACCTCCAGTCGCGAGGCCCTGGCCCACTTCCGGGAACATGCCGGCGAGATCGACCTGGTGATCACCGACCTGACCATGCCGGAGATGAGCGGGGTGGAACTGGCCCGCAGGATGATGGCGATCCGGCCAGAGCTGCCGGTGATCCTCTGCACCGGCTACAGCGAGGAGATGAACCGGGAGCAGGTCCTGGCCCTGGGTATTGCCCGGTTCGTCCAGAAGCCCCTGGTCATGGAGGAGATGCTGCAGACCGTGCGCAGTGTGCTTGACGGCTGATGGCCCGGTGGCAGATTGACATGCCGGGTGGCCTGCCGCGGTGGCGCGTGTCGCCGATCACTCTGATCCGGCATCCCCGCGGCACCGGGCCAGGAACGACCTGACCCGGGCGGTGCCCAGGTAGATGCCGGAGAGTCGCTGCTCGCCGCAGACCAGGGTGGGGATCATCCGGATGTTGTTTTTCCAGGCCGTTCCCGGGTGGATCATGATGTCGATCTCCTTGACCTCCAGGGACGGAAATTCCGGCTGCAGTCTGTCCAGCGCACGGCGGACCATCATGCAGCGCGGTCAGATGGCTGACTTGTAGAAGGTAACGGGAAGGCGTGACTCGGCCATGGCAGTTCTCCGGTTCGGGTGGGGTTGATTGTTGCGGTAAGCGGATGCACTATACCCCGTGCCGCCGGGCAGAGAAACCGTTTTCACCGGAAAAGAGCTTATCACCTAAATCCTGCACTTCGAAAATGAAGAAAAAATTTCTTTTGCCATATGAGCGGATTATACGAACGTGGCCGTTTTGTTCGACTCACTGACCGTGTGAAGGATTTTTTCTTCATTTCGCCCTTGATGCCTCGCATCTCCGGCAAAATTGCCAATTGCAGGATCTAGGTATCAGAAAACAGGAGCCAGGGGACAGCGATGTTGTGCCCGGGGGGCTGGCAATGTTCCAGGCCGTCTGTTCAATTCTGCGAGGTGCCCATGCTGGACAAATTGTTTTTTCCAAGGAGTATCGCCGTGGTGGGGGCCTCCAGGTCCCCGGGCAAGGTGGGATACGATATCCTGCACAACCTGGTGGAGTCCGGTTTCGCCGGCACCATCTTTCCGGTCAACCCGGCCGGGGGTGAACTGTTCGGCCACCCGGTCCTGCCGGACCTTGCCGCCTGTGGTCCGGAGATCGATCTCGTTGTGGTGGCGGTGCCCGCCGCCCGCGTGCTCGATGTCGCCCGCCAGGCGGCAGACCTGCGCGTGGGTGCCATGATCGTCATCAGCGCCGGTTTCAAGGAGGTGGGCGACAAGGGGCGCGATCTCGAGCTCGAGCTGGCCAGGATCTGTCACCGCAGCGGTATCCGTCTCCTGGGGCCCAACTGCCTGGGACTGATCAACACGGCCAACTCCCTCAATGCCTCCTTTGCCGCCCGCATGCCGCAGCCCGGCAACATCGCCGTCTTTTCCCAGTCCGGCGCCCTGTGCACGGCCATGCTGGACATGGCCGCCTCCCGCCACCTGGGGCTGTCGAAACTGGTCTCCATCGGCAACAAGGCCGATATCACCGAGGTGGACCTGCTCAAGGAACTGGCCGGGGATGAGGCCACCGGGGTCATTGTCGGCTACCTGGAGGATATCAGTTCCGGCGACGCCTTTGTCAAGGCGGCCGAGGAGGCCAGCAACCGCAAGCCCGTGGTCCTGCTCAAGTCCGGGACCACGGCCGCCGGCCAGCGTGCCGCTGCCAGCCATACCGGTGTCCTTGCCGGCCAGGATACGGCCTATGGCGCCGCCTTCAAGCGGGCCGGTGTCTGCCGGGCCGACACCTTTGACGCCCTGTTCGACTATGCCACCGCCTTTTCCATGCAGCCGGCCCCGGCCGGCAACCGGATCCTGATCATCACCAATGCCGGCGGCCCGGGCACCATGGCCGCCGATGCGGTCGAGAAGGCCGGCATGGAGGTGGCGGTCCTGGACCGCAACATCGCCACCGCCCTGCGCGGCAGGCTGCCGGCCGCCGCCTCGGTGGGCAACCCGGTGGATGTGCTCGGCGACGCCGACCCGGCCCGCTACGTTGATGCCCTGCTGGCGGCCCAGGAAGATCCGTCCGTGGACGCGATCATCGTCCTGCTCACGCCGCAGGCCATGACCCGGCCGGCGGAGACGGCCCGCGCCATTGCCGAGCATATCGACGGCTCCAAGCCGGTCCTGGCCTCCTTCATGGGCGGCAGCGATGTGCTGCCGGGCCGCCTGGAGCTGGCAGCGGCCGGCCTGCCGGATTACGAGTCACCGGAACGGGCCGTGTCCGCCCTCAAGGCCATGTACGACTATGGCGTCTGGCGGCGTCGTCCACCGCGGCTGGTGACCCGGTTCCCGGTCAACCGGCGGCGGGTGGAGCGGGTCATCTCCCGCGGCCTGCGGACCGGCCGGTTGCAGGTGGGCGAGGTCAGGGCCAAGGATATCCTCAGGGCCTACGGCTTCCACGTCCTTGACGGCCAGCTCGCCGTGACGCCCGAGGAGGCGGTGGAGATCGCCCGTTTCATCGGCTTTCCCGTGGCCATGAAGGTGGTGTCGCCCGATATCATTCACAAGACCGACCTCGGCGGCGTCAGCCTGCATCTCGGTTCGGCGCGCGAGGTCGAGGACGCCTTTGAACTGATGATGCTGCGCATCCGCAAGCATGCGCCCGATGCGAAGATCGAGGGCATCTACGTCGAAAAGATGGCCGAGCGCGGCCTGGAGGTCATCATCGGCATGACCCGCGATCCCCAGTTCGGGCCCATGCTGATGTTCGGCCTGGGCGGCATCTTTGTCGAGGTGATGAAGGACGTCACCTTCCACCTTGCGCCCATCACGGCGGACGAGGCCATGCAGATGCTCAGGTCGACCAGGTCCTGGGAGATGCTCGAGGGACGGCGCGGCCGCAAGGGGGTGGACATCGCGGCCATTGCCGGCGGTCTGCAGCGGATCAGCCAGCTGACCACGGATTTTTCCCAGATCGTCGAGCTGGACATCAATCCGTTGATCGTCGGCGAACCGGGCAGCGATCCGGTGGTGGCCGATGCCAGGATGACCCTGGCACCGGCGCCGGTCCGTCCGGGCAGGGGAATCAGACAGGGGGGCTGATATGGAATACGACAGCAACTGGCAGGAAAAGTATGGTGACATGGTCACCACGGCGGCCCGGGCCCTGGCCCGGCTGCAGCCGGGACAACGGGTCTTTATCGGCACCGGCTGCGCCGAACCGCTGGAGCTGGTCCGGGCCATGACCGACCGGGCAGGCGAACTGGCCGACGTCGAGATCGTCCAGCTCATCACCAAGGGCGACGCCCCCTATGCCGACAAGCGGTATGCCGAGTGCTTTACCATCAACTCCTTCTTCATCGGCTCCAACGTGCGGGGCATGATCCAGGAGGGGCTGGGTAGCTACACCCCCATCCTGATGTCGGATGTGCCCAGGCTGTTCCATACCGGCCGCCTGCCCCTGGACGTGGCCCTGATCCAGGTGACGCCGCCGGATATCCATGGCAAGGTCAGCCTCGGCATCTCGGTGGATATCGTTCGCAGCGCGGCCGAGAACGCCTCCCTGGTCATTGCCCAGGTCAATCCGAACATGCCCTGGACCCATGGCAACTCGCTGATGGATGTCTATGATCTCGACCTGCTGGTGCCGGTGGACAGCCCGATCATCGAGCGCGAGTCCCACCCGGTGCACGAGATCAGCCGCAAGATCGGCAGGGAGGTGGCGGCGCTGATCCCCGACGGCGCCACCCTGGAATTCGGCCTTGGCCGGGTACCGGGCGTGGGCCGGATCCCGCAGGCGGTCATGGACTTCCTGCACGACAAGAAGGACCTGGGCATCCATACCGAGATGATCACCGACTCCATCATCGGCCTGGTGGAATCCGGGGCAGTGACCGGGTCGCGCAAGACCATCGACCGCGGCCGGATCACCACCAGCTTCTGCATGGGGACCAGGAAACTCTACGACTACGTGGACGACAACCCCCTGTTCCGGTTCCGTTCCACCGAGTATGTCAACGACTCCAACGTCATCGGCCGGCAGAAGAAGATGGTCTCCATCAACATGGCCCTGGAGATCGACCTCACCGGCCAGGTCTGTTCCGACTCGGTGGGCGGCCGCTTCTATTCCGGTATCGGCGGCCAGGTGGATTTCAACCGCGGCGCGGCCCGTTCCGAGGGCGGCCGGGCCATCATCACCATGCCCTCCGTGTCCAGGGACGGCAGCCGCTCGCGGATCGTCACCACCCTGCAGCCCGGCTCCGGGGTGGTGATCAGCCGGGGAACGGTTCACTACGTGGTCACCGAGTACGGCACCGCCTTCCTGCACGGCAAGTCGATCCAGGAGCGGGTCATGGCGCTGATCACCATCGCCCATCCCGACTTCCGCGAGCAGCTCTTCCAGGAGGCGGTGGCGGCCCGTTACCTGCGGCCGGACCTGGCCGGGCTGGGCAACCGGTTCATGGTGCCGGGCGAGGAGTCCATGCGCAGCACCTACCTGCTCGACGACGGCACCCAGGTCAGCTTCCGCTCCATCCGGCCCACGGACGAGCCCCACATGCGCGATCTCCTCTACAACCTGTCCCAGGAGACCATCTACTACCGGTTCATGAGCCGGCAGAAGCGGTTCACCCACCGCCAGCTCCATGATTTCGTCTACATCGACCACCGCCGGGACGTGGCCATCGTCGGCACGGTGCCCGAGGCCCATGGCGAGGAGATCATCGCCGTTGGCAGGTACTATCTCAACGAGCGCGACAACCGGGCCGAGGTGGCCTTCGTGGTCCGGGACGGCTGGCAGGGCAGGGGAATCGGCTCCTTCATGTTCCGGCACCTGGTCGCCATTGCCCGGCGCAACGGCATTGCCGGGTTCACGGCCGAGGTGCTGCGCGACAACGACCGCATGCAGAAGATCTTCAACCACTCGGGCTACAAGGTGCAGAGCCGCCTGGAAGAGGGGGTCTACAGCTTTGTCATGGACTTCTGACCCGGTCCGGGCGGTCAGAGCACCTGCTTGAGGATCCCCGCCATGTCACTGACCTGGTAGGGCTTGACCAGGATGGCCCTGAAACCGAACTCCCTGTATTCCGACATGGCCGTGTCGTTGGCATAACCGCTGGAGACAATGAGCCGGGCGTCGGGGTCCAGCTCCAGGAGCCGGCGCGCCGTCTCCTTGCCGCCCATGCCGCCGGGCACGGTCAGGTCCAGGATCACGGCGGCAAAGGGAGTTCCCGCCTCCATGGCCTCCCTGTACACCTGCAGGGTCTCGGCGCCGTCCGCCGTGCCCACGGCCTCGTATCCCAGGGATGTGAGGATACTGGTACACAGGCTGCGGATCATCTCCTCGTCGTCCATGACCAGGATCCTGCCCTGTCCCTCCTCCGGGACCGCCGGGGTCTCTTTCTCCTCGGGCCGCTTCCCCTCCGATGCCGGCAGGTGGATAGTGAAGGTGCTTCCTGCACCCGGTTTTGATTCCACGGCAATAACTCCTCTGTGGTTGCGGACAATGGAGTAGCTGCTGGCCAGGCCCAGTCCGTTGCCCTCGTTCTTGGTGGTGAAATAGGGGTCAAAGATCCGGTCCAGGTATTCCGGCGCGATGCCGGTGCCCTGGTCCCGGATCCGGATGCGCACATAGGGACCCGGTGCCAGGTTGAGGAGGTTGTTGCTGGCCAGGGTCACGTTGTCGGCCGATATGGTGATGACGCCGCCCTCGGGCATGGCCTGGTCGGCGTTGATCAGCAGGTTGCCGATGACCTGGCTGACCTGGCCCGCGTCCACCTCGGCCGGCCAGAGATCCTCGGCGATCCGCAGGTCGTGGCGGACATTGGAGCCGTGCATGGTCAGGTCGGTGGCCTCCCGCAACAGCCGGTCCATGGCCACCAGCTGCTTGACCGGGGTGCCGCCCCGGGAGAAGGTGAGGAGCTGTCGGGTCAGGTCCCGGGCCCTGAGCGAGGCCTGCTCCGCCGCCAGCAGGTATTCCTCCACTGCCGGTGTCTGCTCCAGGCTGCGGCGCAGCAGGGAGATGTTGCCCAGGATGGCGGTGAGCAGGTTGTTGAAGTCATGGGCAATGCCGCCGGCCAGGGTACCGACGGATTCCAGGCGCTGCGCCTTGATGGCCTCGTTCTCCAGCCGTTCCTGGTCCGTGATGTCACGGAAAACCAGGACCACGCCGATGATCCTGCTCTCCTGGTCGCGGATGGGGGCGCCGGTGTCGGAGACCAGGTATTTTCGGCCGTTGCGGCTGGTGAGGATCCCTTCCTCCTCCCGTTCCGTGACCTGCTCCTCGGCCAGGATCACCCTGACCGGGCAGGGCAGGGGTTCGCCGGTATCACGATGCACCAGGCAAAAGATCTCGGAGAGGGGCCGGCCGGCCGCCTCCTCCTGCCGCCAGCCGGTGAGCTGCTCCGCCACCCTGTTGACCAGGACCACGTTGCCCTCCATGTCGGTGGTAATGACCCCGTCCCCGATGGAGCGCAGGGTGACGCTGAGGCGTTCCTTTTCCATGGCCAGCTGCCGCTCCGCCTCTTTGCGGGGCGTGATGTCGCGGTTGCTGCCGCGCCGGCCCAGGTAGTTGCCGTCCTGGTCATAGATGCCGCGGCAGACATGGCTGATCCAGCGGATCCGGCCGTCCCTGGTGCGGATGCGGTACTCGATGGGCCGATGGGGGCGGGGATCCTGGTGGTCCCTGAAGTGGTTCAGGCAGAGGGCGCGGTCCTCGGGAACGATGATCGTCTCGATGAGGTCACTCTGCCGCTGGAATTCCTCTGCCGTGTAACCGGTGATCTCCTCGCAGGAGGGAGAGGTATAGACCATCCGGCCATCGATGGCGCGCCAGAAGATCCATTCCGTGGAGAACTCGCTCACCATCCGGAACAGGCTCTCGCTCTTCGAGAGCCTTTCCTTTGCCTCGCGGACCCGGCGCATCATGGCTTCCATGGCCCCGACGATCTCGTGGATCTCGCGGGTGTCGTCGGAGAGGTGCGGCGGCAGGGCGAGCTGTTCGTCGACAAAGGGATTGATGCCGGACAGGGCCCCGGCCAGCTCGCTGATCGGCCTGGCAAGGTAGCGGTTGATAAGCCAGTTGAGGACCAGGATCATGGCCAGGAGGGTCAGGCAGATGGAGACGGCCTGGATGGCCACCATCTGCAGGATGTGGCGGATAATGACCGGGTAGGGAATGGCGGCGTAGAAGGTCCAGGTGGAGGGGATCTTCAGTTGCTGCCTGTAGGCCAGGTACCGGGTATGGTCGAGGCGGAAACTCTGCAGGCCGAAACTGTCGGGCGCGGTCCAGTCGGTCATGGCCAGGCCGAGGCGGGCCCTGGATTCGACCAGGGAGCGGTCCGGGTGGTAGACCACGGTGCCGTCGTCGCTGAGGATGAAGAACAGGACCCGGCCCTTGAGACCGGGGATGCGGAAGTGACGGATCAGGTAGCGGACATCGTCCAGGTTCTTCTCCACAGCCAGGGTCTGGCCGTTGTTCAGGGGGAAGAGCATGGTGATGACGCTCTGGCCGGTGAAGATGGACTGGTGGACGGGCGAGATGGCCTGTCCCCTCCTGATCACCGGCATGTTGCCCATGTCGAGGCCGAGGAAGGATTCAAAGCCCGCGCTGATCTGAACGATCCTCTGGCCGGCATCGAGGACAAAGAAGAGATCGTCGGCAATGCCGGCCTGGTGCCGATGCCGTTTGAGGAGGTGCCCGATGGCCCCCTCTTCCCTGGCCGTGGTGTCGTCCAGGTAGTCGCGTATCAGCTTCCGGTTGCTGGAGAAGTAGTCGGCAATGATGGCGGAGCAGGTGCCGGCGGTGGTGGACATGGCCTGGGCCAGGTTCAGCTTGAGCTGGCGCATCTCGACCAGGGAGACCTTGACCGACACCAGGACCAGGCCCAGGACGAAGAACAGGGCCAGTATCCGGTTGACCCGCCGGGCCAGGGGCGGCGGCATCTTTTCCCTTCCGCGGCCGTGGTCGGGGCTGGTGACGGCGTGTTTCATGGTGTTGCGGTTGCCGGATCCAGGACCTGTTCCTGCACGAAACGGCCGTTGCGGACCGTGACCAGGTAGAGCGGGCGCTGCACATCGCCGTAGCGGTTGAACCGGACCCTGCCGAGCAGGGTGGTGAAGGTGGTGGCGAGCAGTTGCTGCTTGATGGCCTCGGCCGAGGGCGGGTAGGGCACGGCCCGCATGGCCCTGGCCAGGATCTGGACCATCTCGTAGCCGCGCATGGACTTGGCCGTGGGTTGGCGCAGGTAGCGACGTTCGAGCAGGCGGGCAAAGTGGTGGTACTGGTCATTGTCATACTCGGGGGCGATGAAGGTCAGTATCCTGATCCCTTCCACGGCCCTGCCGCCGATGTGGATGAGGCACGGGCTCTGGTCCCAGAGCGTGGCATAGAAGGGGAAGGTGGCGCCGGCCTGGCGCAGCTTCTGGGCGATTATGGCGGTCTGCCGGTAGTTGGCGAGCATGATCACGGCCTGGGGATCGCCCTTGAGGAGCCGGGCGCTGATCCGGTTCCAGTCTGTCTCCTTCCTGGCGTGAAAGGTGACCCTGTTGACGGTGCCGCTGTAGTTCTTCCGGATCTGGCGCAGGTAGTCCTCGCTGAAACTGGCATTGTCCAGGTCGAGCAGGGCGCTGATCCTGGTGATCCCGGCCCGGTGGAGGAGGCCGGCCATGGCCCGGCCGTAGATGGTGGTGTCCACCGATGTCCGGAAAAACAGGTCGTCGCGGTTGCTCAGCTTGCTGGTGGCGGTGTAAGCGGTGAAGAGGAGGACGTTCTGCCCCGTGACCAGCGGGTAGGCAACCAGGGTGTTCTGTGAGATGGAGTGGCCCATGATCACCGGCACGCCACGGTTGATCAGGTCCTGGTCAACGGCAAGGATGTCGTCGGGATCGTTCCGGTCGTCACGCACGAGCAGCTCCAGGGGATGGCCATTGATGCCGCCGTGACGGTTGACCGTCTCCACGCCGAGCCGGGCCCCGTCCCGGATATGCTCGGCCGCCGGACCGCCGTCGCCGCTCAGGTTGATGGCCAGCCCGATGCGGACCGGTTCCTTTTCCCGGGAACAGGAGGCGAGCAGGACTGCAAGGGCCAGGAGGACGGCCGCGAGCGCTGCGGAAACAGGATGTTGCCGTTCCCGGGCTGTACTGTACAGATACATAGATCTTCCGGATCCGCGGACAACGGACCAATACACTGAAAAAAAGAATTGCCGCCGAAGGACCGGCCAGGCCGGGACCCATGGGGTGGGCCGGCCGGAATCCTTTCTCCCGCAAGTGTTTTTCGCTGCTATACTACATCTAACAGAAAGATGGAAAAAATATCAAACCGGATTTCGTGAAATTGCCAATCCCGAAGGACAGGAAGATGAGGAATTTTCCTCCTCGTGACACCGCTCTGCGGTGTCACGTAATGGTTTCTGCCCATTTTCATTACTGGTTCTGCCCGCTCTGCTGGCATGGATACATATTCGCTGAAATCACAGAACGTATACCACGTGCACACAGTTTACCACAGAGGTCCGTATGCATTGTGGACTGTCCGGAAAGGCGTACTGTTCGCGGTTTCCCGGGCCGGCAGTGAAGCCGGCCGGGCTAGCGGGGGGCGATGAGATACTTTGCCTGGGCCTGTTCCTTGAGGAACCTGGCAAAGTTCTTCCTGATCTTGGGGAGTTTCCACAGGTTGGTCACCACGGACTTGCGGGTCAGCTTGGCAACTGTGGAGGGATTGAAGTAGGCCTCGGCATTGTCGACCCTGAGGACAAAGGGGGGCTTGCCGTCCGAGGCGAGGATGTGGCTCATGATCAGGGCGCCGGTCCTGTGGTTGCCCTCGAAGAAGAGCTGGGGCTGGCTGAGGTGGAGGATGTAGATGCCGGCGGCCCGTTTCCAGGCCGACTTGTCCCTGTGGGCGTGGTACCACCTGGCAAGATGGCCGATATTGCACTGTTCCTGGCTGTAGAAACGTTCCGTGGTGGCGGCAATATGGACGTCGAACTCCTTGCGTACGCACGGGTCCTGGCCGCAGAGCACGATATGGTTCAGTTCCAGGATATGGTGCAGGGACTTCCTGTGCAGCAGGGTCACCCTCCGCTGCAGCAGCCTGTCGATGTAGCGGTAGCCCAGCAGCATGTTCTCGATGATGACATCTTCCAGCGGGTCCCGCCGGACCTCGAGCCTGCTGTTGATGCGCTCGAACTCCTTCTGGACCTTGTGCAGGGAGCGTTCTATCTTTTTCAGGTCCAGTCGATACGGTTTGCTCATGGCGCGGGATGGGACGGAGTCGCTAGGCCCAAAAAACGTTCCCCTTTTCAGCTGAACTGGCCGCTCAGGTATTCCCGGGTCAGCTCTTCGCCGGGATTGGCAAAAAGTTCCGTGGTCTCTCCCATCTCGACCAGGTAGCCGGTCCGGCCGCCGCGGGTGATGTCCACCGAAAAGAAGGCGGTCCTGTCGGCAACACGCTGGGCCTGCTGCATGTTGTGGGTGACAATGACCAGGGTGTAGTCCTTTTTCAGCTCCACCATCAGCTCCTCCACCTGCCTGGTGGCAATGGGATCGAGCGCGGAACAGGGTTCGTCCATCAGGAGGACCGGCGGCCGGGTCGCAATGGCCCGCGCGATGCAGAGCCGCTGCTGCTGCCCGCCGGAGAGCGACATGCCGTTGTTCCTGAGCTTGTCCTTGACCTCGTCCCAGAGGGCGGCGCGTCGCAGCGCCTCCTCGACCCGGGCGTCGTAGTCGCCCCGGTAGCGGTTCAGCCGCAGGCCGAAGGCGACATTTTCATAGATGGACATGGAAAAGGGATTGGGCTGCTGGAAGACCATGCCGATATGCCTGCGCACGGTGACCGGGTCCACCTTCTTGTCATAGAGATCCTGTCCCTCGAAGTGGATGTGGCCATAGAACCGGAAGTTGCGGACCAGGTCATTCATGCGGTTGATGGACTTGAGCACCGTGCTCTTGCCGCATCCCGAGGGTCCGATGAAGCCGGTGATCCGATTCTTCAGGATAGGCAGGTGGCTGTCGCGGACCGCCAGGAAGTTACCGTAAAAGATCTTTTCGACCCTGCAGTCGATCACCACCTCGTCCGGGGCGGCGTCGCTTGCCGGCAGGGCGGCCTGGTTGTTTCGGGTGGAGGAGGTCATCGTTTTCGTTGGCTGATGAGCCGGCTGGTTATATTGAGGAAAAGGACCATCAGGACCAGGACCAGGGAGGCCGCCCATGCCAGTTCGATCTGGTTTTCAAAGGGCATGCCCGAGAAATTGTAGATCAGGACCGCCAGCGAGGCCGTGGGTTCCATCAGGTCGCCGGCCCCGCCCTGGAAGATCCAGTAGTCGCTGAACAGGGCGGTGAAGAGCAGGGGCGCGGTCTCGCCGGCCGCCCTGGCCACGGCCAGCATGACGCCGGTGATCATGCCGGGCATGGCCGCGGGCAGGGTCACCTTCCACATCACCTGGCTGGGGGTGCAGCCCATGCCCACCGCCGCCTCGCGCATGATGCGCGGCACCATGCGAATGGACTCCTCGGCGGTCAGCATGACCGTGGGGAGCATGAGCAGGGACAGGGCAATGCCGCCGGCAACGGCGGAATAGGTGCCGGTGACCATGACCACGGCCGCATAGGCGAAGACACCGGCCAGTATGGACGGTATACCGGTCATGGTCTTGGCCGAGAAACGGGCAATGGTGGCAATCCGGGTGTCCTGGCCGAACTCGGCCAGGAAGATGGCGGCCAGGATACCGAAAGGCACGGCGATGAGCGAGGCAATGCCGACCATGACCAGGGTGCCGACGATGGCGTTGCCGATACCGCCGCCGGTATCCAGGGCCGTGGGCGGCAGGGCGGTGAACAGTTCCAGGGAGAACCGCTTGCCGCCCCGGATGACCAGGACGTACAGGACCGAGAACAGGGGCACGCAGGCCAGCAGGGTGCAGGCCACGGTGAGCGTGCTGAGGATGAAGCTCTTCAGGGCCCTGGGCTCGGTGAGATTTCTCGTGAAGTCCGGCGTTGCCTTCATGATCTCCCTCCCCCCGGGCGAGCGGAAAAGGAGATAATCATCTCGCCGGCAATGTTGACCAGCAGGGTGATGGTCAGCAGGATCACGGCGGCGTACATGAGGACCCCCACCTCCAGGTTGGAGGCCTCGGGAAAGTTGAGGGCCAGCAGCGCCGCCAGGGTGTCGGCCGGCGAAAACAGCGACAGGGTAAGCCGGTTGGAGTTGCCTATCAGCATGGCCAGGGCCATGGTCTCGCCAAGGGCACGGCCGAAACCGAGGACCAGGGCGCTGAAGATGCCGCGCGAGGCCGTGGGCAGCAGCACCCTGAGAATGGTCTCCCAGCGGGTGGCGCCCAGGCCGAAGGCCGCCTCCCTGGTCCTGGCGGGAATGGCGCCGAGGGCGTCCTGGGAGATGGCCGCCACCGTGGGCAGGATCATGATGGAGAGCACCAGGGCGGCCGGGAACATGCCGGGCCCGGTCAGGGAGGTGCTGAAAAACGGCAGCCACCCCAGGTGGACGTGCAGCCAGTTGGCCAGGGGGCGGATCATGGGGATGAGGATATAGATGCCCCAGAGGCCGTAGACAACGCTGGGGATGGCGGCCAGCAGCTCGACGGTGGCCTTGAGAACGACCCTGATCCGGTCCGGGAGAAAATCCTCGCTCAGGAAGATGGCAATGGCGACGCCGAAAAAGCCGCCGATCGAGAGCGCGAGCAGCGAACTGTACAGCGTGCCCCAGATCTCCGGCAGAATGCCGTACTTCTGCTGGTTCGGGTCCCAGGTGGTGCCGGTCAGGAAACCGATGCCCAGCCTCTTCATGGCCGGCAGTGCCGTGCCGCCGATGCGCCAGACGATATAGCCGATCAGCAGCAGGGTGAGCCAGGCAAAGGCACAGGTCAGTCCCCGGAAGACCCGGTCCGCCAGCCGGTCCGCTGCTGTGGGCGGCCGGCAGATCGAGCCCCCGGCCCCGGCCTTCCGGTCAGTCTCTGGTGATGCCATGGTGTGTGCAGCTCCGGTGAAAGAATCCCCGGCCGGAGACGGCAACACGGGCGCGCTGCCCGGATGCCGGCAGGCATCGGGCGCGCACCCGTGGCGGGTTGCGGCAGGGGAAAAAGGTCAGTGGATATTCTGCGAGGCCTTTTCCACCACCTTCACGACGTTGGCCGGCAGGGGAATGTAGCCCAGCCTGTCCGCCAGTTTCTGGCCGTCATGCAGGCAGAACCTGACCAGGTCTCTCAGGATCTCGGCCTTGCGCTCGTCCTTGTAGTTCTTGTAGAACAGCATCCACGTGTAGGTGACGATGGGATAGGAGTCGTCCCCCTCCGGGTCGGGCAGCCAGACACGCATGTCGGCCGGGATCCGGGCATGGGCCAGCGCTGCCTGGCCGCTCTTTATACTGGGCCGGATATAGCGGCCGGCCCTGTTCTGGAGCAGGACCATGGGAAGTTTGGCCATCTTGGCGAAACCATACTCGATGTAGCCGATGGCGCCCGGGGTCTGGCGGATGGTGGCGGCAACACCGTCGTTCTTGGGCGCGGCCACCAACCTGCTGCTGGAGGGCCAGTTGACCGTCTTGCCGATGCCGGGCCCGTTCTTCCATGCCGGGCTGATGGCGCTCAGGTGGGTGGTGAAGACAAAGGTGGTACCGCTGGAATCGGCACGGCGGACAACGGTAATGGGCAGATCGGGCATGGTGACCCCGGGATTGGCCTTGACAATGGCCGGATCGTTCCAGCGGGTGATCTTGCCGAGAAAGATGGCCGGGTAGACCTCGCGCGGCAGCCTGAGCTCCGGCACGCCCTCCAGGTTGTAGGAGAGCACGATTTCACCGGCGATCATCGGCAGGAGCTGGACGCCCTCCTTGACCTGGGCGATCTCACTGTCGTTCATGGCGGCGTCACTGGCGGCAAAGTCCACGGTGTGATTGATGAAGTCCCGGATACCGGCGCCGCTTCCCTTGGACTGGTAGTCGATGATGACCCCCTTGTGGGCACGACTGTAGATCTTAAACCAGGTGGAGTAGATGGGGAAGGGAAAACTGGCACCAGAGCCGGTTATCCTGAGACTGCCGGCAATGGCGGTGCTTCCGCCTGCCAGGGTCAGGGCAAGAACAATGATGGCCGTCCTGACCAGTGGGCTGCATTTCATGGTGTCCTCCTTTTGCAGGTGATGTCCTGAAGGTTGCCCCCATCCGCTGCGGATGGAGAAGGTCCGCCGTGGCGGCGGCATTCAGCCTGGCTGATTTCATTGGCCACAGTAGAAGGTTCATGTTAGAAACAGATTATTTTTTTTTTAGGATCCCGTTAGGGTGTCCCGGAGCCGGCCGCATCCCTGCCCCTGCCCTTGACCAGGTCGGAAAACCTGTCTATAAATGCTCTTGCGGGGTTTCGCCCCGGGCTCCGGCTGTCCCGACCTCGTGACACTGCAGAGCTGTGTCACGAGGTCGGGGCAGCGGCTTATTTTCTCCTATGTCCTGCAACCTGTGACTGCCTGGACATGAAATCGCGGGCCTGCACATCCCGCGACCAGTCTGTTTTCTTTTATGGATACGCCTTTTCAGCTCGTCTCCGACTTCACCCCCTCGGGCGACCAGCCCCGTGCCATCGACCAGCTGGTCCGGGGTATCGACCAGGGAGTGCGCCACCAGGTCCTGCTCGGTGTCACCGGCTCGGGCAAGACCTTTACCATGGCCCAGGTCGTTGCCCGGGTCCAGCGGCCGACCCTGGTGCTGGCGCCCAACAAGACCCTGGCCGCCCAGCTCTTTGCCGAGTTCCGCGAGCTCTTTCCGCACAACGCGGTGGAATACTTTGTCTCCTACTATGACTATTACCAGCCCGAGGCCTACATCCCGGCATCGGACACCTATATTGAAAAGGACTCCTCCATCAACGATGCCATCGACAAGATGCGCCACTCGGCCACCCGTTCCCTGCTGACCCGGCGGGATGTCCTGATCGTGGCCTCGGTCTCCTGTATCTACGGTCTCGGCTCGCCCGAGGAGTACCGGAAGATGCACCTCTTTCTCCGCGTCGGCGAGGACCATCCCATGGAGGATATCCAGCGCCGCCTGGTCTTCATGCTCTACGAACGGAACGAGCTCTCCTTCCATCGCGGCACCTTCCGGGTACGCGGCGACGTGATCGACATCTTTCCCGCCCACGAGGAGGAACGGGCCGTGCGGGTGGAGTTCTTCGGCGACACCATCGAGGCCATCACCATCATCGACCCCTTGCGCGGCGTGGTCCTCGAGGACGTGGAGGAGCTGACCATCTTTCCGGGCAGCCACTTTGTCACCGGTCGCGACAACCTGCAGCGGGCCATGCGCACGATCCAGGAGGAGCTGCGGCAGCGGCTGCAGGAGCTGCAGGCGGAGAACCGGCTGCTCGAGGCGCAGCGGCTGGAGCAGCGCACCATGTTCGACCTGGAGATGATCGGCGAGCTCGGCTACTGCAACGGCATCGAGAACTACAGCCGCCACCTGACCGGCAAGCCCCCGGGCGTGGCGCCGCCCAACCTGCTCGACTATTTTCCCGACGACTACCTGATGTTCATCGACGAGTCGCACATCGCCGTGCCCCAGATCGGCGGCATGTACAACGGCGACCGGTCGCGTAAGCAGACCCTGGTCGATTACGGTTTCCGGCTGCCCTCGGCCCTGGACAACCGGCCCCTGCGCTTTGACGAGTTCGAGGCCAGGCTGCACCAGGTGGTCTATGTCTCGGCCACGCCGGGAGACTATGAGCTGGAAAAGGCGGGATCGCACGTGGTGGAACAGTTGATCCGGCCCACCGGCCTGCTGGATCCGCGCATCGAGGTGCGGCCCGCGGCAAGCCAGGTCGACGACCTGCTCGAGGAGATCCGGCTGCGCAGCGAGCGGGGCGAGGCCGTGCTGGTCACCACCCTGACCAAGCGCATGGCCGAGGACCTGACCGAATATTACGAGAACGCCGGCGTGCGGGTCCGCTACCTGCACTCGGACATCAAGACCCTGGAACGGGTGGAACTGATCCGGGACCTGCGCCGGGGCGAGTTCAATGTCCTGGTGGGCATCAACCTGCTGCGCGAGGGGCTCGACATCCCGGAGGTCTCCCTGGTGGCCATCCTGGACGCCGACAAGGAGGGCTTTCTCCGCTCCCAGCGCTCCCTGGTCCAGACCTGCGGCCGGGCGGCCCGCAATGCCAACGGCCTGGTCATCCTCTACGGCGACACGATCACCCCGTCCATGCAGTACACCATCGACGAGACCAACCGGCGGCGTGCCATCCAGGACGCCTACAACCGCGAGCACGGCATCGTGCCCGAGACCATCACCTCGGTGATCAAGGACTCCATGGACCAGCATCTCAGGGCCTCGGGCTGGACCGGCGAACCGGCCACCTACCGGAGCGGGGCCGGGGAAACAGTCGAGACCGCCGAGCCGACCGTCACCTACCACAGCCTGGAGGAGCTGCGCGGCGAGATCCGGGAGCTGGAGGAGAAGATGCGCGCGGCCGCGGACAGGCTGGCCTTCGAGGAGGCGGCCGGATACCGGGACCGGATCCGGGAGCTGCAGATGCTGGAGCTGGAAGTTGGCTGATCTCCTCTACAGGGCCTCGCTTGCGGTGGCGCCACGGCTCTACGTCACCCTGTCCCGACTCTGGTTTGCCACCTGCCGCCTGGACGTGGAAAACCCGGACGTGATCAGGCAGGTGATGGCCGATGGCGGTGGTATTTTCGTATTCTGGCATTACTCCTTTCTCTACATCTTCCATCACCTGCACCGCTATCCGGGCGTGGTCATGGTCAGCGCCAGCAGGGACGGGGAGTACATCGCCAGGGTGGCCGCCCTGCTGGGGTTCCGGACCGTGCGCGGCTCCTCGCACCGGCGCGGGCCCCGGGCCCTGCGGGAGCTGGTGCGGCACGTGCGCCGGGGCAGGAACGCGGGCGTGGTGGGCGACGGCTCCCAGGGGCCGCCCCGGCGGCTGCAGGCCGGCTGCCTGCTTTTGGCCGCCAAGTCGGGCCGTCCCATCCTGCCCGTGGTCTGGGCCGCCAGTCACTACCGGGCCTTCCGCTCCTGGGACCGGACCGTGCTGCCCATGCCATTTTCCAGGATCCACCTGCTCTACGGCACGCCCATGTATGTGCCGGACGGCCTGTCCTCGGCAGAGCTGGAACAGTACCGGCTGGAGCTGGAGGAAGAGATGAACGAGCTGTACCGGCGGGCCTGGCGCAAGGTCGGCCGCCGGTGCCATGATGATGCGGATGCCAGGGAGGAGACGTGATGGATGACGATTTGGTGCCCAGCCTGGTGGTGGCGGGACTGAGCGGCGGTTCGGGCAAGTCGGTGGCCACCGTCGGCCTGATCGCCGCCCTGCGCAGGGCGGGCCACCGGGTGGTGCCGTTCAAGAAGGGGCCCGATTATATCGATGCCGGCTGGATGGGCACGGCGGCCGGCTCCCCCTGCTACAACCTTGATCCCTTTCTGATGGAGGCGCAGGTGCTGCGGGATTCCTTTCTTCTGCACGCGGCCGGGGCCGACTTTGCCATTATCGAGGGTAACCGCGGCCTCTACGACGGGGTCAATCCCGAGGGCGGCTATTCCACGGCCGAGCTGGCCCTGCAGCTTGACCTGCCCGTCCTGCTGGTGGTCAACTGCACCAAGACCACCCGGACCGTGGCCGCCATGGTCCTGGGCTGCCGCGAGCTGGACCCGCGGGTTAGGTTCGCCGGCGTGATCCTCAACCAGATCGCCACCCTGCGGCACGAATCCATCATCCGCCAGGCCGTGGAGCGGTACGCGGGCGTACCGGTGCTCGGCATCGTGCCCAGGATGAAGAACATCTTTCCCATGCGCCACCTGGGCGTGACCCCGCACCAGGAATATGACGCCGCCGGCAGGGCCGTGGCCGAGCTGGCCGAGATGGCGGAGGCGAACTTTGACCTGGAGGGGATCGTCCGGCTCATGCGGCCGGTGCGGACGGCAAGGCCCGACCGGGTGGTGTCCCTGAACGGCAACCGGGTGACCATCGGTGTGCTCCGCGACCAGGCCTTCCAGTTCTACTACCAGGAGAACCTGGAGGCCCTGGAGCAGTGCGGCGCCCGCCTGGTGATGATCAATGCCCTGCAGGCGGACCGGCTGCCGGACGAACTGGACGGCCTCTACATCGGCGGCGGCTTTCCCGAGACCAGCGCCGGCAGGCTGGCCGAGAACACCGGTTTCCGGGAATCGGTACGAAAAATGGCTGCCAGCGGCCTGCCCATCTATGCCGAGTGCGGCGGCCTGATCTTTCTTGGCCGCTCCATTGTCCTTGATGGCCACGAGTATCCCCTGGCCGGGGTCTTTCCCGTGACCTTCGGCATCTCGCGGCGGCCGCAGGCGCATGGCTATTCCGTGTTCACGGTGGAACATGAAAATCCCTTCTACGACGTAGGCACCAGGGTGAGCGGCCACGAGTTCCGCTATTCCACCGTGGCCGCCTGGGACGGCGAGCCGGGCGAGCTGGCCCTGAAGATGGAGCGGGGTACCGGTTTTGCCGGCGGCCGCGACGGCCTTGTCCGCAACAATGTGCTCGCCCTCTACACCCATGTCCTGGCCCCCGGCACCCCGGCCTGGGCGCAGGGGCTGGTACGGGCCGCGGCCGGATACAGGAAGAAGAAACAGGAAGAAAGGGGGAAGGTACGGTGAAGAGCTATCACAAGGAACTCTGGTTCGAGGTGCCCACCAGGCGCGCCTTTATCAACATCACGCCCCAGGTGGAGGAGTGCCTGGCCGAGAGCGGCATCCGGGAGGGCTTGCTGCTCTGTAACGCCATGCACATCACGGCCTCGGTCTTCATCAATGACGACGAGGCCGGCCTGCACCACGACTACGAGGTCTGGCTGGAGAAACTGGCGCCGCACGCGCCCGTTGACCAGTACCGCCACAACGGCTACGAGGACAATGCCGACGCCCATCTCAAGCGCCAGGTCATGGGCCGGGAGGTGGTGGTGGCGGTGACCGAAGGCAGGCTGCACTTCGGTACCTGGGAGCAGATCTTCTACGGCGAGTTTGACGGCCGGAGGAAAAAAAGAGTCCTGGTCAAGATTATTGGTGAATAACCCGCAGCACGGCATCGTCGGCCAACGGAACGAGCATGACCGCTCCCCGGAGTTCCTTGGCGATGCAGAGTTACCGACGCTCGACGCGGCGCGCAGGATCGCACCGCACATGGATCCGGAACAAAACCGTTCCCGGAGTTTTCAGGTCTTTCGGCAAGGCCTGGAGGCGTGCCTGTGAATCGTCAACCCGGTCTGCCTCCCGGACGGGGTGTTCTTCCCGCGGTTGCGGCTATCCCGTGGATTGGCAAATAAATTGCAAGTCCTGGTTGGCAGGAGACGAATCCAACCAGGAGATGCACCATGACCAGGATCTTCGAGTCTATTGCTGTCAGCTTACCCCTTCTTTTTCTTCCTGCCGCGGTGATGGCGGACGGAGACGGCAGGATGACCATGATTGCGCCCCTCATGCTCCTGCTGCCCGGCACCGTTGCCGTGCCGCCGGTGGCCACGGCCTGCGCGCCCTCGGCCACCGGCACCGACTACCCGGTGGGGCCGGGACAGAAATATACCTCCATCTCGGACGTGCCCTGGGACCGGCTCGGGCCCGGTGACACGGTGCGTATCCACTGGCGGCCCGAGCCCTACAGGGAAAAGATCGTGGTCCGCACCGACGGCACTGAACAGGCCCCGATCAGGATCTGCGGTGTGCCCGGGCCCGGCGGCCAGCGGCCGGTCCTGGATGGTGACGGCGCGCGCAACGACCCGGACGATGCCGGTGCCTATGGCACTTATGGCCCCATGGAGGGACTGGCCATGATCATGATCTGGAACCGTGACTATGATCTCAAGGTCCACAACGTGGTCATTGACGGGCTCCATGTCAGGAATGCGAAAAACAGCTTTTCCTACCAGCGGATGAACGGCACCACCGACCATTACGAGGATGGTGCGGCCTGTATCCGTGTGCAGGCGGGCGACAATATCGTGATTCGAAACAATGAGCTGGAAAACTGCGGCAATGGCATCTTTACCATGTCGCAGGAATACAACGAGGCCCACCTGA
>WFUT01000125.1 GCA_015484845.1 Desulfobulbaceae bacterium
GGCCTCGGCAATGATGCTGCCGATGGTCTCATCGTTGTTGGCGGAGATGGTACCGACCTGTGCGATCTCCTTCTGCTCCTTGGTCGGGTTGGAGATGTTGGCCAGTTCGGCGACCACGGCCTCGACACTGGCGTCGATGCCGCGCTTGATCTCCATGGGGTTGGAGCCAGCAGCCACCAGCTTGGCGCCCTCGGTGTAGATGGCCTGGGCCAGCACGGTGGCGGTGGTGGTACCGTCACCGGCCACGTCCGAGGTCTTGGAGGCAACCTCTTTCACCATCTGCGCGCCCATGTTCTCGAACTTGTCCTTGATCTCGATCTCCTTGGCCACGGTGACACCGTCCTTGGTGATGACCGGGGCGCCGAAAGACTTCTCGATCAGAACGTTCCGCCCCTTGGGACCCAGGGTCACCTTGACGGCATTGGCCAGGGTGTTGACACCGGCAAGCATGGCCTCACGAGCCTTGGCACCGTATTTCAATTCTTTTGCAGACATTTCTTTTCTCCTTTATTTCTTCAACAGCTAGCTTGATTGATGTTCCGTTCAGCCCTCAATAATACCGAGGATATCATCCTCGCGCATGATGAGATAGTCTTCTCCGTCCAGCTTGACATCGGTTCCACCATACTTGGAGAAGAGCACGCGGTCACCCACCTTGACATCCATGGCGATCCGCTCACCGGCATCATTCATCTTTCCCGGACCCACCGCGACGACCTCGCCCTCGGCAGGCTTTTCCTTGGCAGTATCCGGAATGATGATGCCGCCTTTGGTCTTCTCTTCTTCCTCCAATCTCTTGACCAGGATGCGGTCATTCAATGGACGAATCTTCATGGACAATCCTCCTCTTTCGATAAGTTTTGAGTTGTAAACACACGTGAACCGGCAAGGGAGTTCCAGTTCTGCGGTCGGTTCAGGCCGCGCACGTCGAACCGGAACGAAGTGGCAGTCTCTGGACTGCGCAAAACAATAGTGACAGTTTTTGAAAAATCAAGGGGAGAGGGCGGAAAAAATTTTTCCGCCCATCACATTGAAATAGGGGAAAAGTCAGCCACTGGCAAAGAGGAAGGATCTTTTTCTTTCACCACCGGCCTGGACAGGGGCAGACAGGGGCGGGCCGGCTCAGCCGACACGGACCCGCCAGCCGTGCGGATCCTCTCGGTGGCCATACTGGATGGCCTGGAGCTCGTCGAAAAACCGCTTCGAGAGTTCGCCGGTCTCGCCGTTGTTGATAATAATGCTCCGGTCGCGGTAGCGGAGCTCGCCGATGGGCGAGATGACCGCGGCCGTGCCGGACCCGAACACCTCCTGCAGGCTGCCGTCTTCACTGGCCGCCACCACCTCGTCGATGGTGATGGGCCGTTCGCTGACCTTCATGCCCCAGTCCCTGCCGAGCTGCAGGACCGAGTCCCGGGTGATGCCGGGCAGGATGGTGCCGCCCAGGGGCGGGGTGACGAGTTCCCCGTTGATAATAAAAAAGATATTGGAGGTTCCCACCTCCTCGATGTACCTGCGCTCCACCGCGTCCAGCCACAGGACCTGGGTGTATCCCTTGCGCTGGGCCTCGGTCAGGGCCTTGACACTGGCGGCATAGTTGCCGGCGGTCTTGGCCTCGCCCACCCCGCCGGGCACGGCACGGACATAGGTGTCCTCGACATAGATCTTCACCGGGTTGAAGCCCTCGGAATAGTAGGCCCCCACGGGACTGTTGATGACAAAGAAGATATACTCCTCCGAGGGCCGCAGGCCGAGCGCCGGCTCGGTGGCGATCATGGTCGGCCGCAGGTAGAGGGTGGCGCCCTCGTTGTCAGGGACCCAGTCCCGGTCCAGGTAGACCAGGGCCTTGAGCGCCTGCAGCGTCCGATCCACCGGCACCCTGGGCATGCACATCCTGAGCGCCGACTGGTTGAGCCGCTTGAGGTTGTCCTGGGGCCGGAAGAGGAAGATCTGGTCGTCCCTGCCGCGATAGGCCTTGAGGCCCTCGAAGATGGCCTGGCCATAATGGAAGACCATGGCCGCCGGATCGATGGTAAAATCCTGGTACGGCTGGATACGGGCGTCGTGCCACCCCTTTTCCCGGTTCCAGTGCATCACGAACATGTGATCGGAAAAGAACTGGCCAAAGCCGAGGTTGTCCTGGTCGGGTTTTTCCCGGCGCTGCTCTTCTGCCGCCTTGTGGAGCGCTATCTCCAGATCAGTACCTAACATCTCTCTATCCTGTGTAATCTCGTAAACCGATTTTCTTTTTAGGCCGGAAGGGGTACAATGCGGGAAAAATCAACCGCCCGGATACAACCTTCCATGCAACAACGCGAGCCATCGGAACATACAACCCCGGCAGCCCCGGAGACCGGCGGCCCACCGCCGGCCGGAGACAGTGGCAAGCGGCCCCTCCACCCGGTGCAGGCCCGGTACTTCCTGTTTGTCTTCCTGCTCACCATCCTGCTGCTTGGCTGGGTCCTGTGGCCCTTCTGGCAGCTCCTGGTGCTGGGATTCCTTCTTGCCGGCATCTTCCGGCCGATCTACAACTGGCTCTGCCGCTGGGTCTCGCCCTGGCTGGCCTCCTGCCTGACCTGCGCCATCATCGTGCTCATTGTCTTCGTGCCCCTGACCTTCTGCATCGGCGCACTGTCGACCGAGGCCCTCAACCTGTACCAGATGGGCAAGGACAGCAACCTGCTGCTGAAACTGCAGCACTTCATCC
>WFUT01000126.1 GCA_015484845.1 Desulfobulbaceae bacterium
AACCGTGGCTGTACTCTGCGGCCGCTGCCTGCGCGTCCTCGTCGCCACCCGAGGGCTGCACGTGAAGGTGGGGTCGCGTCGCGGGGTCTGCCGCGGCCATGGCCGCGATCAGCCGGTCCCAGGCCGGGAAGGAGGGCTTGCCGCCATGGAGGCAGATGATGACCACGTCAGCGGCCATGGCCCGGCGGACAAAGGCCTCCTGTTGCCGGGAATCCGCAAGCTGTTCCCTGGTCCTGGCCCGGACCGTGATCCGGCCGCCCTGGTCACGGAAGGCCAGCACGCCCCGGCTCAGGCTGGGCAGCTCCATGCCGCCGGAGGAGAAGTAGCAGAGTGTGTAGGGTTTCATGGTCTGCATGGTTGTTGTCCCTGTTCCGTGGGGCATGCCCGCTCACCTGGCGCACCCCCTTGCGCTTTCCCGTGCCTGCCGCCCCGGTCGTCCAGGAGGCCGCAATCTTCCATGGCTGTCAGCAACTGGCCCGCGCCGGTGCAGGGGATGATGGTCCCGCCCGCGCAGGAGAGGGGAAGCACGTCCCGCCGCAGGGTGAAGATCCGCAGGCCCCTGGCCGCCGCATGGGTCAGCAGGCGCAGGTTGTCCCGGTAGGGCCCCCGCAGGCCGAAACCGGCGTCAATGACCAGCGGGCACTCCTCCAGCAGTGCCATGGCCTCGGCCAGGCGCGCCTCGCTGAGGCTGCCGGCCAGCGGCTGGCACACGCACTTCGCGCCCAGGCCGGCGGCCACGAACCGGTCCAGGTCATTGTCCATGAGCACGCCGGTGGCTATGCCGTGGCCACGGCGGGCCAGCATGCGGTAGAGCGGTGCGCCGCTGCCCCCGCCGCCCACCACGAAGAACCGGTCGCCGCCGGCCGGGGCGCGCAACTCGATGGCCCCCAGGCGGTGGCTGAAACAGGCCTCGTCAAAATCATAGAGCCGGGCGACGCTGTCACCGGTGAGCACGTCCTCGGGGCTGCCCGAGGCGGTGATGGCCCTGTCGCGGACCAGGACCACCGTGTCCGAGACCCTGGCGGCGATATCCACGTCGTGCAGGGAGGCCAGGACCGTGATCCCCCGGCTGCGGCACAGGTCGCGCAGGATGGCCATCACCTCGAGCCGGTGCTTGAGGTCCAGGTGGGCCGTGGGCTCGTCCAGGAGCAGGATGCGGGGTTCCTGGGCCAGGGCGCGGGCCACCAGCACCTTCTGCCGCTCGCCGTCGCTGAGGCTGGCAAAGTCCCGCTCGCGGAGATCGTCGGCATGGACCGCGGCCAGGGCCCGGCGCACCACCAGCCGGTCCTGCTCGCCCAGGCGGCCGAGGAAACCGGTATGGGGATAGCGGCCCAGGGCGGCGAACTGGAAGGCGGAAAAGAGCGGCGGCGTCACCCGGTCGGTGAGGACCACGGCCATGATCCGGGCCAGCTCCTTCTGGGCCATCTCGGCCAGGGGCCGCCCCGAGACCAGGATGGTGCCCGCCACCGGCTCCAGGTGACGCGACAGGGTGCGCAGGAGGGTGGTCTTGCCGGCACCGTTGGGACCAAGCAGGGAGATGAACTGCCCGGCCCCGAAATCCAGGTCAATACCCTCCAGCACGGTGCGGCCGTTGTAGCCCACGCTCAGGCCCCGGCACGCCAGGAGCACGTCAGGATTGTTTTTGCTGTTGATTACGGTCATGCATCACCCACGGACCCGTCGTGCGACCATTCCACGACGAATCGTGGAAAAGTCACGACCATTCCGCGATTCATCGTGGAATGGTCTTGCGAGGAAAGCACGGAAATGCTATCATATCACTATGAACTTATTGCCAAGACTGTACAGCCAGGCCCTCAGGGACCATTTCCTGGATGGGCCGGAGATGGCCTTTCTCGCCGGCCCCAGGCAGGTTGGAAAGACCACGATCGCCCGCCACTTTCAGCCGGATCCCGTCTACCTGAACTGGGACAATGAAAGCCACAGGCGCCTCATCCTGCAAGGTCCTGACCAGGTGGCCAGCCACATCGGCCTGCGGGAACACCCTGTTGTCATCTTTGATGAACTCCATAAATTTTCGCACTGGAAAACCTTTCTCAAAGGATTCTTCGACACCCACGCCGCCGATGGCGCCATGCGGGTAATTGTCACGGGCAGCGCCCGGCTCGACATCTACCGCAAGGGCGGGGACAGTCTTATGGGCAGGTATTTTCTCTACCGGATGCATCCCCTCACGGTTGCTGAACTCCTCATGCCAAGGCCCCCGGAACCACTGCTCCATCCGCCGGCCGAACTGCCCGGGGACCAATGGCAGCGCCTGCTCGGCTATGGCGGTTTTCCGCAACCCTTTCTCCGGGGAAACAAGCGGTTTTACAACCGCTGGAAAAGGACCCGTATCTCGCAGCTCTTTCGCGAAGATATCCACGATATCTCCCGGGTCCGGGAGATACGGCAGGTTGAACTGCTGGCAGAGCATATCATCCTGCAGGCCGGACAACTCACGAGCTATGCCTCCCTCGCCCGCAGGATCAGGACGTCCGAGGACTCGATACGGCGCTGGACAGACATACTGGCGGACCTCTATTTCTGTTTTCCGGTGCGGCCCTGGCATGCCAATATTTCCAGGTCCCTGCGCAAGGAGCCCAAGTACTACCTGTGGGACTGGGCCCTGCTGGCCGATGCCGGCGTACGGCACGAGAACTTCGTGGCGTCGCACCTGCTGAAAGCCGTCCATTTCTGGACCGACGCCGGTCTCGGGGAGTTTGGCCTCTTTTTTCTCCGGACCAAGGAAAAAAGAGAGGTCGATTTCCTGGTCACCCGTGACGGTTCGCCCTGGTTCCTGGTCGAGGTCAAAACCTCGAATGCGCCCCTCAGTCCCCACCTGGGGTATTTCCAGAAGGCGACAGGCGCCGCCCACGCCTTCCAGGTCCAGATCGACGCCCCTTTCACCAGGGCCGACTGCTTTTCCGTCACCTATCCGGTCAAGGTTCCGGCCAGGACCCTGCTTTCGCAACTGGTATAAAGTGACCGATAAAGTGACCGGCCACGAACAGAATTCGTGGCCGGACAGGGAGCGTCCCGTTCATGGCCGGATGCTCAGAACCGGTAGGTGTACCCGGCATAGATGGCCACGCCCGGCTTGGGGAAGCCCTTTTTCTCGTAATAGTACTCGTCAAAGAGGTTATCCACCTTGAGCGTCAGCCGGTGGTGCTTCAGGAAATTGACCCCCACCACCAGGTCGGCCACGGTGAAGCTCGGGTACTCGGTCTCGGGATAGCCGGCAGCGTTCCAGTCCGTGTCCTTCATCTTGCCCTGGGTACGGAAATGGAGACGGGCATCGACCGTGCCGTCATCGTACTGGATGCCGTAATTGAGGGTATAGTTGGCCACGTTGTAGATATCGCGCCATGTGCCGTCCGGCTGCTCCTCCTCGGCGCGGAACATGTGGGTGGAGTTGAGATAGAGGGTCAGGGACCGGTCCCAGCCCAGCGGCGCGCCGATGTCGAAGGAGAACATGGTCTCCAGGCCGCGCATCTCGGCGCTGAGGCTGTTCTCGTAGGTGGTGGTGTTGCCCACGGTCACCCGGCTGATCTTGTCGTCCACGTTGGTATGGAAGTAGGTGAGATCAAGCGACAGGCCCCACTGCGGCCGGTCAAGGCCGGCCCCGGCGTCCCAGGTGACCGAGTTTTCGGGATCAAGGTCCGGGTTGCCCCTGGTGACCATGGTCACACCGTCGATCACGGTCTCGGAATAGCCGGCGAGCTGCGCGGCCGTGGGCGGCACGAATCCCCTGCCCACGGTGGTGTGCAGGCGCACACCCTGGTCAAAGAGATAGTTGAGGCCACC
Source organism: Desulfobulbaceae bacterium (assembly GCA_015484845.1). GTDB lineage: Bacteria > Desulfobacterota > Desulfobulbia > Desulfobulbales > Desulfobulbaceae > DRKI01. The sequence goes on from WFUT01000126.1 coordinate 3,808, forward strand.
CTTGGGGCTGAAGGTGGAAAAGGTCTCGGAATTGGGCGTGAAATCCGTCTTGTAGGGAGTCGCCTTGGTCTTGACGTCAAAGGAATCGTAGCGGCCGCCCAGGGTGGCGGTGAGATGGCGGTCCATGAACCGCCAGACCGTCTCCAGGTAGCCGGCCCAGTTGATGCGCCCCTCGTCGGGCGAATAGGGGGCCTTCCTGGTGCCGTCCTGGTTGTAGCTGCGGCTCTCCTTGTCGATGTCCTGGTAGTCGATGCCGGTGATAAAGCTGTGCGGCCCCCAGGTGTACTCGTCCTTGAGCTGCATGCCGAACCAGTCGATCTCCGAGTCGTAGCTCCGGTAGGGAGGAACCTGCTCGATCACGGACCAGCCGGTGTAATGCTTGTAATACTTTGACTTCTCGTTGGTCTTGTAGGTCGTGATCGACAGCTTGTTGTTCGTGCCCAGGGGGCCGCCCAGGCGCAGGTCGACGCCGTAGCGGTCGATGTCCTTGTTGCCGGAACGTTCGTTGCCGTAATAGATGTCGCCTGGTGTCTCGATGTCACGGCCCTGGTAGAGGTCGCCGCTGACATCGGCGCGCCAGGAACCGAGGTTGCCCCCCAGGCGCAGGGAACCGTTCTGGGTCCGGTAGCTGGTATGGGCCCGGGTCTCGCCGTTGCCCATCTTGTAGTCGTTTACCTGGTCGTGGCGGCCGGCCGAGAGGTCGAAATCAAATCCCCTGCCCAGGCCGCCGCCGACGGCCGCCTTCTGGAAGTTGGTCTTGAAGGAGCCAAAGCCGACCTCGCCGTGGCCGGTGAGCTTGCCGGTGTGTTTCCTGGTGATGATATTGACCACGCCGCCCATGGCCTCACCGCCGTAGAGCGAAGAGGCAGGGCCCTTCAGGACCTCGATCCGCTCCACGTTGTCGGTGAGCAGGGTGGCCAGGTTGGTGGCGCCGGCCGGACGGCCGTTGATCAGGGTGAGCGAATGCTTGGTGATGCCGGAGAACTCGGGTCGGAAACCGCGGATACCGATGCCGGCCAGGACACCGGGATACTCGATCACGCCGATGGAGCTGTTCTTTTTCAGCTTCTCGGTGAGTGTGGACCCGGTGGTCAGCTCGATGTCCTTGCTGTCAATGACCTCCACCTTGGTGGGGATCGTCCGGGCCTCCGCCTGGCTGCGGGTGGCGGTGACGACCACCTCGTTCATGGTGACGGCATTGGCCGACGGGTCATCCTCCTGGCCGGCCAGGGCCGGCATGGCGACAAGGCACAGGGCCAGGGCCGCGTACATCCTTTTTTTCATCGTGCATCTCCTCCTGCAACAGTTCGTTTCGCGGGCCGGAGATGCTGTTTCCGCCGGGCGGAAACAAAAAATCCCCGGACCAATAATCAAAAGGTTATTGGTCCGAGGATCCCTGGTTTTTCCTCGAACAACACAATCGAGCAGACAACAGCCCCTTGTCCGCGAGGGCTGGCTCTTTCTCCTTTTCAGACAGGTCTTCTGACTCCCGGATCATCCTCCTTTTGCGTCTTCCCAACCCCACGGGGGTCAGTGACATCGGTGCAAAATTCGTCCCCGGTCACAGCGGCGGGCCCGTCCCGGATTTTCACCGGGTTCCCTATTAAGCTCGATTAAGAGCATCTGAAAATGTGGAGTCCAGGATACCGGAAAAAATTTCGTTCGTCAAGACGGCGACTGAATGAAAATTCATTCTCCCGCAGGGAAGAATGGCCAGGACCGGGCAGTGGCATCCTGATTCCCCCGGGTTCATCATTTTCTTGCTTCCCGCGACCAGGAGTGGTATCCATTTTTTTCCATTTCCCTGGCCGAACCGGCTTTCACCACAGCATGCGACCCCACCTGAATTGGAATCTGACCATGACACGATACACCATCGGCATTGATACCGGCGGCACCTACACCGACGCGGTGTTGATGGAAACAGCAAGCCGGAGGCTGCTCCGCTGGAGCAAGGAAGCAACCACCCACCATGACCTGGGCATCGGCGTTGACCGGGCCCTGCGCGGCCTGTTCCGGGAGGGGGTGCGGCCGGAGGAGATCGGCCGCCTCTCGGTCTCGACCACCCTGGCCACCAACGCGGTGGTGGAGGGCCGCGGCGCCAGAGTGGGCCTCTTCGTGCTGGGCATTGTCCGGCACTTCAAACTGCCGGTGGTGGCCAACGTCTTTCTGAAGGGCGGCCACGACATCACCGGCCGGGAGGAACAGCCCCTGGACATCGAGGGCCTGGTGGACACGGTGCAGGGCCTGAAGAACGAGGTGGATGCCTACGCGGTCTGCGGCGCCATGGCCATCCGCAACCCGACCCATGAACTGGTGGCGGAAAAGGCCATTGCCATGATCGACCCCAAGCCGGTCTTCTGTTCGCACCGGGTCAGCGACCATCCCGGCATGAAGGAGCGGGCGGCCACCGCCTGCCTGCACGCGCGCCTGATGCCCATGATGGAGAATTTTCTCGCCTCCATCCGCTCCTCCATGGACCGGCTCGGCCTTGCCTGCCCGGTGACCCTCATCTGCGGCAACGGCCAGGGGACCGGCCTGGAGGAGGCCGTGCAGCGGGCCGCGGTGACCATGGCCAGCGGACCGGCGGCCACGGCCCGCTTCGGCGCATCCACCGGTATCGGATCCGCCCTTGTGGTGGATGTGGGCGGCACCACCACCGATGTCTGCATGCTCAGGGACGGGCAACCGGTGATGCGCCGGGAGGGCTGCCGGATCGGTCCCTGGCAGACGCACGTGGAGGCCATCGACATGTACACGGCTGCCGGCGGCGGGGACTCCCACGTGGTCTGCGACAGCCGCGGCAACCTGCGCCTGGAAAAGACCAGGGTCCAGCCCCTGGCCATGACCCGGGACCTGCCGGATCCGGGCCGGTGGCTCGGCAGCGGCCTGCGCGCCACCCTGGTCCTGCCCACGGCCGACGATACCGGCCAGGACGAATCCGACAACCTGCTCCGCTGGCTGCGGCAACATGGCCCGGCCACGCCCGCCACCCTGGCCGAACAGACCGGGGTCAGCGGCATTGTCCTGGAAAAACGCCTGGAGCGTCTTGCCTACCGGCAGGAGATCATCCTGGCCGGTTTCACGCCCACCGATGCCCTGCATGTCCTGGGCAGGCTCGATATCGGCAGCCGCGAACAGGCAGAGGCCGGGGCCGGGGTTCTGGCCGCCATCCCCGGCATGAGCCCGGAGGCCTTCTGCCGCCAGGTGCTCGACAGGACCGAGGAGGCCATCGAGGCCATCATCATCGACTACCTGGGCCAGGCGATCTGGGAGGATCTCCAGGCAGTGCCTTTTCTGAACCGGCGCGACAATGCCCTGTTCAGGATGGAATTCGCCCTCAAGATGCCCTTGATCGGTATCGGCGCCGCATCCCGCTGCTTCCTGCCCGGCGTGGCCAGGCGGCTGCACACCACGGTCTCCTTTCCCGACCACTACCAGGTGGGCAACGCCATGGGCGCCGCCCTGATCAGCGCCCCCTCCTGATCCCCTGCCGCTGGTGCCGGATTCCTGACACGGACATCCGCCACCGGGAACGCCACCAGGCGTCCTGCCCGAACCACACCCTGATCTCCTCGAAATAGCTCAGCAAATCGAAACGTGGGTCGTCATGGTCCGTAAGCTGCATATCGAAACAAACGGTCTGCGGCAGCCCTGCAGAAAAAGGAGCCGTCCCGGCGGCCGGCCGCAGACGCACAGCAAGGCGGGCACAGCCTCAACCACAACGACAAGGGACGATCATGGAAAAGAGATACCTGGGCATTTTCTGCGGCCTGCTGCTGGCGGGCGCGCAGCCGGCCCTGGCAGAGGAAGGCAGGGTGGCCATGGGCATCAGGGGCGGCACCCTGGGCGGCGGCATTGAACTGGGTGTCGGCCTGACCGACACCGTGACCCTGCGGGCGGAAGCCAATTATCTGAAGTTTTCTTTCGACTCCACCATCTCCAACATCGACTACGAGATGGAGCCGGAGTTTGCCAACGGCGCACTGTTGCTGGACTGGTACCCCTTTGCCGGCGTGTTCAAACTGACCGGCGGTCTCTTCTACAACGGTAACGAGATCAAGCTCACCGGCTCGCCCCGCCGCGACACCTACCTGTCAGGCTTTGAGATCCCGGCCCAGTATGCCCACCTGGAGTACCTGGCCGACACGGTCCGGGTCCATGGCACGGTGGAATTCAACACCTTTGCCCCCTATCTCGGCATCGGCTGGAATTCCAACCGGGAGCGGGCACCGGGCTGGGGTATCGCCCTGGAGCTGGGGGTGCTCTTCCAGGGTGCACCCAACGTCACATCCCTGTCCGCGACGGCAGCAGAACCCCTGGGCAGCTACGCCAGCCACCCGGCAGTGCTGCAGGCCCTGGAAGAGGAGAGACTGGCCATCGAGGATGACCTGGAGAGCTACCAGTACTATCCCGTGGCCTCGCTGACCCTCAACTATACCTTCTGAGGCGCCGCGCCGTCATAGACCGGCTCGTATGCCGCCGGCTGCAGGGTCCAGCGCGCCCCGTAGACATGGACACGGCGGGTGGGCAGGTTACGGTGGTATACCTGGCCGCCCGCGTGCAGCCAGGCCAGGATACCACCCTCCAGGTTCTGCAGGCGGTTGAACCGGTCACTGTATCGCTGGACGAACTTGCCGCTCCGGTAGCCCACGGTGCAGTAGGCAACCAGGGGCCGATCGGCAAAACGCTCCGGGTCGGCCAGCAGTTCCTCGCCGGTGATGGCGCCGGGCAGCATGGAGACCTCCTGTTCGGCCGCATCGCGGATATCGACAAACACCACCAGGCCGCCGGCGGTGAGCTCCAGGGCCGCGTCGGCCGATATCTCGGCAATACCGGGAAAGGCGCGCCGGTAGCGGGCATACATCCGCATCACCTGCTGCAGCCTGCAGCGGTCCGATGTGCGCAGGGACAGGAGAAAACCCTCCGCCCCCTCCCGCAAACCGGCACCGCCTGTTTCAGCCGGCCACACCAGCCGCCAGATTCTTTGAAAAATTGATCGCATGCCTTCCCGGAAAACAGCAGCCAGGGGACAGAAGCCGGATCAGCTTCCGCCTGCGGCGGAATTACCGGGGACGGATCCCCCCCTTCCCTGTTTTCATTGTGTGTTATGCCCGGCGCCGGCAATGACGGCCCCGGCGCAAGGGCGCGGGGCTCCCGGGATCAAACCGCAGGGCGGTGCCCTTTTTTCACTTTACATCCTCCCACCAGGTGGTATATTAATTTCCGCTGTCGTATTTTGCAACAAGGTAACCATGGAACATTTCATCAGCCAGCTGAGCACCTACCTGCAGAGTTCCCTGCTGCTTGCCTTCACGGCCGCCTTTCTCGGTGGTCTCCTTGCCAGCATGACACCCTGTGTCTATCCCATGATCCCCATCACCGTGGGCATTGTCGGCAAGTCCAATATCGGTGGCTCCAAGTTGCGGGCCTTTGTTCTCTCCCTGTCCTATGTCACCGGCATTGCCATAACCTATGCCGCCCTGGGCATCTTTGCCGCGGCAACTGGCCAGTTCTTTGGTGCCATCAACACCAATCCATGGATCCTGCTCGTCATCGCCAACATCATCCTCCTGCTCGGCCTGGGCATGCTCGACGTCTTCCACCTCCCCTCGTTTGCGCCGCAGCTCACGACAAGGATCAGCGGAATTCCGGGCATCTTCGTCCTCGGCCTGACCTCCGGCCTCATCGCCGGGCCCTGCACGGCCCCTGTTCTCGGCGTTCTCCTGACCTATGTCGCCACCACCCGCAACATGATCCTTGGCGGCTCGCTGCTCTTTGTCTTTGCCTTTGGCATGGGAGCCATCCTGCTGGCCGTCGGGACCTTCACCGGGCTCATGGCCGCCATTCCCCGCTCGGGCGAGTGGATGAACAGGATCAAGAAACTGCTGGCCTTCTTCATGATCGGCCTGGCCGAATATTTCCTGATCAAGGCCGGCATGATGTTCCTCTAGCTTTTCATGCCCACTTCAAGGGCACCAACAAACCACGAAACGGAAAACGGAGAGACCTGCCCGCCGTTACCGCCGCAAGCAGCGGAAACGGGCCCGGCCTTGCCGGTTCCTGTTTTCAGCCAATGGAGTCAGACAATGTCCAGAAAACAACTCGTCATCCTCACCCTGCTGCTCTTCCTCCTTCTTCCCTCCCTGGCCCTGGCCCTGGGCCGGGGACAGAAGGTCAGCCTCTTTTCCGGCCGCGACCTGAACGGCAAGACCATCGACATGAGCCGGCTGATCGGCAAGAAGCCGGTTATGCTCGTCTTCTGGGCCTCCTGGTGTCCCTCCTGCAGGGAGGAGGTGCCCAAGATCAACCAACTCTACAAAAAGTATCACAAGGAGGGCATGGCGTTCATCGGCATCAACGTGGGCTACAATGATTCCGTGGCCAGGGCGCAGGCCTTTGTCAAAAAGACCGGCATGGCCTTTCCGGTGATCTTTGACGAGCGGGGCAAGATCACGAGGATGTTCGCTGTCCAGGGAGTGCCCACCGTCTTTGTCGCCGATCGTAACGGTGTGATCCGGTACAAGAATTACGGCCTGCCCACCATGAGCGACCAGGACTTCCAGAAGCTGCTTGCCAACTGACCCCGGCTCACCGGCGGAGCAGGGTGGTCTCGACCTGCTCCGCCCAGCCGGCAAAGACCTCCACCCGGTTTCGTCCCCTGGCCTTTGCCCGGTAGAGCGCCGCATCCGCCGCGGCAACGATGTCCACGGCCGTGTCCGCATGGCGGGGAAAACAGGCCAGGCCTATGCTGATGGTCCTGTGGAAGGGCGGAATGCTGCCGATCTCGAAGCTGTGCTCCGCCACGCTGCGCCGGATGCGCTCGGCGATCCTGACCGCGTCTGCCTGGCTCTCTCCCTTGAGCAGGACCACGAACTCCTCGCCCCCGTAGCGGCAGGGTATGTCGCCGTGCCGGATATTCTCCCGCACCAGGTCGGCGATACGGACCAGCACCCGGTCCCCCACCGGGTGGCCATGGGTGTCGTTGACCTCCTTGAAATGATCCAGGTCCAGGATCATGACGCAGAATCCTGTCTCGCCTTCATGGAAGTGGTCAACGTACTCGTCGATCTTGAGATTGAAGTAGCGCTTGGTGTAGAGCGAGGTGAGGCCGTCGGTCACGGCCATGGAATAGAGCCTGGCATTGGCGAACGAGATGGTGATGTGGTGGGCCAGGACCGGCACGATCTTTCTCTCGGCCATGGTGAAGACCGCTCCCCCTGCCTTGGTCACGCAGGCCAGCCCCATCTGCATGCCCTTGAGCTGGATGGGCACCAGCAACCGCCCGCCCCGGCGGGAAAAGACCGGCTGCGTATAGCCGTGGTGCACCAGCTTCTCGATCTCTTCCCTCTTCAAATCACCCTGCGGCTCCCCGCCTGACGCCAGGTCATAGATGAAGTGGTAGTGGCGCTGGTCCGACTTCCGGGTATGGACGACCTCGAAGAGCCCTTCCTTGCTTTCCTGCAGCAGGACGAGGGTGACCGTGGCCGCGTCGAGCACCCTGCAGAGGAGGTCGACGACCACCTCCTTGAGGATCTTCCGTTCAATGGTCTGGCCCAGGGCCTCGGCAATGGTGTAATGGGTCTCCACCTCTGCCTTCTTTCTGCTCACCTCGACCACGTAGCGGCCAATGGTCCGGCTCATGACATTGAAGCAGGTGGCCATATCCTCGATCTCGCCGCCGCAGCGGACATCGACCCAGTGATCGAAACGCCCCTTGGCGATCTGGGTGAAGCCCTCCAGCAGCCTGTCCAGGGGCCTGGTGAGAAACCGGGTGATGATGAGATGGAGCAGGAAGAAACCGAGCAGGAAGCCGGCAATGCCGGATAGAACAATCCGGCGCGACATGGCGGAGATCAGCCTGTTCAGCTCGGCAAGGGACGAGTCGATGACCAGGATGCCGACCATCTTCTCCTCCGCGGCATGGCAGCCGTAGCAGGCCGGCTCATTGGCGATGACCGTTACCGTGCGGAGGAACTCCCCCTCCCGGTTGTCCGTCACCACCGCTGTCCTGGCCGGGGAGGCGCGGCTATCCCGGTGGCAGACGCGGCAGCTCTCTTCCCTGTCCTTGTCCAGGGTGCGGCCGACCTGGGCGGGGTCGCTGCTCATGACCACCTCGCCCCGGTTGTTCATGACGTTGATCAGCGAGAAGCCCTTGAGACGCAGCATCTTGCGGATCGTCTCCATGGTGGCCTCGCGGTCGTTGAGCAGCATGGAGGTCCGCAGTCCGGCCTCGATGAGCAGTCCTGTCTGCAGGGCGTGCCGGCTGGTCTGCTCGACAAGCCTGTCCCGCTGGTAGGTCCAGCTCACGTAGAGGACCATGCCCATGGAGAACAGGAAAACAATAAAGATGCCCCCGAGGATCCGCAACTTCAGCGAGCTGGTGCCTCTGCGCATGGCATCGGGGGGCGTGCGGGACAACCGGGTGAAATCCATCGATGAAAGGCCCCAGCGGAGCATGGTGCCTTCCGGCCGGACCGCTCTGTCACCTGGCCGGAAAACATTGGCCTGCAATACATTCTGGCGAGTGATCCCCAAGATCACCCTATAATAATCATACGTGCCACGAAAGGGGCGTCAAGGAAAAAGGGGCGGCAGACAGGGCGACCGGCCGGGTGGCGCCACCCGGCCGGTCGCCTTATTTTTTGCGGAACGGGGCCAGGTTCTGACCCGTGGCCGCCAGCAGCCGCTGGCGGGCGAGGTGGTAGGAGACCAGGGCCTGGGCCAGGCGGCCGTAGGTGGTGGTCAGGTCGCGCTGGGCCTCGTTGAGACGGACCAGGGAGGTCTCGCCGGCCTCGTACTCGTTCTTGGCAAGGTCCCTGTTCTCCTCGACCAGGGTCACGCTCTGCCGCTGCAGCACCACCTGCTCCCGGGCCGCGGCCAGATGGGCCAGGGCCTGGCGGACCTGGGAGGCGACCTGGTTGCGCAGGCTGTCCATGGTGTAGACGGCCTCCCGCCTCTTCTGCTTTGCCTCGAAGAGCCGCGCCCGGTCGGCGCCGCCGGAAAAGAGGTTCCAGGCCACGTTCAGGGAGATCGTGTCGCCGAAGTCCTCGCCGCTCAGGGTGAAATCGCCCTGCCGGGTGCCGTTGTAGACGCCGGCAAGCTGGATCCTCGGGTAGAATGATGCCCGGGCCTCGCCGGTGGCCGCCTCGGCCGCCCTGAGCTGCATCTCGACCCTGCGCACGTCGGGCCGGGTCTGCAGGGCGAGCTTGATCAGGGCATCGGCGTCCACGTGCGGATCCCTGGCATCGAAGTCCTTGTCCAGGGGCGCCAGTTTCACGTTCGCGGGCAGGACCGCGTCCGGAATGCCGAGCAGGCCCGCCAGGCCGTAGCCGGCTGCCTCGAACTCCCTCTTGCCCAGCATCAGGGCCGTCCGGGCCGAGTTGAGCTGGACCTTGATATTGAGCACATCGCCCCAGGCCCCGGCCCCGACATCGTAACGGTTCTGCGCATCCTCCAGCTGCCGGAGGTAGAACTTTTCATCGGCCCGGGCGATATCGACCTTGGTCTGGGCCAGCTGGGCATTGAAAAAGGCCTCGGCCACCGCGGAGACGAGCTGTCGCTGCGCGTCCAGGCGGGCGGCCTCCTGGCTCTTTTCCCCGAACTCGGCCTGCTGCTGGCTGAAGGAGCGGTAGAAGCCGTCAAACAGGACCCAGGTCGCCTGCAGGCTGGCCGCGCTCTGGTCATAGATGCGATCCGTCGACTGGCCGGAGATGGAGGGAAAAAACTGGGCCACGGCATAGGCGCTGTCCGAGCGGCGCACCCGGCTGCCGGTGGCGCTCAGGTCGATACTCGGCCACCAGGCGGCAACGGCCTGGCGCACCCGGGCGCGGGCCTGCTCGATCCTGGCCTGGGCCGCGGCCATGTCCGGGTTGCTCTGCAGGGCCATGCGCTGGGCGGTCTCCAGGTCCAGTTCCCTGACCGAGGCGAGGTCCGGCGGCGACACCCTGGCCTCGTCCCCGGCCCGGGCAGTGGCAATCGTGCAGCAGATGAGCAGCAGGACCGTGATGCAGTACTTCATGGGACTCCTCCGTAATGCCTCTGGCGTCTGTTTTCGGTTAAACCGCTCTGGCGCCCTGACCGCTACTGTTACTACGTTCTGTTGATTTTCCCAACCCCTAACCTTGCATCCGGTCCCGGCGCCGGAGCGAGGCCGGCTCCACATCCTCCCTGGCCGGCCAGGCGCCGGTGGCCAGGCGGGCCAGGGCCCGGCGCAGGTCATTGACGATCACCAGCAGGCTGGGGATGAGCAGCAGGGTGAGCACGGTGGCAAAGGCGACGCCCGCCGCCAGCGACAGGGCCATGGGAATCAGGAACCGGGCCTGCATGTCGGTCTCCATGATCAGGGGCGCCAGGCCGCCGACAGTGGAGATCGAGGTCAGGAAGATGGCCCGGAACCGGCGCACGCCCCCCTCCCTGACCGCGGTGAACAGGTCCATGCCCCCGGCCAGGTTCTCGTTGACCCGTTCGATGAGCACGATGGCGTCGTTGACCACCACGCCGGTCAGGGCCACCATGCCGAACATGGACATCATGGACAGGCTGTAGCCGAGCAGCAGGTGGCCGATGACCGCGCCGATGATGCCAAAGGGTATGGTGACCAGGATCACCAGGGGCTGGACATAGGAGCGGAAGACCGTGGCGATGATCACGAAGATCGCGACCACGGCCAGGGGGAAGCCCGTCTTCAGGCTGGCTATCGACTCCCGCATGTTCTTCTTCGAGCCCTGCAGGGCGACCAGCAGGCCGGGATAACGCGCCTTGAGATCGGGAAAGAAACGGGACCTCAGCTCGGCGAAGATCTCGCCCGCATTGGCCTGGCGGGGATCGACCTCGGCGGTCACCGCGATGCGGCGCAGGCCATTGGTTCGGGTGATGGTGGAGTAGCCGGGGCCAGGGGTGATATCGGCCACTGACAGCAGCGGTACCTCGTGGCCGTCGGGCGTGCGCAGCCGCATCTGCTCAAAGTCGGAGAGACTGGCACGCTCCCCCCTGGTGAAACGGACCTTGACCCGGATGTTGTCCCGGCCGCGCTGCACCCGGAAGGCCTCGTCGCCGAACAGGGCCGCGTTGACCTGGCGGGCCAGGTCCTCCACGGTCAGGCCCAGGGTACGGGCCTCCGGCTTGAGGCGCAGCCGCAGCTCGTTCTTGCCCGGGCTGTAGTCCGAGCGCACCTGGAAGACCCCGGCAAAGGTCCTGAGCCTGTCTTCCAGTTCACGGGAGGCGGCCAGCAGTTCCTCCATCTTCCTGCCCTGCAGCCAGACCTCGATATCCGCGCCGGCGGGACCGGCCGAGAGGCCCTCGAAGGTGAGCGACCTGGCGCCGGCAATGGGTCCCACCTCCTTTTCCCAGGCAAAGAGCAGGTCATTGGAGTGGACGCCGCGCTCGGCCGAGTCGAGCAGGATGATCTGCACCGAGCCCAGGTTGGGCCCGGTGCGGCCCATGGTGCCGGAGAGGTTCTGGCCCAGGAGGACGAGCCGGTGCCGGATCATGGGCCGGCCGCTCCTGGTGGGGGTGCGGGCCGCCACCCGCTCGAAGGCGGCCTCGATGCGGGCCAGGGCCTTCCTAGTCACCGCGGGCGGGGTGCCCTCGGGAAACTCCACCGTGGAGGTGATCACGTAGCCGTCGATCTTGGGAAAGACCTGGAACTTGACCAGGCCGCCCCGCACCAGGCCCAGGGAGAGCAGGAGCACCGCAATGGCCGTGCAGAGGGAGACGTAGCGCCATCGCAGCACCCGGTCCAGGAAACGGGCATAGGGGCCGGCCACGAACCGCTCCATGCCTTGCTGCGTTGCCCGCTGCAGGCCGGTGACCAGGCGCAGGAGCGGATTGCGGTAGAGCCGCGGCCGGTTCAGGTCCGGCAGGTGGCTGAGGTGGGCCGGCAGCAGGAACAGGCACTCGAGCAGGGAGATGAGCAGGCAGGAGATGACCACCGTGGGCAGGATGGCGATGAACTTGCCCATGATGCCGCCGACAAAGGCAAGGGGGATGAAGGCGACCACGGTGGTGATCACCGAGGCGATCACCGGCATGCCCACCTCCCGGACACCGTCCACGGCAGCCATGAGCGGCGGCTTGCCCATGCGCCGGTGCACGTAGATGGACTCGCCCACCACGATGGCGTCATCGACCACGATACCCAGCACCATGATGAAGCCGAAGAGCGAGACCATGTTGATGGTGGCCCCCATGGTCCAGAGCACGAACAGGCCGCCGGCAAAGGCGATGGGTATACCGAGGCCGCCCCAGAAGGAGAGGCGCAGGTCGAGAAAGAGCCAGAGCAGGAAAAAGACCAGGATCATGCCCATGGCGCCATTCCTGGTCAGCAGGTCGATGCGGGCGCGCAGGACGCGGGTGGAGTCGTAGAAATCGACCATCTTCAGGCCCGGCGGCAGGGTCTTCTGCCTGGCCTGGACGTAGCGGTCCACCTCGTTGGAGATCCTGAGGGCATCCTCTTCCGAGGTCCGGAAGACCATGACAAAGACCGAGGGCACGCCGTCGATGGTGGCGGCCACCGGGTCCTCGGTGAAGCCGTCGCGGATCGTGGCCAGGCGGCCCAGGCGGACCAGTTCCCCGGATGGCGAGGCCAGGACCACCACCTGCGCCAGTTCCTCGCCCGTGTACTTGCGGCCCACGGTTCGAACCCGGATCTCCTCGCCGCTGGTGCGGATGATGCCGCCGTGCAGGTTGAGGCTGGACCTGCGAATGGCCCGGGCCACCTGGGCAAAACTGATGCCATACTCGCGCAGCCGCTGCTCAGAGACCTCCACCGATATCTCGTAGTCCCTGCAGCCGAACACCTCCACCTGCGAAATACCGGGCAACTGCCGGATATCGTCCCGGGTGGACTCTGCCCAGGACTTGAGCTGCTTTTCACCGATCCTTCCGGAAAGGGCCAGCATCTTGACCGCGTGCCGCATCAGCACCTCGGTGATCACCGGCTTTTCCGCGTCCGGCGGAAAGGTGGAGATGGCGTCCACCCTGGCCTTGACATCGTCCAGGACATGCCCCACGTCGTAGCCGTTCTGGACCTCGATGGTGGCGGTGGCCACGTTTTCCGCCGACTTGGTGGTGTACTCCTTGATCCCCTGCACGCCCTCCAGGGCGTCCTCGATCTTCAGGGTGATGCCCTCTTCCACCTCCTCGGGGTCTGCGCCGGGGTAGGCCACCGAGATGGAGATCATGTCGGTGGAGAACTGGGGAAAGCTCTCGCGCAGCATGCTGGTCAGGGCCAGGCCGCCACCCATGAAGATCATGAGCAGCACGATGTTGGCGAACACCGTGTTTCCGGCAAAGGCGGCAAGGAGCTTTTTCATTTCCCGTCCCGCTCGGCCCCGATCACCCGGACCAGGGAGTTTTCCAGGGGATTTTCCAACCGGGTGGTGATCACGGTGTCGCCGGGTGCAAGGCCGGAGGAGATGATGGCCCGCCCCTTTTCCACCCTCGCCACCTGCACCTTCCTGGTGTGGAGGCGGTTGTCCTGTACCAGGTAGACCGTGTTCTCGAAGCTCACCGCCTCCCGGGGCAGGACATAGACCCGCTCCAGGGTGCGGCCGGGGATATCGACCTCGCAGAACATCCCGTCCACCAGGGGAAAGGAACCCCTCCTGTCCGGCTGCAGGCGCACGGCGACAAACACGGTCCTGGTCTCGGGATCAAAACGGATGACGCGATCCAGGGTGCCGGAACCGCTGATCGTCCTGTCCTCGGTCCAGGTGACCCGGCACTGCACCGGCTCCACGACCTCGAACCAGCCCCGCGCCGCCGTGCCGCCGGCCCGGTAGCGGAGCAGGTCCACGGCGTCCCGGCTGTCCAGGGAAACCTTCACCTCGAGGTCGGTGTCATCGGTGAGAGTCAGCAGCTTGCGGCCCGGGGTGACATACTCGTCCTTCTCCACGTCAATGCCGGTCACGCGGCAGGTGAAGGGCGCCCGGATGACGCAGCGCTGCAGCTTGAGCTCGGCCAGCTGCATGGTCTTTTCCAGCTGCCGGATGCGGTCGGCAACCGAGTTCAGGGCCGACTCGGCCTTTTCCACGGCCGACAGCGTGCCCACCTTCTTCCCCTGGTAGAGGGACTGGACCCGCCGGAACTCGTGCTCGGCCAGGGCCCTGTCCTTGCGAAGGATTGCCAGCCTGTCGCGGGCAGAGGCGTACTCGATCCTGTAGTCGCGCTCATCGATGCGCAGCAGGACCTCGCCCCGGTTCACCACGTCGCCTGCCTCGAGCCGGTCGTGGATAAAGGTGATCCTGCCCGAGACCTCGGCCGAAAGAGGCACCACGGTGCGGGAACGGACCTGGCCATAGCCCTGCACCGTCACGGCCACGGAACGCGGCTGCACCCGCACGACCCGCACCGCCAGGGGATGTTCCCGGACCTCGGTGCGGCGGGGCGGCCTTTTCATCTTCTTCAGCACGACAAAGCCGCCCACGCCGGCGGCCAGGATCACCACGCAGAGCAGCAACCTGAGGGCCACCGTCGGCGTGGCGCGCTTTTTCCCGTTGTTCACGGCTGCTCCCCCTTTTGCCGGCCCCGTTCCCCCTCCTCGCAGCGGCGCAGTACCTGTTCCACCTGGCGCAGGACCTCGGCCCAGCGGGCCGCGGTCTCCATGCCCACCTCCTCCACCAGCTCGACAAAGGTGGCCAGAACCTGCTGCTCGATCCGGTCCAGCCGCTCGCTCTCGCCGGGCGAGACACGGATCATGACCTTGCGCCGGTCCGTTGTGGACCGTTCCCGGATGAGCAGGCCCCGCTCGACGAGTTTTTCCACCATCACCGAGGCCGAGGGCGGCGAGACCCCCAGCAGGGCGGCCAGGCCGCTCAGGGAGACCTCGCCCTGGCCGCGGACCGACATGAGCAGGTCCAGCTGGGCCACCGAAAGATCGTGGATCACGCAATCACTGCAGTCCGCGCGCAGGCGCGCCATGCGGGTAAAGACATGCCGCCGCAGCTTCTTGCCCACCCCGAAGATATACCGGGCATACTCCATGGCCTGCTGATCCACCGCTCCCTCACTCGTTAGAAATTAAAATAGTTAGATACTCTAATAATTAAAAACATGAACAAATGTCAAGGAGAAACCGGCATAGCTGGACCGGATTGCGGTCCACGGCCGCAACCGGTGATGGGATACCGCCGTCCCCCGGCTCCAGTGGGCAGGCGTTTCGAAATAATTGTGCTCTTCAGGAAAGATTCCCGGAAAAGGTGCCGATAAGAAACACAGGAACCCCATGGAACAGGGGGCGAAATGAAAAAAAAGCTCGGAATCGTTGACCAGGGAGGGAAAAACGATGACACTGCAACAGGCGATCCGCATTCTCATGCTCAGTCCCTGCTACTGGCGGCTGCAGCCGCGGGCAAGAATGGCCCTGGTGCGGGAATACTGCGCCAGCTACGACGCCATAGCCAGAAAATTCGCCGGCCGGTCCAAAAAAGAACAGCCTTCCTGAGCCTTCCCGGCCCCTGACCGGCCCGCGCGGCAGTCTCCGGATCCCGCGCAGAGCAGCATCCCCGGCGGCACCCCCGGCCCGTACCGCGCCGGCCCGTGACGTCAACACGTGGTCAGCGCCCGCGCTCTTCCTGCCGCCACCCGGGCCCCTCCAGGCGAAAAAACCCGGTTTGCGCTCTCACCGCTTGCCAGCAACCGGCGCAGGGAGTATATCCCCTGCATCCCACGAGTTCCCGCCCGGCAGCGGGCCGACTCCTCCAGCCCCCACGCCGGGGACAACGGCCTTGAACGGCAACAGCAGCAGGGAGAGCAGAATGCGGACATACAGCGCTGTCGGGAGATCCCTGAAAACCAGGATCCGGGAGGATATCAGGCGAAACCGCGAACGGGTAAAAAAGCTGGGCCCCGGTTTCATCACCGGCGGCGCCGGCGACGACCCGGCCGGGATCGTCACCTACAGCGTTGTGGGCGCGAGCACCGGATACTCCCAGCTCTGGCTCCTGCTGCTCTCGACGCCCATGATGATCGCCATCCAGAACATGGCGGCGCGCATCGCCATCATCACGGGCAAAAGCCTTCCCGAGATCACCACGGCCTTCTACTCCAGGAAACTGACGATCCTGATGGTCTCGACCCTGGCCCTGGCCAACATCCTCACCATCGGCGCCGATCTCAACGCCATCGCCGCCATACTGGAGATCATCACCGGCTTCGAGGCCGTCTACCTCCTCATCGCCATCACCGCCCTGATCGCCTGGCTGATCATCTTTGGCAGGTACCGCACCATCAAGAGGGTGCTGATCGGCCTGACAGCGATCCTGGTGGTCTATATCATCTCGGCCATACTGGCCAGGCCCTCGCTTCTGCAGGTGCTCAGCAACACCCTCATCCCCAAGCTCCATATCGATAACGCCTGGATAGTCGCCGCCCTCGGGATGCTGGGCACCACCATCTCCCCCTACCTGATGTTCTGGCAGGCCTCCGAGGAGCGGGAAGAAAAAAAGAGCGTTGTCCAGGCCGACGAAGTGGGCATCGATACCGTGGTGGGCATGATCTGGTCCAACCTGCTCGCCTATGCCATGATCATCACCGGCGCCGCGGTCCTGCATGGCAGCGGCCACGACCTGCAGGACGTGAGCATCCTGGCCAGGACCCTGCGTCCTGTTGCCGGGGAATACGCCTTTGCCCTCTTTGCCCTGGGAATCATCGTGTCGGGCCTGCTGGCGGTCCCGGTCCTGGCCGGTTCCACCGCCTATGCCGTTGCCGACACCTTTGGCTGGCGCGAGGGCATGGATACCAGGGTCAGCGATGCCAAGGGGTTCTACATCGTTTTCGTGGGGGCGATGTTCGTGGGAGCCGCCACCAACATGGCCCCGGATATCAGCGTGGTGGACGCCCTCTACTATTCCCAGGTACTCGACGGCATGCTGATCCCCGTGCTCATCGCCATTGGCCTGCTGATCTCCAACAACCGCGCCGTGATGGGGGACTTTACGGCATCGCGCTTTGAAAATATCTTTGCACTGTTCGCCCTCCTGGTGACCCTGGCCCTCACCGGCGTGATGTTCTGGACGTGGTTTGCGTAAGCGCGCTTTGCATGCCACCAGTCACCACGCCACCTCACCTCCGCCGGGTTTTGCGCTTCCTGCTCCAGAGGGGATCCTGGCCGAAGCGGTCCATCCACCAGTCCTCGGCGTCGTAGATGTCGCCCTCCTCCGGGACCAGGGGAAAACGGTAGTCGCGGCAATAGCGCATCAGGAGGTCATAGGCCTCGGTGAGCTGGTACATGCGCTCGCTGTCGCCCTCATTGCCGGCGGCCGTGTCAGGATGGTACTTCTTGCTCAGCCGGTGGTAGGCCCGCTTCATCTCGCCCAGGGTCGCGTGGTCGCCCAGGCCGAGCAGCCGGCGCGCCCTGTCAAGGGCGTCCCATTCTTTCCGGTTCACGCGCCCTCCCGGTTCTTCTTTTTCCAGCTCTTTTCCGTTCCGGCCAGAAGCCGTCGGATGTTCTCATGGTGCTTGATCCAGATCATCAGGACCACGAAAGCGGCCAGCCACAGGGTCCAGGCGGGCGCGCCCAACAGAAACAGCCAGAGCGGGAAGCTGAAGGACGCCAGCAGCGAACCCAGGGAGACAAAGCCGGACAGGACAACCGCGGTCACGAAGACCAGCAGGCTGTAGAGCACGGCCAGGGGCTCGAGAAAGAGAAAGACGCCCAGGCCGGTGGCCACCCCCTTGCCACCCCGGAAGCCGAGATAGACCGGGAACATGTGGCCGATCACCGTGGCGCCGCCGCAGAGGGCCACCACCAGGTTGTGCTGCGGGCCGGGAGCGATAAAGTGGCCGGCCAGCCAGATGGGCACAAATCCCTTGAGGACATCGAGAATGAGGGTAAGAATACCGAGTTTCCGGCCCAGGAGCCGGGCCACGTTGGTGGCCCCGATATTGCCGCTGCCCTGCCTCCGGATATCGACACCACTGCCACGGGAGAGAAGCAGGCCAAAGGGAATGGCGCCCACCAGGTAGGAGAGCAGAATAGATATCACAGCGGTCATGTTCATGATTTGTTCTGTCTGAAGATCACATCCAGTTCGCAGGCCGCGCCGTAGGCGGCGATCTCGTCCCGCAGGGCCTCCACGTAGGGGCAGTCGACAACGGCGAGCAGGGCCCGGCGCAGCCTCTGCCCGGCCTCCCCTTCCGCGCCACCCTCCAGGGGCTCGAGCACATAGGGAAAGATCTGCGGCCGCCGGCAGACCGCAGGCCGGTCCGCGTAGACCCGGCAGCGGCCGGACTCCTCCAGGTTGGGGCAGCGGGTTGCACGCGGCAGGATCAGGCTCCAGCCGTTCTGCCAGCGGAACAGGCCGCTCTCCTGCATCGCGTAAAACGGGCGGCCATCCACCCGGGGCGCCTCCTCGTCCATGGCCCTGTGCCGGGCAAGCTCTGCCGACGCGAACCGCGGGGCAGCGGGGAAGAGAGCGGTCTCCTGCTCCTGGAGGGGGATCTCGAAAAATTCCTGGACCATGGTGCTGTCCGGGCCGATACAGCACAGGGTGCAGCCGCAGGGCGCGCAGAGCAGGCTGTTGATCTCCTCCAGCTCCGCGGCCAGGACCTGCTGCAGGACCAGGGCGGTGGCAACGGTCATCCCGTCCAGGTCCGCGCCCTCCTCGTCCACCACCCGGCAGGATGGCGGGATCCCGCGCTTCACCTCCTCCAGGGGACGCAGCAGCGCCAGGTAGCGGCCGAGCTGCCGCCGGGGCTGCTCATAGACGGCATAGCCGGTCTCGATGGGCTCGGGCAGCTCGTCGATCACCTCGGCCACGGTGGCAAAGGGGCCGGTGAGGAAGAGAAACTGGACCATGGAGACCAGGGGCAGCACCGGCTTGGCCAGCAGCTCCCGGCCCTGTTGCAGATCGTCTTTTTTCACATACGCCTCCATATTGTTCCGACGGCAGCGAATCCTACACAAATCCGCAGAGGAAAACAATGGCGCCATGGCTGCTTTTTTGCTCTCCGCCCCTGCGGCCACGGCGGCGTGAGGGGCCAGGGGCACTGCGGCTGCGCCCGGAGGACCGTGCAGGGCATGGTGCCCGGAGCGCCGGCCGCGGCCCGCCCTTTTTTTGACTGGCGTCCTGCCGCTGTTTACAGTATGAAGGGCAATGATTATCTCTACAGGAAAAGAACCTGAATTCTGACATCCAGCCAGCGGGCAGGAGCCCTTCCCCCACCCTGCCGGCGTCCGACGCCTGGCTCTGTCTTTTCGATGTACACAAGATCATGGCAATCAAGAAAATCATCACCTATCCCCACCCGGTGCTGCGGGAAAAGGCTAAAAAGATAACCACGTTCGACGACGAACTGAAAAAACTGGCCAGTGACATGGGCGAGACCATGTACAACGCGCCCGGCGTGGGCCTGGCAGCCAACCAGATCGGCCTGCCCGTGCAGATCGTGGTGGTGGATGTCTCCAGGGAAAAGGATGAAAAAAAATTCATCCCCCTGGTCAACCCGGTCCTCTCCGAGGGCGAGGGCAGCGAGATCGACGAGGAGGGATGCCTCAGCGTCATCGAGTACCAGGCCAAGGTCAAGCGGTTCAGGAAGATCAAGGTCACGGCCCAGGACCTGGATGGCAAGGAGATGGAATTTATCGCCGAGGACCGGTTCGCCCGCATCATCCAGCACGAGGTGGACCACCTGAACGGCACCCTGTTCATCGACCGGATCAGCCGGCTCAAGCTGAGCCTCTACAAGAAGAAGCTGAAAAAGATCCTGAGGCAGAAAAAATGACCTCCCCCCTGCGGATCCTCTTCATGGGCACGCCCGACTTTGCGGTGCCTTCCCTGCAGGCCCTCATCGACGGCCCGGACCAGGTGGTGGCCGCGGTCTGCCAGCCGGACCGGCCCAGGGGCCGGGGCAGGAAGCTGACGCCGCCGCCGGTCAGGCGCTGTGCCGAGGCGGCCGGGATCCCTGTCCTCCAGCCCTCCTCCATCCGCACCGACGAGTTTCACGACACCGTGCGGGAGCTGCGGCCGGACCTGATCGTGGTCGCGGCCTACGGCAGGATCCTGCCCGGCTCCCTGCTCAACCTGCCGCCCATGGGCACCATCAACGTGCACGGCTCCCTGCTGCCGAAATACCGGGGCGCGGCACCCATCCAGTGGGCGGTGATCAACGGCGAGACCGAGACCGGGGTCACCATCATGCAGATGGACGAGGGCATGGACACCGGCGACATCCTGCTGCCGGTGAAGACCCCCATCGGCGAGGACGACACCGCCGGCACCCTGTTTGCCAGGCTGGCCCGGCTGGGCGGCGAGGCCCTGGTCAAGGCCATTGCCCTGCTCAAGGAGGGTCGGCTCACCCCCATACCCCAGGATGACACCCTGGCCACCGAGGCCCCCATGCTGACCAAGGAGCAGGGCCGCCTCGACTGGAGCCGCGATGCCTGGTCCCTGCACTGCCTGATCCGGGGCCTGGATCCCTGGCCGTCTGCCTACACCTTCCTGGAGGGCAGGCGACTGCGCCTCTTCAGCCCGGCCGTGGTCAGGGGCGAGGTCAGCGAACCGCCGGGCACCATCTGCCGGGCCGACCGCCAGGGCCTGCTCATCGCCACCGGCCGGGACCATCTCCTGGTCCGCGAGATCCAGGTCGAGGGAAAAAAGCGGATGGATGTCCAGGCCTGTCTCTGCGGCGGCCACATCCATGCCGGCGACCGATTCGACGGATGAAGATCGGCTACCTGGACTGCTTCTCCGGCATCTCCGGCGACATGCTCCTCGGCGCCCTGCTGGCCGCCGGCCTGCCCGAGGCGGCGCTGCACCGCTGCCTGGCGGACCTGGGAACAGGCGGCTGCCGGATCCGTGTTTCACATGAAACAATCAGCGGCCTGGCCGCGGTGCGGGTCACGGTGGAAGCCGACCGGGAGCAGCCGCACCGCCACCTGCGCCAGATCGAGGAGATCCTGGCGCAGAGCCGGCTGCCCGAACCGGTACGGCGACGGGCCGGGGCCGTCTTCCGCCGCCTGGCCGAGGCCGAGGCCGCGGTGCACGGCACCGGTGTCGAGGAGGTGCATTTCCACGAGACCGGGGCCATGGATGCCCTGGTGGACGTGGTCGGCGCGGTGACCGGGCTGTGCCATCTCGGCATCGACCATCTTGCCTGCTCGCCCCTGCCCATGCCGCGGGGCCACGTGCGCTGCGCGCACGGCGAACTGCCCCTGCCGGCGCCGGCGGTCTGTGAGCTGCTCGCGGGTGTGCCGGTCCAGGGGGACGAACTGGCGCAGGAACTGGTCACCCCCACCGGGGCCGCCATTGTCCGGGAACTGGCCGCGGAGTTCGGCCCCCTGCCCCCCATGGTCCTGGAACGAACCGGCTACGGGGCGGGCCGGATGCAGCGGTCGGACCTTCGTCCCAACCTGCTGCGCCTCATGATCGGCACCGGCTTTCCGGCCGCCGAGAGCCAGGAGGTGGAGGTGATGGAGACCCATCTCGATGACTGGAACCCCGAAGTATGGCCGCACGTGGCAGAGCGTCTCATGGCCGCCGGCGCCCTGGACGTGAGCCTGGTCCCCATGCAGATGAAGAAAGGGCGGCCCGGCTTCCTGCTGCGGGTGATCTGCGATCCCGCCCACAGCATCGGCCTGCGGGAGATCGTGTTCACGGAGACCAGCGCCATCGGCCTGCGTTTCCACCGCATGCAGCGCATGACCCTGCCCAGGCGGGAGGTGCGCGTCGAGACGCCCTGGGGATCGGTGCGGGCCAAGAGGATCGACACCCCGGCCGGGCCGGTCCTGACCCCGGAATACGAGGACTGCCGGCAGCTTGCCCGCCAACACGGCATTCCCCTGGCCAGGATCTACCGCCAGGTCTGCCGGCAACCGGAAGGATCCTGAGCGCATGGACCGGTTCTACATGTTCATAGCCACCGGCGGCGGCAGCGGCTACCTGCCCAAGGCGCCCGGCACCTGGGGTTCCCTGGTCGGGGTCCTGCTCTGGCTGGCCCTGGGCCGGCTCAGGTTAGCCGCCTACCTGGCAGTGGTCCTGGCCCTGCTGGTCATGGGCGTCATCGCGGCCGGGGCGGCGGAAAAGATCGTTGACCGCCCAGATCCCGGCCTGGTGGTCATTGACGAGATCGTGGGGCAGCTCATCGTGCTCACGGCTGCCCCCCTGCAGCTGCCGGTCGTTGTGGCGGGATTTGCCCTCTTCCGTTTTTTTGACATCCTCAAACCCTTCCCCGTGGGCTGGCTGGACCGGCACATCCACGGCGGCCTGGGCATCATGCTCGACGACGTCATGGCCGGGCTCTACGGACTTCTCGCCCTGCAGGCAGGGCTCTACCTCCTGGGACCATGAACACGACACACGGCTGCATCGACTTCCACACCCACGCCTTTCCCGACCAGGTGGCGGCCAGCGCCATACCGGCCCTGGAGGAGAAGGGCAATGTCAAGGCCTACCTGGACGGCACTGTCAGCGACCTGCTCGCCTCCATGGACCGGGCCGGCATCGAGAAAAGCGTCATCTGCTCCATCGCCACCCGGCCGGAACAGTTCCGGCCCATCCTGGACTGGTCGCGGGCGATCCGTTCGCCGCGCATCATCCCCTTCCCCTCGGTCCATCCCGCCGACCCCGGGTGTACCGAGCATATCCACCGCATCGCCGAGCTGGGCTTCAAGGGCATCAAGCTCCATCCCTATTACCAGGACTTCTTTCTTGATGACCCTGACCTGGATCCCCTCTACCGGGCCGTTGCCGACCACGGCCTGCTGCTGGTCGTGCACACGGGCCTGGACATCGGCTTTCCCCCCGATGACCGGGCCGCGCCGCAGCGCATCCTCAACCTGGCCAGGCGGCTGCCGACCCTGCGGCTCGTCACCACCCACCTCGGCGGCTGGAACATGTGGGACGAGGTCCGCCGCACCCTGACCGGGCTCCCCGTCTACATGGAGCTCTCCTTTTCCCTGGACTTTCTCGACCAGATCCGGCT
Organism: Desulfobulbaceae bacterium; assembly: GCA_015484845.1. GTDB lineage: Bacteria > Desulfobacterota > Desulfobulbia > Desulfobulbales > Desulfobulbaceae > DRKI01. Next base: position 26,731 of record WFUT01000126.1, read on the forward strand.
GCGCGACATGATCGAGTCGCATCCGCCGGGCTATGTCCTGTTCGGCTCCGACTCGCCCTGGGCCGACCAGGCCACCACCCTGAAGATGCTGGGTCGTCTCGGCCTGGACGAAGAGTTGTACCGGGGAATCGTCAGGGAAAACGCCCTTGGCCTGCTTGGCTGAGGCCCGGCATGTCCCGCACCCCGGATCGCCGGGGTACGGCCGGGAAAAGATCACAGGCACCACCGGGACAGGAGCGGAAGATGCATCCTTCACGGCAGGCGGAGAAGATCGCCGGGTTCGTTCTTCTTCGGGCCGGCCATGGCCTGAAGTCGCGGGGGAAATCCCTGTGCCTGGCGATCATCCTGCTCCTGCTCGCTCCGGCCCTGGCCCTGGCCGTTCCCGGGAACCGGCTGGCGGCCGCCTTTGATTCGACAATCCTGCCCTATTTCACCACCCACTTCACCCAGGGGACCATGCGGGGTGCGCTCGGTGTTCCCATCCACTATGCGAAACGGGAGATCGCCGGCGAAAAGGCGGCCGTGGTCATTGTTGACGGCCGCACCGAGTACATCCTCAAGTACGCCGAACTGTTCTATGACCTCAGGGACATGCCGTGGTCCTTCTACATCTATGACCAGCGCGGCCAGGGACTGTCCGGCCGCATGCTCAAGGACCGGCAGAAGGGCTATGCCCGCAGTTTCACCTATTATGTCGCTGACCTGGAAAAATTCATCCGGACCGTGGTCAGGCCAAAACGACACCGGCGTCTTTTCATCCTGTCCCACTCCATGGGCGGCACGGTGGCCATTCTGTACGCCATGGAAAACCCGGGCATCCTCAACGGCATCATTCTCTGCTCGCCGATGCTGCGAATCAATACCGCGCCGTACCCCCTGGTGGTCGCCAGGTTCCTCACCGCGGTGATCACAAGGCTGGGCGGCGGTGACCTGTATGTCTTCGGTGGTCATCCCTACAACCCGGCCAGGAAGTTCGACGGCAATGAGCTGACCCACAGCCGGGCCCGCTTTGAACTCAACAAGAGGATCCTCAGGCAATATCCCGGCGACGAGCTGGGCAGCCCGACCTTCCAGTGGCTCGAGGACTCTTTCGTCGCAATGAAGGAGGCGCGGCAGGGGGCCGGGCACCTGGAAACGCCGCTCCTGGTCCTGGAGGGGGATGACGATACGGTGGTGGGGCGGAAGGCGGAGGAGGAGTTCTGCCGCCGGGCGCCGGACTGCACCCTGGTCCACTTTCCCGGGGGATGGCATGAGCTGCTGATGGAAAAAGATTCCATCCGCAACGCGGTCCTGGAGCAGATAAAAAAATTTATCGCGGCGCACCAGTGAGATGCACCTGTTTCCTGCACCTTGAAAGTGGCAACCGCAGGTTCCGGGTGCCGCGCCGGAACAGCAACGCCCGGTCACTCTCGTGGCCGGGCGTTGTCGTCTGAGGAGGGGGCAGAGGGAAACTGCCCTTGGAGGATAATGAGTGGCGTTGTTGTGAACTGCTTACATGCCGGTTACGGCGCTGAACCAGGCCTTGGCCAGGGCAATGGGTCCGCCGGCGGCGATCATGCCGGCAACCAGGCTGGCAAGGGCCCACAGTCCGACAATGGCGCCGGTAACGCCCAGGGTGACCAGGGTGCCCCTGGAGACTTCGGCCTGGACAGCTACGTTGGTCTTTTCACTGGTTTTGGTCTTGGCGATGGTGTTGGTCTTGGCGGTCATGATGGTACCTCCTGCATATATGGGCTCAAGTTCTGTCTCGCATGATCAGCATGCGATGCATTCGCTTTTGCCTTTTATGTTGCACGGATCGTGCCAATTAAAAATATGCAGTAAAATCAAGAAAACCGCCCGTTGATGCCCCCTGGTCCATGCCAAAATGACACGCCGCCTTGCCAGGGTGGCAAAAGAGACGTGCCGATATGGCCGACGCTTCAGGCCAGGGCCTCGCGGATGCGCTCCATGGCCCTGGCCACGTTGTCATACGAGTTGAAGGCCGAGAGCCGGATGTAGCCCTGGCCGCACCTGCCGAAGCCGGCGCCGGGCGTGCAGACCACGCCGGCCCGGTCCAGGAGCAGGTCAAAGAACTCCCAGGAGTCGCGATCGCCCCATATCCAGATGTAGGGTGAGTTGTCGCCCCCGACCAGCTCGTAGCCGAGATCCCTCATGGCACCGGCGATATGGGCGGCGTTGCGCAGGTAGGCGTCGGTCAGTTCGCGGACCTGGGCCTGGCCTTCCTCGGAATAGACCGCCTCGGCGGCCCGCTGCACCGGGTAGGAGACACCATTGAACTTGGTGCAGTGGCGCCGGTTCCAGAGGGGATGCAGGGGCTGGCGGTTGCCGGCCGAGTCCCAGGCCGCGCATTCCCTGGGCACCACGGTATAGGCGCAGCGGGTGCCGGTGAAGCCGGCGTTCTTGGAAAAGCTGCGGAACTCGATGGCCACCTCGCGGGCGCCCTCGATCTCGAAGATGGAGTGCGGCAGGGAGTCGTCGCGGATAAAGGCCTCGTAGGCGGCGTCAAAGAGGATGACCGCCTTCTGGTCGCGGGCAAAGTCGACCCAGGTCCTGAGCTGCTCACGGCTGATGGTGGAGCCGGTGGGATTGTTGGGAAAACAGAGGTAGATCAGGTCCACCGGCTCGTCGGGCAGGGCCGGGACATAGTTGTTCTCCCGGGTGGAATCCAGGTAGACGATGCCCTGGTAGCGGCCGTCGACAAAGGGGCCCGTGCGGCCGGCCATGACGTTGGTGTCCAGGTAGACCGGGTAGACCGGGTCCGGGATGGCGACCCGGGCGTCAATGGAAAACAGCTCCTGGATATTGCCGGTGTCGCACTTGGCGCCGTCAGAGACAAAGATCTCGTCCGCCGAGATATCGGCGCCCCTGGCCTGGAAATCGTGCTCGGCAATGGCCTGGCGCAGGAACTCGTAGCCCTGCTCGGGACCATAACCGCGAAAGGTGGCATCATCGGCCATCTCGTCCACGGCCCGGTGAAAGGCCTGCACGCAGGCCCGGGGCAGGGCCCTGGTCACATCGCCGATGCCGAGCTTGATCACCTCCCGGTCCGGGTTCTTTTCCTGGAAATCGGCAACCCGGCGGGCAATATCGGAAAAAAGGTAAGAGGCCTGCAGTTTCAGGTAGTTTTCATTTATCTTCAGCATATCGTTTTTCTCGTTCAGGGAAAACCAGCATGGCTGGACCAGGTTTCCGGGTCACAGCCCCAACAAACCATGAAAAGAGACACTCACGTCCGCAGGATACCGCCGGGCGCACAGGTGCTCAGATATCCACGATCACGCCGTCACTGAAGTCATAGGCGTCCGTGGAGAGGTCATAGTCCATCCGCCCGGCCCGGATGGTGAACCCCTTGCCCACGATCTTCACGTCCACCGGGCTGACCACCATCTTGGTCTGGTCGTAGTAGTGAAGGAGATCGGTATAGAGCACCTCGTGGGTGGCAGGCTTCCTGACCACCACGGAGTCGATCAGGATCAGGTGCCGTTCATCGAGATAGTAGGTGCCGCGGTTGCTGGATATGCGGACGGGTTTGCCGGGGTCCCTGCCGATGTAGAGGGCATCGACGCCGATCATGCCCAGCTCCCGGTCGGTCCTGCCCGTAAATGCCCGCTTGGCCTTGATGATCCACTCCTTGCGGCCGTTGCTGTTCAGGGTGATGGTGATGGCGTCCATGATGAAGTTCTGGCCCTGTCCCTCGCCGCTGCCGGACAGGCTGGCGCCAAAGTCACCCCGTGGCGTCAGGAAGGCAACCAGGGCCGGCTTCCAGAGCGGGCTGGAAACAAAGAGAAGAAGCGGGATCAGCCAGAGCAGGTTGCGCGGATTCTTCATCATCGGTCATAGCGGGCCAGGGCGGACGCCAGGGCACCGCGCGCCTCGAGCAGCAGGTCGCAGACCTCGCGCACCGCGCCGCGGCCGCCACCCTGTTCGGTGACGTAGTGGACCCGGCCCCGCACCTCGGCCACCGCGTCCGCCGGCGCAAGCGACAGCCCGACCCGGCCGAGCAGGGGCAGGTCCAGCCAGTCATCCCCCATGTAGGCGGTCTGCGGCGGCCGCAGGCCGCTTGCCGACAGGATCTCCTCGTAGACCGCGAGCTTGTCCCTGCACCCCTGGTAGACATGGGCCAGCCCCAGGTCGGCGGCGCGGCGCTGCACCGCCTCTGATTCCCGGGCCGTGATCAGCCCCGCCTCCACGCCGTTGTCCTGGAGGAGACGGAGGCCAAAGCCGTCCCTGGTGTTGAACCCCTTGGATTCGCCGCCATCGGTGGTATAGACGATGGTCCCGTCCGTGAGCACGCCGTCCACGTCGAGCAGGAGCAGCCGCACCTGCCTGGCCCGGGGCAGGACCCGCTGCCAGGCCTCGCTCCGCTCCAGGGGCCTGTTCCGCTGCCGGGCCCGCTCCCTGAGGGCCGCTGTCAGCTCGCAGTCCGAGGGATAGCCCTGGCCATTGCCGGCTCCGGACGGGCCGGAGATGCCGCAGCTACTCATCGTCCCCTTCCCCGCTCACAGCGGACCGGATGGCCAGAAGCTGCCTGAGCAGGGGCTCCACCTGGTCCAGGGGCCAGGAGTTGGGCCCGTCACAGAGGGCGTGATCCGGATCGGGATGCACCTCCATGAACAGGCCGTCGATTCCCGCGGCCATGGCCGCCCGGGCCAGTGGCGGGATGAACTCGCGCTGGCCGCCGGAGCAGCCGTCGCCGCCGCCGGGCAGCTGCACGGAATGGGTGGCGTCGTAGACCACGGGACAGCCCAGGGAGCGCATCACCGGCAGGGAGCGCATGTCCACCACCAGGTTGTTGTACCCAAAACTGGCGCCCCGCTCGGTGAGCAGGATGCGGTCGCAGCCGGCGGCCCGCAGCTTGTTCACCGCGTGCCGCATGTCCCAGGGCGAGACGAACTGCCCCTTTTTCAGGTTCACCGGCCGGCCCGACTTGGCCACCGCCACCAGCAGGTCGGTCTGGCGGCAGAGAAAGGCCGGGATCTGGATGATGTCGAGCACGTCGGCGGCCATTGCCACCTGGCCCACCTCGTGGATGTCCGAGACCACCGGCACCCCCACCTCGCTGCGCACCCGCGCCAGCTGGCGCAGTCCCTTTTCCAGGCCCGGCCCGCGAAACGAGTCCAGGGAGGTGCGGTTGGCCTTGTCAAAGGAGGCCTTGAAGACGTAGGAGATCCCCAGGCGGCCGGCGATGGCCTTCATCTCGCGGGCGATCTCCCAGGCCAGTTCGCCTGACTCGAGCACACAGGGACCGGCCAGGAGCAGGAGCGGCCGGCCCGGCCCCACCTCGATGGGCGCGGACCGGTTGTTGATGACAACGGTCTGCATCATGCCCCGCCCTTCCCGGCCTGGCGGGCCTCCAGGGCGGCGCGGATAAAGTCGCGAAACAGGGGATGCGGCTTCATGGGCTTGGACTTGAACTCGGGATGGAACTGGCAGCCGAGAAACCAGGGATGGTCGCCCAGCTCCACGATCTCGACCAGGGTCTTGTCGGGCGATGTGCCGGAGACCACCAGGCCGGCCTCCTCGAGCCGTTCGCGGAACTCGTTGTTGAACTCGTAGCGGTGCCGGTGCCGCTCGCTGATCTCCTCCTGGCCATAGGCCCGGGCCGCCAGGGTGTCCGGGACCAGGCGGCAGGGATAGGCGCCCAGGCGCAGGGTACCGCCCATGTCCGAGTTCTCGTCCCTGACCTCGGTCTTGCCGGTGCGGAAATCGAACCACTCCTTCATCAGGTAGATGACCGGGAAGGGGGTCGCCGGATCGAGCTCGGTGGAGTGCGCACCTTCCATTTTAGCGATATTACGCGCAAACTCGACAACAGCAAGCTGCATGCCCAGGCAGATGCCGAAGAACGGCACCCTGTTCTCCCGCGCATGGGTGATGGCCCGGATCTTGCCCTCGGTGCCCCGGCTGCCGAAGCCGCCCGGCACCAGGATGCCGTCACACTCCTCGAGCTGCTCGATCCCACCGCCGCTCTCCAGCTCGTCGGCGCTGATGTACTTCAGCTCCACCCGGGCCTCGTTGGCAATGCCGCCGTGCACCAGGGCCTCGTGCAGGCTCTTGTAGGACTCCTTGAGGTCCACGTACTTGCCGGTAATACCGATGGTCACCGTGTGTTTCGGGTTCTTTATCCTGTGCACCAGTTCCTGCCAGGGCCGGATATGGGGCGCCCCGGTCCAGATGCCCAGTTTCTCCAGGATCCGGTCGTCCACGCCCTCCTCGTGCAGCCGCAGGGGCACCTCGTAGATGGAATCCACGTCAATGGCCGTGATCACCGACTCCGGCTCCACGTTGCAGAACAGGGCGATCTTCTTCTTCAGGTCCGCGTTCAGGGGTACCTCGGTGCGGCACATCAGGATGTCGGGCTGGATGCCCGAGGCGAGCAGTTCCTTGACCGAGTGCTGGGTGGGCTTGGTCTTGACCTCGCCCGCGGTCTTGATGTAGGGCACGAGCGTCAGGTGGATGAACAGGGTGTACTCGCGGCCCAGGTCGCCGCGCAACTGGCGGATGGCCTCGACAAAGGGCAGTCCCTCGATGTCGCCGATGGTGCCGCCGATCTCGATGATGGCCACGTCCACGGTGCCGTCGAGCTGGAGCACGGCCCGCTTGATCTCGTCGGTGATGTGCGGAATGACCTGGACCGTGCCGCCCAGGTACTCGCCGCGCCGCTCCTTCATGATCACCGAGTAGTAGATGCGGCCCGAGGTGTAGTTGTTGATCTGGGCCATGACCGCGTTGGTGTAGCGCTCGTAGTGACCCATATCCAGGTCGGTCTCGGCCCCGTCGTCGGTGACATAGACCTCGCCGTGCTGAAAGGGATTCATGGTGCCGGGATCGACATTGATATAGGGATCGAGCTTCTGAAAGGTCACGGTCATGCCCCGGCTCTCGAGCAGGGAACCGATGGCGGCAGCGGCAAGGCCCTTGCCAAGCGAGGAGAGCACACCGCCGGTGATAAAAATAAACTTTGTCTTCTTGGTCGGTTGTATCTTCATGCCACCATCCTCTCGCCAGGAAAAAAGAAAAGGGCAGCCTGGGGCTGCCTGTATTTTAACCGAAAAACATACACTATCCGGCCCCCCTTGACAACCGTGCCCTCCCCGGATTTTTCCCTGTCCGCCCGCCGGGCCGCCGCCGGGGATACGCGGTGCGCAACAACCTGGAAAATCGTCGAAAGAACACGTTTACCTCACTCCACGGCAACCAGGACCACGGTGATGTTGTCCCCGCCGCCGGCCCGGCGGGCCGCATCGATGCAGCGCGCCGCTTTTTCCGCAAGCGGCGCCGGCCGGACCAGCAGTTCCAGGATCCGGGCGTCATCCACCATGTCGGAAAAACCGTCGCTGCAGAGCAGAAACAGGTCAGCGGCCATGCACTGTCCCCGGATAATGTCCTCGTTCGCGGGACCGTTGGCGGTCACGGCGCGGAGCAGCACGTTGCGCATCAGGTGATGCCGCGCCTCTGCCGGGCTGACGACCCCCTGGTCCACCTCCTGCTGGACCAGTGTGTGGTCCCTGGTAAGCAGCCGCAGCCTGCCGCCGCGGAGCAGGTAGGTCCGGCTGTCGCCGACATGGCCGAGGACAAAGCCGCTCCTGTGCAGGAGCAGCAGTTCGGCGGTGCAGCCCATGGCGGCATGGGCCGGGTGCTGCGCAACGTGGCGGAGGATCGCCTGGCGGGCCTCGGTAAAGACCCGTCGCAGACAGGCCACGGCCAGCGCCTCGGAACGATGGGGACCGGAGACGACCACCCTGGCCGCGGTCCGGACAAAGAGACCACTGGCCACCTCGCCGGCCGCGGCGCCCCCCATGCCATCGGCCACCAGGAAAAGGCCGCTCTCCGTGTCAGCCAGCCACGCATCCTCGTTGTTGCTGCGCCGCAGGCCGATATCGCTCCTGCCACAGGCAGAGATCCGCATGCGCTCCTCCATGCCGCCACCCTGGCCGCCACCGCAAGCCGGTGACACGCCGACACCGTGTCACCTGCGGCCGGCCGCCCTTTTTCACGAACAGGATACCCCCTTGCCCGGCGATGGGCAAGCAGGACACGGCCCGGCCGGCGGACACTCCCTGCTTGCGGTTTCATGCCAAAGGTAGTACGAGTTGAAATCACAAGGAGTTGCAGTGGCTCACCTGTCTCGGCCACCTGCCGGAACAGGGGACTCGAATCCGCACCCCGGCGCAGGCCCTGAGCTCCAGGCCGGCGGTTGCGGCCCATTCACCCATGCACGGGAGGACAGCATGATGACAAGGATCGTCACAGTCTATCACAGCGGATACGGTCACACCAGGCTGCAGGCCGAGGCCGTGCATCGCGGCGCCGCCGGGGTGGACGGTGTCACCGCCGTGCTGCTGACCACGGCCGAGGCCACCGAGCGGCTCGACGAGCTGGATGCGGCCGACGGCATCATCTTCGGCTGTCCGACCTACATGGGCAACATCTCGGCCGAGATGAAGAAGTTCCAGGAGGCCGCGGTGGTCAAGTGGTTCTCCCAGGCATGGAAGGACAAGATCGCCGGCGCCTTCACCAATTCGAGCTCTTTTTCCGGCGACAAGCTCAATACCCTGCTCGGGCTGGTGGTCATCGCCATGCAGCAGGGGATGATCTACGTCGGCACGGCGATGTTTCCGGCCGCCAACGAGCCGGAGTCCATGAACACCACGGAGGGACCGGGCCCCGGGGCACTGAACCGGGCAGGCTCCTTTGTCGGTCCCATGGCGGCCAGCTTCCAGGTCGATCCGCCGGCAGCGCCACCGGCGGGCGATATAGCGACGGCAGAGGCCTATGGCAGGCGGGTGGCCGAGATAACCCGGCAGTTTGTCAACGGCCGCGGTTGACGGCCGGGGGCGCAGGGCGCCGGCATAGCGACGAAAAGGCGGGACAGGGGATCGGTGGCAGGCGTGGAGAGCTGCCGCCGGGAAACCGGTGACAGCAATGGCGGAGGAGCAGGGATTCGAACCCTGGGTGGAGTTCCCCCCACAACGGTTTTCGAGACCGTCCCGTTCAGCCGCTCCGGCACTCCTCCGCAGTCGCTGTATTGATACCCGGTAATGGCCGAGTCGTCAAGGCGGGGAGTTGCGCCGTTGACAGATGGGCCCTGCCTGTTTACAATCGGCCAACAGCTTGAAAATACGTGGAGACACTGTATGTCCCGTCAGCAACGCCTGTCCCTGCCCCTGTTTTTTCTCCTTATTTTCCTGCCCGCGCTCCTTGGCGGCTGTGCCGGCATGCGGCACCACATCGAGCGGCCCAGGGTCTCGCTGGCCGATATCCAGGTCCGAGGGATCAAGGCCCTGGAGACCGTCTTCCTGGTGCAGGTGCGGATCATGAACCCCAACGACGAGGCCCTTGACATCCGGGGGATCAGCTGTGATCTCAAGATCGACGGCCGTCCCTTTGCCACGGGCCTGAGCGGCGAACACCACCGCATCCCGGCCTATGGCAGCGCACTGGTCACGGTGCCGCTCTATGCCTCGATGGTCGGCATGGTCTCCACGGTCCTGCAGGCCATCCAGGGCGGCGGCAACCAGGGGCCGGGGAACATTCGCTATTCCCTGACAGGCAAGGTCCGCCTGGGCGGCAGCGTGTTCGAGCAGACCGTGCCCTTTGAGACCAGCGGCACCCTGCCGTCCCTGGAACCCGGCGCCGGGCCGGGCTGAAGAGGTCTTTCATGGCGTCCATCCTTCTCTTTCCACCGTTGCCGGAACACCGGACAATGAATAAGTTATAGCTGAGGATTTCCATTGCTGGTAAGATCCCTGCCGGCAACTACCCTGTGGTTGCCTGCCGCCCATGCGCAGGCAGCCGCTCCCGGAAGGAGGTGAACAGGAGATGCTGACACAGGAACAGGGCCAGGTCCTGGTACGGCTGGCCAGGCAGACCATCGAGGAACAGGTGGGTCTTGCGCCCACGGACCCGGTTCGACCGGAAGAGCTTGCCGATCCGGCGCTGCAACAGCGGCGCGGGGTCTTTGTCACCCTCAACAAGCGGGGCATGCTGCGGGGGTGTATCGGCTCCCTTGTCGGGGTCGAGCCCCTGGTGGAAGGGGTGCGCAGGAACGCCATCAACGCGGCCTTCCATGACCACCGTTTCCCCATGGTCTCGGCCGACGAGGTGCCGGAGCTGGAGATCGAGGTCTCGGTACTGACCCCGCCGCAGCCTCTCTCCTATGGGGACGGCGACGATCTCGTCCGCCGGCTGCGGCCGCGCGTCGACGGCGTGATCATCAGGGCGGCCAACGGCGCCAGCGCCACCTTCCTGCCGCAGGTCTGGGAGCAGTTGCCGGTCCCCGAGGTCTTCCTGTCCCATCTCTGCCGCAAGGCCGGTCTGCCCGACGACTTCTGGCGCACCGGCGAGCTGGCCGTGGAGACCTACCAGGTCCAGTACTTCAAGGAAGAGCACCATAACCGGTAATTCGACTGATGAAAGAGATCTTCTTGCCCCCGGAGCTTTCCCGGGAAATCTCCGAGATATACCAGGCCCTGCAGGAGGACTATGTCCAGGTGGCCGACCAGATCGGCCTCACCTGCGGCAAGTGCACCGACAACTGCTGCGACTCCTACTTTCTTCACTACACCTACTGCGAGTGGGCCTACCTGTGGGAAGGCATCCGCATGCTGGACGACGCCCTGCTCGACCGGATTATGACCCGGGCCAAGGAGTACGTGGCCCGGAGCCGGGAACTGCTGGAGCGCGAGGAACGGCCGGTCCTGATGTGCCCCCTCAACGAGGATGGCCTCTGTGTCCTCTACTCGCACCGGATGCTGATCTGCCGCATGCACGGCATCCCGGCCACCCTGACCAGGCCGGACGGCCAGCTCCTTCGTTTTCCCGGCTGTTTCCGCTGCCAGGAGATCGTCACCGAGAAATACGAGACCGAGGTCGATGCGCCGGCCATGGACCGGACCCTGCTCTTCCGCCGCCTGGCCGGCCTGGAATCGCGGCTGCTGGGAGAGCGGCGCCACCTGTTTCCCAAGGTCCGCAAGACCATTGCCGAGATGATTGTCGAGGGCCCGCCCCGGGTGGCAACACCGCGCTGCGAACAACCGGCCGAGCAGCGCAGCTCCCTGGCCCGCTGAGCGTGCCGTCGCCCCTGGCGGCACACTGTTTTTCCCCTCCAACCTCCCGGTGACAGCATGCCATCCCTGATCAGCACATCCCTGGACAAGGTCCTGGCCGGCCAGCGCCTGGATCGCGACACGGCCCTTGCCCTGGCCGCCTGGCCCGAGCCCGAGGAACTCTGGCGCGCCGCCGACACCATCCGCGTCCATTTCCAGGGCAGGGACTTCCATCTCTGCTCCATCATCAACGCCCGCAGCGGCAACTGTCCCGAGAACTGCCGCTTCTGCGCCCAGTCGGCCCGCTACCGCACCGGCAGCCCGGTCTATGACCTGGTGGACACCGACGAGGCCATGACCATTGCCCTGGACAACGACCGGCACGGCGTGCACCGGCTGTCCCTGGTCACCAGCGGCCACTCGGTGGACGACCCGACCCTGGACCGGTTGCAGGAGCTGTACCGCCGTATCAGGGCCCGCACCGCCATGCGCAGCTGCGCCTCCATGGGGTTTCTCACCCCGGACAAGGCCCATCGGCTCCGCAACATGGGGGTCAGCCGCTACCACTGCAACCTGGAGACCAGCCGCAGCTTCTTCCCCCGCATCTGCACCACCCACACCTGGGAGGAGAAGGTGGAGACCCTGCGCCATGCCCGCGCCGCCGGCATGTCGCTCTGCTCCGGCGGCATCATCGGCATGGGCGAGTCCATGGCCGACCGCGTCGACCTGGCCTTGGAGCTGCGCGAGCTCGGCGTGGACTCGATCCCCATCAACATCCTGACCCCCATCCCGGGCACGCCCCTGGCCGACCTGCCGCTGCTCTCCCTGGCCGAGGTCCTGACCACCATCGCCCTGTTCCGCTTCCTCAACCCGGAGATCGTCATCCGCATCGCCGGCGGCCGGCAGCAGCTCGGGGCCGACCAGTACCGCTGCTTCACCGCGGGTGCCAACGGCGCCATTGTCGGCAACTACCTGACCACGACCGGCGCCTCCATTGACGAGGACCTGGAGGCCCTGGCCGCCCTCGGCTACCGTTTCCAGGCCAGCGAGCCGGCGATCCCCTGAGGATTATACAAAATGGCGCAGAGCGCCTGGTGAGGTGTTGCACCGCAGAGCGGTGCAACAAGAGCACCCCCCAGGTTCTCCCCTGAACTCCGGGCGCCACCTCAACCTCGTAACCCCGCTGGTCCTCCACCTCGTGACACCGCTCTGCGGTGTCACGTAATGGTTCTTGCCCATTTTTGATTGTGCCCGCCCTGCGGACAGTTGTGGCCTGTCCAGAAGCGCATAATGCTCCCACTGCACGCCTGCACAAATTCGGGGCACCTGAGACGGAGCACACTTATTTTTCCGTAAAAATAATCAGTTATCAATCCAATGATGTGTTACCGTTGATCGCATCAAATACTACTCGCAAAGCGCTTCATGAAAATGTATAATATGGCATCATATAAAATCTATCACTTGGTATGAGGAGAAAAGATGCCGATTAGCATCACCGAAGACATCAAATCAATAACTGATCTGAAACGAAACACGAATTCCGTTCTGGATCAAATTCACAAAACAAAGCGTCCTGTTATTTTAACGGTTAATGGAAAGGCCGAGGCCGTATTGATTGACGCCGAAGAATATGAAAAAATATCACATGCATTTAACCTGTTAAAGCTACTCGCAGCCGCAGAAGAAGATGTCAGGGAAGGGAGGTTTTCCGAAGCTAAAGAATTTTTCCAGGAGTTCAAACGTGGCAAAGAAATATAAAGTCAATATTACATTCAATGCCACGACAGACCTTGAGCACATCTTTTTCTATATTGCCGAAGACAGCATTAATAATGCAAAAAAATTTATTCATGAATTAGAAGAAAAAATCTACAGTCTTGACACCATGCCGGAAAGATTTGCCCTGATCCCGGAAAACATCTTTTTTGGCACAAATTATCGGCAAATTACCCACAAGAAATATCGCGTTATATACAAGATAAGCTGCAATTCCGTTTTCATCATGAGGGTTATTCATGGTGCGAAGCTGCTAGATCTATAGAGGAAATAAGCGCTAACGAATATGGTTGGATTGTGTGGGCAAAGCGGGCCACAATCTGCACCGCTTGTTGGACAAACCCGGTGATTCCCCCGGTAACGGTCCTGTCAGACCTCGTTAACCAGGCAGGACAAACTATTTGTAACGTGCAGATATATCAAGATATTACATGGTAACTGGACACAAGACGGTCTGAGTTTTCAGGTATCGAGTTGGCAGTTTGCAATTACTGACCACTGACAACGGGAGCATTACGCAAATGGCGCAGAGCGCCTGGTGAAGTGTTGCACCGCAGAGCGGTGCAACAAGAGCCACCACCCTCCAGGTTCTCCCCTGAACTCCGGGCGCCACCACAACCAACGTGACACCGCTCTGCGGTGTCACGTTGGTTGTGCCCGCTCTGCGGGCATGGATGATTATGTGCTGAACATAACGAATAATGAGAAGCAGATTGTCCAAAAATACAACCATATTTCACTGGCGCCGTCCGCTTATTCAGGTCGTTGGCTCTTCCTGGACAGACACCAGCTATGCAGGAAAAGGCAAAGCGGCTTTCCAGAAACTCATAATGTTCCCCATCCCTGAGGGCCCATGCAAACGCAGCGCCAGGACAGCCTGATCGGTTTTGACCGGAATCATCTCTGGCATCCCTACACCTCCATGCGCGATCCCCTGCCGGTCTTTCCGGTGGCGTCGGCAGCCGGGGTGCGCATCCGCCTTGCCGACGGCCGCGAGCTCATCGACGGCATGTCCTCCTGGTGGGCCGCCATCCACGGCTACTCTCATCCCGTGCTGGTGAAGGCCATGCAGGAACAGGCCGCAACCATGGCCCATGTCATGTTCGGCGGCCTGACCCACGAGCCGGCCGTGGAGCTGGGCCGGCTGCTGCTGGCCATCACCCCGGAGCCGCTGACAAGAATCTTCTTCAGTGACTCCGGCTCGGTCAGCGTCGAGGTGGCCCTCAAGATGGCCCTCCAGTACCAGCATGCCCTGGGCAGGCCGGAAAGACACCGGCTGCTCACGGTGCGCGGCGGCTACCACGGCGACACCTTTCATGCCATGTCGGTCTGCGACCCGGTGACCGGCATGCACACCCTCTTTGCCGGCAGCCTGCCGAAGCAGCTCTTTGCACCGCGGCCGGGCTGCCGCTTCGGCGGGCCCTGGCGGGAGGAGGATATCACGCCCATGGCCGAGCTGCTCGAGCGGCACGCGGACGAGGTGGCGGCGGTGATCCTGGAGCCGGTGGTCCAGGGCGCGGGCGGCATGTGGTTCTACCACCCGCAGTACCTGCGCGAGCTGCACCGTCTCTGCCACCGCCACCAGGTGCTGCTGATCTTTGACGAGATCGCCACCGGTTTCGGCCGCACCGGTACGCTGTTTGCCTGCGAGCACGCCGGCGTGACTCCGGACATCCTCTGCCTGGGCAAGGCCCTGACCGGCGGCTGCCTGACGCTCGCCGCCACCCTGGCAACGGACGAGGTGGCCGAGACCATCTCGGCGGCCACGCCGGGGCTCTTCATGCACGGCCCCACCTTCATGGCCAATCCCCTTGCCTGCCGCGTGGCCCTGGCCTCGGTCCGGCTCCTGCTGGAATCCCCCTGGCAGGAAAGGATCCGGGCCATGGAAGAACAGATGCGCTCGGAACTGGCACCGGCCGCAGGCCTGCCCGCGGTCCGCGATGTCCGGGTCCTGGGCGGGATCGGCGTGATCGAGACCCGGGAGCCGGTGGACATGGCCCGGCTGCAGGAATTCTTTGTCAGCCGCGGCGTCTGGATCCGGCCCTTTGGCCACCTGCTCTACCTGATGCCGCCCTATATCATCGAAGCCGACGAACTGCGCAGCCTGACCGCGGCCCTGGTGGCGGCGGCCCGTGAAGGAGGATAACAAGAATGGCGGTACGACGCGAGGCGGTCAACAAGATCACCCTGCTCATCATGGTGGTCGCGATCTCGGCCCTGTTCCTGACCATGATCCGGCAGTTCCTAATGCCGATCTTCATGGCCGGCCTGTTCACCGCCCTGGTCACGCCCATGTACCGGTGGCTCAAGGTACGGCTGGGCGGCAGGGAGAACCTTGCCTCGATCCTGACCATCATCGGCATCATCTGCCTGGTCCTGGTGCCGCTGGCCCTCCTCACCGGAATCGTGGTCAACCAGGCCCTCCACGTGGGCCAGTCGGTGACGCCGTGGGTACAGGGATTCATCAGCGAGCCCTCCTCCATGTCGGTCTACCTGGAGAAGATCCCCTTCTACGACCAGATCCTGCCCTACCGCGATGTCATCATCCGCAAGGCCGGCGAGCTGGTGGGCAGCCTTTCCACCTTTCTCATCGACTCCCTCTCCTCGGTCACCCGGCTGACAGTCAATGCCGTGTTCTCCAGCGTCATCATGCTCTACGTGATGTTCTATTTCCTGACCATGGGCAGGGTCCTGCTGGAGAAGATCCTCTACTTCCTGCCCCTGGAGGACAGGGAGGAGGCGCAGCTGCTGCACCGGTTCACCTCGGTGGCCGGCGCCACCATCAAGTCGACACTGATCATCGGCATGATCCAGGGGTTGATCTGCGGTATCGGCTTTGCCCTGGCCGGCATCCAGGGCCCGGTCTTCTGGGGCACGGTCATGGCGGTGATGTCCATCATCCCGGCATTCGGCACCGCCATCATCTGGGGGCCGGCCCTGGCCATCCTGGCCCTTACCGGCGACTTCAGGGGCGTGATCATCCTGGCCGTGGTCTGCGGTGCCATTGCCGGCAACCTGGACAACCTGCTCCGGCCGCGCCTGGTGGGCAAGGATACCGAGATGCACGACCTGTTCGTCCTCTTCGGCACCCTGGGCGGCATCGCCATGTTCGGCCTGCTGGGCATCATCATCGGCCCCATTGTCTCGGCCCTGTTCATCACCATCTGGGAGATATACGGCGACTCCTTCCGCGACTACCTGCCGGCGGTCAAGCTCTTCCAGGCAGCAGAACAGCAGGAAACCCTGGCCAGGGGAGCGGATCCGGACGGCGAAGACCGGTCCGGCTGATCCGCCGCAGGGAGGACGGACAGTCCGGCAAAAAAAGGGCCGGAAGCGCGAGTGCTTCCGGCCCCCATGCCGTGGCTCACCTGGTCGTGGCCGGCGGTCCTGCCGTGCTTTTTCCGGACCCGCCGGCGGCCTCGGCTGCTGCCGCTGCCGGCTTGCCGCCGCCCTGCTCCTTCTTCAGGTCCTCTTTCTTCTTCTCAACCAGCAGCTCGCGCTTTGTATCGAGCAGGGGCGTGAGCTGCCAGCCCGGAACCTTGAAGTAGAGATCCGAATCCGAGGTCTTGAGGACGTACTACTCTTCCTTTTCCTCCCCGGGCGAGCTCGTAAAAAGTTATTTCTATAACAACATGTTACAGAAGATATCTTTTTTACCATCCTTCAACAAGTTTACGATTTCATCGTTATGATCCTTATGTTCATGACATACCTTGCCAGGGCCAGGTCAATGTTACACTTCTATTGAACTTTGCAGGACATCCATTGATGATCTCGTGCGCTCGCCCTGGCGACATGCCCGAGAGATCATTCGAGCAACAGCAGGCTTGGATCGATTCCCATGGCATCGGCCACGCGGGCCAGTGTGGCGCGGCGGGGCCTGGCGTTCGGCCGTTCGATGCGGGCGATGGCGGACTGCTTCATCCCGGCGCGGTCGGCGAGCTCCTTCTGGGTAAGTCCGAGGTGCTCGCGCCAGGCCGCCACCAGTGGGACACCGGCCAGGACGTGCCGCTCCACCACCTCGTGCGGGATCCCTTCCGCCCGCTTTTTCTCTGCTCTCCAGGCGGCCTCCATCTCCTGGAAGCGCTTCCAGGGGACCACGGCGAACGCCGGCTTGCCGCCGTATTCGATGATCTGGCACTCAGTATGTTCGCTCATCCCGTTTTTTCACCTCCTCGATGCTGATGATCCTTGCTTGATCGAAGACATCGAACAAGATCCGGTAATCGCCGACCCGCAGCCGGTACGCGCGGCGGTGATTGGTCAGCGCCTTCACCCCAGGGGTATCCGGGAAATCAGCCAAGGCGCGAACCGCCACGACGATGCGCTTCTGTGCCGCCTTGTTTTTCAGCTTAGACAGTTGTTTGAGCGCCTTGGGGGTCCAGATGATTTCCATGGTTCTTTTATAACAAAATATAACGATATAGACAATGAAAAACGAGATATTTCAGAAAGTGGCGATGGCTGCCGGCCGCCGTTGCCCGCGCTGCGGCTGGTGTTCCGGGTGAGGCGGGTGAACGCGCGGCCTGGAGGTCTGACGGAATGGGAGACAACAAGCAACCGCCGTGGAGCCTGCAACAAAAGAAAATTCGCCAACGAGTAGCGAGTCAGGAAATTCCGGGTAGAGTAGAGCATTGATTCAGCCGGTTCCCCGGCCCTTTCTATATTCGAAACGCCTCGCCGCCCGCGGCTACTGCGTGTTCCAAGGCCCTACTTCCTCTACTCTTTTCCCAAAACAGTAATGTGTCCCCATAATCCCCGGCAAAAAAAGGGGCCGGAAGCACTCGCGCTTCCGGCCCCGATGCCGTGGCTCACCTGGTCGTGGCCGGCGGGCCTGCCGTGCTTTTTCCGGACCCGCTGGCGGCCCCGGCTGCTGCCGCTGCCGGCTTGCCGCCGCCCTGCTCCTTCTTCAGGTCCTCTTTCTTCTTCTCAACCAGCAGCTCGCGCTTTGTATCGAGCAGGGGCGTGAGCTGCCAGCCCGGAACCTTGAAGTAGAGATCCGAATCCGAG
>WFUT01000127.1 GCA_015484845.1 Desulfobulbaceae bacterium
CAGTCTGCTTTTTTTTAAATGGCGCAGAGCGCCTGGTGAGGTGTTGCACCGCAGAGCGGTGCAACAAGAGCAGCCACCCTCCCGGTTCTCCCCCGCACCCTGGCCCCGCCACCCCAACCTCGTGATGTGATACCATTTTTTTGTGGCCCCGAGCGGGTCGGATTTTTTGGAGAGTTATGAATCAGGAACAGGAAAAGATACGCAACGTGGCCATCATCGCCCACGTGGACCATGGCAAGACCACCCTGGTGGACCAGTTGTTTCGCCAGAGCGGCATGTTCCGCGACAACCAGCAGGTTGCCGAACGGCTGATGGATTCCATGGACCTGGAGCGGGAACGGGGCATCACCATTGCCTCCAAGAACGGCTCCTACACCTATAACGGCTATCGGATCAATATCATCGACACCCCCGGCCATGCCGACTTCGGCGGCCAGGTGGAGCGGGTGTTGCGCATGGCCGACGGCGCTGTCCTGCTGGTGGATGCCCAGGAAGGGCCCATGCCGCAGACCTTTTTCGTGGTCAAGAAGGCCCTGGCCGCGGATCTGCCCATCCTGGTGGTGGTCAACAAGATCGACAAGCCGGCCGCGCGCTGCGAGTGGGTCGTGGACCAGGTCTTTGACCTTCTGGCCCGGCTCGATGCGCCCGACGAGATCCTGGATTTTCCCGTGGTCTATGCCTCGGCCAAGGCGGGCTACGCCATCCGCGAGCCCGACGAGGAGGTGACGCCCGAAACCGGCATGGACGTGGTCTCGGAGATGATCGTCAACCACGTGCCGCCGCCGGCCGGTGACCCGGACGCTCCCCTGCAGCTGCAGGTCAATACCATCGACTATTCCCCCTACCTCGGCCGGCTCGGTATCGGCAAGCTGGTCAACGGCCGCATCAGCCTGAACCGGAGCGTGGCCGTGGTCCGGCGGGACGGCACCGTGGAGCCGGTGCGGATCAACAAGATCTTCTCCTTTGCCGCTGACCAGCAGGTGCCGGTGGAGAGCGCCGCGGCAGGCGATATCGTTGCCGTGGCCGGCATGGAGGATGTCACGGTGGGCGTCACCTTCACCGATCCCGACGATCCCCGGCCCCTGCCGCTCATCGAGATCGATCCGCCCACCATCTCCATGAACTTCATTCCCAACGACTCCCCCTTTGCCGGCCAGGACGGCAAGTTCGTCACCTCCCGCCACCTGGAGGAGCGGCTGCGCCGCGAGACCCTGGCCGACGTGGCCCTGCAGGTGGAACCGCTCAGCGAGGGCGTGGGCTTCAGGGTCGCCGGCCGCGGCGAGCTCCATCTCTCCATCCTCATCGAGAAGATGCGGCGCGAGGGCTACGAGTTCCAGGTCACCCGGCCCCATGTCATCATGCGCGAGGAAAACGGCCGGACCGTGGAGCCCTACGAGGAGCTGACCGTGGACGTGGACGAGCAGTTCCAGGGCGTGGTGATCGAGAAGCTGGGCAGGGTCAAGGGGGTCCTGCTGGACATGCAGGTGGAGAACTCCATGTCCCGGATGAAGTTCAAGGTCCCCACCCGCGGCCTGCTCGGCTACCGCTCCGAGTTCATGACCGATACCCGCGGCATGGGGGTGATGAACTATGTCTTTGCCGAGTGGGGGCCGTATGCCGGCGAGATCCAGAACCGTTCCAACGGAGTGATGGTGGTCAAGCAGCCGTGCACCACGGTCGCCTATGCCCTGTTCAACCTCCAGGACCGGGGCAGGCTGTTCGTAGGCCCGGGCGTGGAGACCTACCAGGGCCAGATCATCGGCGAGCACTGCCGTCCGGCCGACCTGGTGGTCAACCCGGCCAAGGGAAAGAAGCTGACCAACATGCGGGCCTCGGGCTCGGACGAGGCGGTTATCCTGACCCCGCCGGTTGACATGAGCCTGGAGGACTGCATATCGTATATCAATGACGACGAGCTGGTGGAGATCACGCCCAGGGCCATCCGGCTGCGCAAACAGCAGGGGGCGAAGATCAGGGCCTGATCCCGCCGACCCGCCGCCCGGGCCGTGTCGGAAAGGACGCGGCCGGTGGAAAACAAGAGAGGTGCCCAATGAAAGATATCCTGCTTCTCGGGGTGGCGCTGCTGGCCGGCATTGTCTCGTTCGTCCTGATCCTGCGCCGGTCCGGCGGCGACTGTATCCCCTGACTCCTCATGTATGGCTCCATAGGTGTGGGGCTCCTCGTGTACACGGTCCTCAAGACCCTGTTCTGAACAGGGCGCGGGCCGGGCCGCCGGCAGACGGGATGGCGGCGGGTTCCGCGTTCCTGTGACCGGCCGGGCCGGCTCAGTAGCGGTTATCGAAATAGTCGGCAAGGATGCGCGCATGGTCAAAGACCAGGGGCGGCAGGTTGTCGCGGGTGAAGATGTCGGCCCGGGCAGCGTCGTCGGCCCCTTTGGGCCGGCCCTGGGCGGTGGCGATGAAGACCGTGGAGGCCGTGTGCTGGCGCGGATCGCGATCAGGATCCGAATAGGTGTGGAACTGCCGGACCAGGTGCACGTCAAGCCCGGTTTCCTCCCGGGCCTCCCGTACGGCCGCCGCTTCATACGATTCCCCGTAATCCACGAATCCGCCGGGCAGGGCCCAGCCGTGGGGCGGATTTTTCCGTTCTATGAGCACGATGCCGCCACCGGTCTCGATGATGATATCAACGGTGGGCACGGGATTTTTGTACACAGGGATCTCGGCCCCGCAGTTTGGGCATCGCATGGTCTTCCTCCCTGCTCCGGATGTTGGCTGCGGGCCTGTCCGGAGGATACGGGTTACAGGCAGAGTTGCCGGATCTCGCGCCAGCTCTTGACCGTGGGCAGGCCGTGGCCGTTGCGGTTCCAGGGCTGGGAAAACACGATGGGCCGGATCCCGGCCGTTGCCAGTTGCAGGCAGGTCTCGGCCCGGTCGTCGATGAAATGGGTCAGTCCCCGGGCCAGGACGTGCCGGGGTTTGTCGTCATGGGCCCCCATGGCCACGATGCGGATCCGCGGCAGGGTGGAGGAGGGCAGCACCGTCTGCATCCAGGCGCGTACCGGTTCCGGTT
The DNA here is from genome assembly GCA_015484845.1 of Desulfobulbaceae bacterium. GTDB lineage: Bacteria > Desulfobacterota > Desulfobulbia > Desulfobulbales > Desulfobulbaceae > DRKI01. The sequence goes on from WFUT01000127.1 coordinate 3,034, forward strand.
CGGGCCGGGCCGTGACCACGGTCACCGGCGCCACCTCGGCCAGCTCGCCCAGGACCTCGACAGCGTCCGGCATGGGCCTGAGCCCCGTGCCCACGGAGTCGAGAAGCACCTCCAGGAAGATGGAACGGATGATGTCCGCGTCCATGTCCAGGCACTGTTCCACGGCAAAGCTGGTGATGTCCTCGAGACGGATATCGCAATGGTTGTACTTATCGCAGGCCAGCCGCAGGAAGGCCTCCGCCGTATCGGCGATCACGCCGTCAAAGTCAAAACCGAGCCTGGCGGGATCGATTTTACCGGAAGGGAAAGGATCGGCAGTCATTGCAGTGCGGCCCCGGCCGCGGAGCCGGGGGCTGTTGGTGCCCGCCGGCGAGGGAACATGCCCCGTGACACCGCCCGGCGGCGGCACGGGGCAGATGTGCGCCCTGGATCTACTTGATCGTGGCGTCCTCGATGATGGCCTTGTACTTGTAGCCGGCGCCGAAGTCCCTGTTGGCATGCAGGGTGCCCTCGACAACCACCACCGAGCCCACCTTGGGATCCGCCATGGTGGTGATCACCAGGTCATGGGTGTTCTTGAGCGGGTTGCCGGATCCGTCCTGCAGGTGGACCCAGTTCTTGCCCATGATCATGTGCGAGACCTTCATCACCTGGCCGCGGACCCTGACCTTCTTGCCATCGAGTTTGGCTGCCTTGGCAAAGCACTCGCCCACGGTATAGGCGTTTGCCCCCTTGGCCTTGGCCACCTTGATGTCGGCCGACGGCACGATGGCCCCGGCCGAGCCACTGGGATTGGCGCCGCTGGCGGCCATGGTCGCGGCCATGCCTGCTCCCATGCCGCCGTGGCCCGGGGCGGCGCCTTCCTCCTTGAGGGCCTCGGAGAAGCTCTCGTCTCCACCGCCCATGCCGGCGTGGGGAGCGGCCTGGACCCTGCCCTCGCCGCCCAGGCCGGAGGAGAAGACGATCTTGTCAAATGTGCGGTTCAGTGTCTTGGAATGGAAGTTGCTCATCTCCATTCCCGGGTTGCAGGATACCTCCTCCCCCACCTTGACCTGGCTCTGGGGCAGGGCGACCCAGACCTTGCCCTGGCCCGTGTCCACCTGCAGGTAGGTGTAGCCGGCGGCATTGATGGCCTGGGCCACCTTGCCCTTGACCGGTTTGCCGTTCAGGTCGGCCTGAACAGCGGTGGTGTCGCTCTTCCCGGCCGCGCTGTCGGCGGCCAGGGCCGGGGTGCCCAGCATGAGAAGAAGAGCTGCACTGATGATGAGAAAACGCGAACGCTGCATGGAGTATCTCCCTGTTGAATTCATGGAACGAGGCATGTATCGGCCCTTGTGACCGACCGATACAGTCGACGAGGAAACATATAAGAGGTTGACCGCCCGCTGTCAACCGTTGGCTCTGCTCCGTGGCCGCCGCCCCTGCTCCTTCCGCCCGGGATCATGGCGTGCCGCGGGCCTGCCGCGGCGGCCCGTGCCGGTTTATTCCTCCAGGTGGGCGCGGATGGCATCGGCCCAGATCGCGTAGCCGCGGCTGCTCAGGTGGATGCTGTCATCCAGGAAGCAGGAGGCGGTGCCTGGTTGGCAGTGGCTGGTGAAGGGGGCGGCCAGGTCCAGGAAACGGCAGCCGGCGGCGGTGGCGATCTGCCGCAGCCGGTGGTTGGCCTCCTCGATCCGTTTGTTGTCCAGCCAGTCCAGGCGCATGGGCGTCATGGAGTGGACGGTGACCGGGACGGCGGGGCAGAGCGCCTGCAGCCGGGGCAGCATGGTCTTGAGGACCAGCGGAAAAAAATGATCGCCGGAGAGCAGGTTGTTGGTCCCGGACATGATCAGGATCCGGTCCGGGGCCGGGGCCGTCCGCACCTCGGCCGGGATGCGGGCGGCCAGTTCCTCGACCCGTTCCCCGGCCCGGCCCCTGTTGACCACCGTGTAGCCGGGCAGCAGTTCGTCCCAGTCCCCCCATTCCACCAGGGAGTCCCCGAGAAAGAGCAGGCAGAGACGTTGCAGGGAGCTCATGGCATCCCCCTTGCCACGGGTTCGCTCCTTCGCCCGGACTGGAGCACGATGCAGGCCATGGCGGCAAGCGGCACGCCGGCGCCGGCGGCAACCGTGGCGGCCCGCTCCGCCTCGATGAAGTCCAGGGGCGGCGAGACGCTGGTGTCGATGATCTTTTTCCAGCAGCGATCCCGGTGGGGGCCCGGCGGCGACGGCACGATGAAGGTGGCCTCCTCCTGCCGGTGGCCGTTGAGCATGACAAAGAAGTCGTCGTCCTCCCCCTCCGGGATGCCGGAGCCGTTCAGGGTAAAGGCCAGGGTATGGCACTCCGGGGACCAGTCCTGCTCGCCCGGCCGCAGGCTCTGCCAGGAGATCTCCTCCAGGTGGGCGGGCAGCTCGTCGGCGGTGCGGGTCAGGAAGAACTCGTCCCTGCGGAACACGGGATGCTCCTTGCGCAGGGCGATCAGCATGCGGAAGAAGCGCAGCAGGTGGTGTCGCTGCCGGGCCAGTTGCCAGTTGATCCAGCTGATCTCGTTGTCCTGGCACCAGGCGTTGTTGTTGCCCTGCTGGCTGCGGCCGAACTCGTCACCGGCCACCATCATGGGCACGCCCTGGGAGAGGAAGAGGATCACGGCCATGGTCCGCATCCGGCGCAGCCGCATCTGCAGGATCCTGGGATTGCGGGTGGGCCCCTCGACGCCGCTGTTCCAGCTCAGGTTGTTGTTGTCGCCGTCGCGGTTGTCCTCGCCGTTGGCCAGGTTGTGTTTCTCGTTGTAGCTGACCAGGTCGGCCAGGGTGAAGCCGTCGTGGCTGGTGATGAAGTTGATGGAGTTGCAGGGCCTGCGGCCGGAGTGCTGGTAGAGATCGGAGCTGCCCGCGATCCGGGTGGCCAGGGCCGGGACCATGCCGGGATCGCCCCGCATGAAGGCGCGGACATCGTCGCGGAAGCGGCCGTTCCACTCGGCCCAGCGGTGGTGCGGGGAAAAGGAGCCCACCTGGTAGAGCCCGGCCGCGTCCCAGGCCTCGGCAATGATCTTGCTGTCCGCCAGGACCGGGTCCTCGGCGATCATCTCCACCACCGGCGGGTTGCTCAGCACCTCGCCGTTCTGGTCGCGGCCGAGGATGGAGGCCAGGTCGAAACGGAAGCCGTCCACGTGCATCTCCACCACCCACCAGCGCAGGGCGTCCATGATCAGGGTGCGGACAATGGGATGGTTGCAGTTGCAGGTGTTGCCGCAGCCCGAGAAGTTGAGATAGGCCTTTGTCCAGGGGTCGAGCAGGTAGTAGATCGTGTTGTCGATGCCGCGGAAGCTGGTGGTGGGGCCGTCGGCTCCGCCCTCGCCGGTGTGGTTGTAGACGATGTCGAGAATGACCTCGATGCCGGCGCGGTGCAGGGCCTTGACCATGTCGCGGAACTCGTCCAGGGGGTGCGTCGGGTCGCTGCAGTAGGCCGACTTGGGGGCAAAGAAGGAGAGCGGGCTGTAGCCCCAGTAGTTTTTCAGCCGTTCGCCGGTGTCGGGATTGACGAAGATGGCCTCGTTTTCGTTGAACTCGGTCACCGGCATCAGCTCCACGGCCGTGATCCCCAGTTTCCGGAGGTAGGGGATCTTCTCTGTCACGCCGCGGAAGGTGCCCGGATGCCGGACCCCGGAGGAGGGATGGCGGGTGAAGCCCCGCACGTGCATCTCGTAGATGATGGTGTCCCTGAGCGGCCTGTTTAAAGGGCGATCGCCCTGCCAGTCGTAGGAGGCGGCAGGAAGCCTGCTGCAGGGCGTTGTCCCGAGACAGGGCCGGGCCTCGCCCCAGCGGTGGGGACAGAGCTCGCGGGCATAGGGATCGAGAAGGACCAGGCGATCGTCGTAGAAATGGCCGCTGCCCCGGGGATCATGGGGCCCGGCCACGCGGTAGCCGTAACAGGTGCCCGGCGGCAGGTCGGTGAGATGGGCGTGCCAGATATCGCCGGTCCTGTGCTCCTGCCGGATGAGCGGGATCTCCATGACCTCGGAACCCGGGGTGGCGCCATTGCCCAGCACCAGGGTGACGGCGGTGGCATGGCGGGAAAAGATCGCAAAGTTGACACCCGTGGGGGTGCGGGTCGCTCCCAGGGGCAGGGGGGAGCCGGGTTCGACACGGGGGGGCTTTTTCATCTTGACATTGGATAATAATTACTATATAC
>WFUT01000128.1 GCA_015484845.1 Desulfobulbaceae bacterium
CCAGCAAAGGACAGGCAGGAAAGCGGTCAGCGCCGACAGCCTGGCATCGGCCCTGGCCGGCGGCTTGCACCGGCAGGACTGCCGTACCGACGACCCCCTGCCCCTGGTCGTTACCCTGGCCAACTGCGATATCGCCTCGGCCGGGGACGTGGTCTACAGCCACGGCAGCTTCGCCCACCTGCTGCACGAGGAGGGGGTGGCCGTGGTCATCGGCGCCCAGTTCCCGCTCTCCTTTGCCGGCTCCACGCGCCTGACCCGGTCCATCTACACCCATCTCTTGCGGGGAAACGATCCGCGCATCGCGCTCCACGAGGCCCGGCAGGCCCTCTTTTCCGATCCCCAGTGCAGTACCCACGACTGGGCGTCCCTGGTCGGCTACATCGCCCTGCCCCCGGACTTTGACCAACAGTTGCCGCGCCATTTCTACAGGCGGCAGAAAGGGGTCATCGAGAACATCATGAAATCCATTGACAAGTATCAGGGCAACGGAGAAAACGGCTGCCATAGCGAGACGAGGGGGGACACAGACCGTTCATGCCGAACAAGAATCCTGCAGGCGCTTCTCGACCGCCTGGACAGGGAAACCGCCCGGTTACCGGATGATCCCTGTTTCGAGAGCGAGGTGCTCGCCCTCAAGGGCTCCATTGCCAAGCGCAAGGCCCAGGTGATGTACAGGGAAGAGCCAAGGGATACGCAATACCGCCGGCACCTCGTGGAGGCGAGGCGGCTGTACCGGCAAGCGGCCGAGGCGGCCGTGGGCGAAACAGAGACAGGGGTGGTGAAGAAACGCTCCCCACACTGGAGCCTGACCCAGTTCCTTTCCCTGCAACTGGTCTTGAATGGCGAGCTGACCGGCGAGGACATGGAAAAATGGCATGCCGCCTATTTCGCCGCCAGGGTGGATATGAAGGCACGCCACGGCAGCGACCGGCAGATCTGGGCCTATGCCAGCGCCATGGAGCTGAATCTCCTCCGCGCCGTCTGCGAGGAGCAGGACAGCCCCTCCCAGGAACTGGCCTGTGAACAGGCCTGCTTCATCTGTGAAAACGGGGACTCTTTTCCGGTCGCCTCGAGCCGGCGGCAGATGCGCCGCTACCTGGACTGGTGGAGCGAGATCATGCCGGCCACCCCCCATGGGAAGATGGAGGAGGCAGTATGGGCAACAAAAAGGGAGAAGCTGCGAACAATGGCCAGGAAACTGTTCAAGACACTGGACCGCGGACAGTGCTGAGCACGCACATTACGGACGCTCTCGCCATGAACAATACAGGATCTTCCCCCTTCTCCCTTCCCCTGGCCACCTACCGGTTCACCTGCCGGGCCGAGGATACCGTCTCCCTGCCCGCCTTGGCCGATCCCCTGTGGCGCAGTGTCTTCGGGCTCGCCCTGAAACGGTCCTCCTGCATCCGGGAGGGCGAGAAGTGCCGCGCCTGTTCCCTGCGCTTTGACTGCGATTACGCCTTCCTGCTCATGGGCTTCAACCGGCCGCATACCCGGCACGGCATCACCCGGCACATGCAGACGGTGCCACCGCCGCTTGTCTTCCGCTGCCGGGTACGGGATCATGCCTCCCGCGTGCCGCCGGCATCGACCTTCTCCGTCCGCCTGGCACTGGTCGGCACGGCCAATGAGCGGCTGCCCGCCGTGATCCGCGCCATGGAAGACGCGGGCCGCCTGGGCCTGGGCAGGAAACGGGCCCGGTTTTCCCTGGCAGAGGTGGTCCAGGACGGACCGCAACCGCCCGAGCGCCTGGTCGCGGACAGCCGGCGCGGGATGACGCCCGGCCGGCCGGCGCAGGTGACCATCCCGGAGGCACCCCGCACGATCCGCTTTCTCTTCCTCAGTCCCTACCTCCTGCCGTCCGACACCGACCTTGGCCAGGGCTTTGGCGGCGGCCGCCTGGTGATGCAGATCATCCGCAGGATCTCGGCCATGCACGAGCCATACACGGGCCACCCCCTGGACGCTGACTTCCGCTGCCTGAAAGAGCTGGCAGCCATGCCCTTTTTCCTGGACGGCGACATCCGGGCCGAGCCCGGCTACAGCTACCACGCCAACAGGAAACGGTTCCTGGCCATCCGGGGCGATTGCCTGATGCGCCTTGCCGACTGTGCCCCGCTCTGGCCCTGGCTCTACCTGGGCCAGTGGCTGGGCGTGGGCAAACAGGCCGGCAAGGGCTTTGGCAGGTATCATTTGCAGGTCGTGGAGTAAGTATATTCGACGTACTTTTTATTTTTTGACAGGCCCCG
>WFUT01000129.1 GCA_015484845.1 Desulfobulbaceae bacterium
GAGCGCGGGAACCGGCCGGGATCCCGCCTGCGGCCGCTGGCCCTAAAAAGGACTGACGATCCGCGCGGCAGAGGCCATGGAACGCATGATGTCATACATGTTGGAGATCTCGCCCACCTTGATGGCGGAACGAAGGCCGAAGAAGTCGAGGCAGGTGCCACAGGCCAGGATCTCGACACCCCGCCGCTGCAGTTCCTGCAGCGCCTCCAGGGCCCCGGACTCTCCGGTCACCAGCTTGACGCCGCCATTGTAGAGCAGGATCTTCTCCGGCAGCGGATCGACCTCCCTGATGGTCTGCACATAGGTCTGCAGCAAGGCCCAGCCCAGCTCGTCGCTGCCCCGGCCCATGGAATCGGAGGAGATCACGTAGACCAGCCCGCTCCCCGCCGGAAGCTCGCAGGAGTACTCTGCGGCATCGAACCCTTCCGCCGCCGGTGCGCCACTCCCCGATATCCTGAGGCTGTAGCAGCCATCGGCCAGGGTGGCGACCTCCACCGCACAGCCGCGGCTGCGGGCGAAACGGGTCACGTTCTTCATCGAGGCCTCGTTGTCGACGATCACCTCGAGCTCGGTCACTCCCTGCTCCAGGCTGTCCTTGGTCCGGATCACCGGTTCGGGGCAGGCAAGGCCCCGGCAGTCCAGGCGTGATGTTGTCATGGCATGCTCCCGGAATCTCGTTCTCCTTCCACGCCGGGCCGGCGCTCAGATAACGACCTCCATTCCCTCCCTGGCAAAGAATATCTCGATGGAATCATCGGATGCGCAGTACTGCTCGCCCATCCGGTCGAGCTGGTCATCGCTCCGTTCCGGATCATGGTGGAACAGGGCCAGCCGCTTGACCCCGGCCCTGCGGGCGGCGGCAATGGCGTCCTCGATGGGGCTGTGGCCCCAGCCGATCTTGCCGTCCTCGTACTCGGCCCGGGTGTACTGGGCATCGTGGACCAGCAGGTCGGCACCGGCAAAGAAGGACTCCAGCACCCGGTTCTGTTCCCGGGCGGCCAGCTCTCCCTCATGGGCCATCAGCTCGTCGTAGGAGGGATCGTCGGGATCGGTGATAAAGAGATTCCGGAACGGCTCGGTGTCATAGGCGGTACAGAAGACCGACCCCCGGAAACTGAAGCGGTAGCCCAGCGCGGTGATGGGATGGTTGATGATCGTGGTCGACAGGATGATGCCGTCGCCGAGATCGATATGGGGATCCTCCTTGAGGCGAAAATACTCGATGGAGGCCGCCAGTTCTCCCATGTTGACCGGGAAGTAGCGGTACTTCATCTGGCCGCCCACCACCTCCTCCAGGGGATCGTCCTCGTAGGTGACCGGACCGTGCACCTTGATGGAGGTGCCGGGGATGTAGGCCGGGATGAAAAAGGGAAAGCCCATGATATGGTCCCAGTGGGTATGGGAGAGATAGATCTCGGTGGAGATGGGACCATTGGGCAGGTCATGGGCCAGCATGTGGTTGGCCAGTTCCCGGATCCCGGAGCCGGCATCAATGATGATGTGACGGTTGACCTCGGGAAAACGGAGCTCGATGCAGGCGGTGTTGCCGCCGTATTTCATGGTCTTGGGGCCGGGACACGGGATGGAACCCCGGACCCCCCAGAATCGTACCTGTATCATAAAAATTCCTGTCCTTGCCGTGTCCGCAGGGATTTTACACCTGCAAAAAGATCTCTGCCTTGCGGATCTCCTCCTCAACGGCCCCGGTGAGGGCCGACACCGTCTCCCAGGAAAGACCACTCATCTCCAGGGCCTGCCGCAGCCGCTCCTCGTCCGGGAAGCGGTTGCCGGCATAGCCGATGTCAAAGAGACAGACATAGGCGTCGGCCAGGGCGATGGTCGCCACCAGCTGCTGGTTTTCCACCCCCGCCTGATCCGGGGTATGGTGGTGGGAGATGGCATCGGTGATCGCGTCGTTGAGTTTCCATTTTTCCGCGATCATGAGCCCGACCTCCTCGTGGTCGATCTCAAGCAGGCGCTGTTCCGCCGTGACCAGGGCCAGCTGCTCCCCCCGGGCCAGGGCCAGTACCTCGGTATACTCGTCGCCAAACGGTATCTTGCCGAGGTCATGGAGCAGGCCGGCGACAAAGTATTCCTCCCGCTCGCCCAGGGGCACGCCCTGTTCCGCGGCCAGCAGCTTGGCCATGACGCCGACACCGATGGAATGGGCCCAGAACTTCCGGATGGGCAGGACCTTGGACTTGCGCGTCTGGCCGACGCAGCGGATAATGGCGGTGGAAAGGGCCAGGTTCTTGACCGTGTTCAGGCCGAGCATGATGATGGCCCGGGTCAGGGAGGTGACCTTGTTGACCAGGGAATAGTAGGCCGAGTTGATCAGCTTCAGGACCTGGCCGGTGAGGACCGGGTCCAGGGAGATTACCCGGTTAAGGTCGTTGGGAGCCGTGTCCGGCCGGCTGCAGATCTCCAGCACCTTGCTGACAGTGGTGGAAAGGCTCGGCATTTTCCTGACAAAGTTGCGGATCTTCCGCAACCTGGCTTCCCGGTCGTTCATGGGCGGATGACTGATACGCGTAGTGAGGGGAGATGGCCCGCAACAGGGAACGACCGGGCGAGCGCCATGAAGCACCGGCTCCTGCCGCGGGCCCGGACGATTCAAGGCAGGCCCGGTTCGACCTGTCGTGTCACCTGAATGCCGCGGTTGGCACGTGCGCCGGAGATGCGGGGCATCAGGATTCAGATGTCATCTTAAATGAAGGCGGTCCGCTGGTCAAGAAGCCTGGAGATTTTTCAGGTGGTTTATCCGGAAATGGCGCAGGGCGCCTTGCGGTGTTGCACCGCAGAGCGGTGCAACAAGAGCAACCACCCTCCAGCTTCCACCCTGCTCTCCGGCCGCCACCTCGACCTCGTGACCCCGCGCCGCGGGGGCACGTAATGGCTCCTGCCCATTTTCATGGTGTGTTGAGAGCATGACCTGAAGCCCTGGTCCAGGCCGGTTGATCAGCAGCCGTGCTTGACCAGGAAATCGTGGATGAGCTCGCGCATGATGTCGAGCCGGTCGCGACCGGTCTCGTTGACCAGTATCCAGACGCAGCGATGGAAGGCGCGATAGAGATCCTCGGGCAGGAAAAGCCTGACCTCGGCCAGTCCTTCCCCGGGCCCGCGATCCGCAGCATTATCCTCGGCCATGAAAATCCTCCCCGCCCTGTTCAGTGGCGCATCCTGTCACGAGCCGGCCCGGGTCCCGGCCTGCCGGGCATGAAACGCCACCACGTCCCGGTAGCGCAGGCCACTGCCGCCGAAGATATCCAGGGCAGAACCCACGGTGGCATCAAGTCGACCGCGGCCGGCATCCCGGATCAGTTCCAGGTCGGCCATGGAGGCCACTCCGCCGGCATAGGTCGTCGGCAGGCAGGCATGGCCGGCAAGCAGGGTGATGAGCCGCTCGTCGACCCCCGTGCACCTGCCCTCCACGTCCACGGCATGGACAAGGAACTCGTCGCAGAAGGCGGCCAGCCGTTCCAGGACCTGCCCGCAGATCCGCAGAGAGGTGAATTTCTGCCACCGGTCGGTGACCACGTAGTAGCCGTCTTCCCGCCAGCGGCAACTGAGATCGAGGACCAGCCGCCGCCGCCCGACCAGGCGGCAGAGTCGCTGCAGACGCTCCATGTCGAGCATGCCGTCGTGGAATACGTGCGAGGTGACGATCACGTGCGAGGCGCCGCGCTCGATCCAGTCCAGGGCATTGTCCGCCGTGATGCCGCCGCCGACCTGCAGGCCGCCGGGCCAGGCGGCCAGGGCCTCGGCGGCGGCCCCCTCGTTGCCCGGCCCGAGCATGATCACGTGGCCGCCGGCAAGATCGTCCTGCCGGTACATGCGGGCATAGTGGGCGGGAGGAAACTCGGAAGAGAAGTTCGTTCGCAGACCGCTGCCATCGCCGTCCTGCAGGGTCGAGCCGACGATCTGCTTCACCCTGCCCTCATGCAGGTCTATACAGGGCCGGAAGCGCATGGAGAAAAGAAGGGAAAAAAGGAAAAGGGGCCGGGTCGGGCCTGGCCCCGGGCAGAAATTCTTTCACCCCTGCTTGACCATCATGGTGGTGGGGTCAAGGTTCAGGCTCACCCCGGAGGTATCCTGTTCGCTGTTGTTGCGAATGATCTCCAGGTTGATGTTGTCCTTGCCCGGCTTGAGCAGGATGACGGTGTCAAAGAGGTCATCAACCTCGTGGCAGGGGGCGGGCACACCGGTGGGAGAGACCCGCCGGTCGGCGCGGTGGCAGATGGCGGTGAACCAGGCCTGCAGGCTCATCGAATCGACCAGGTCCTTGAGATCCTCCATGCTGGCCCGGTCGGTGGTCTCGAAATCAAAGCCATCCACGACCAGGCAGTCGGGTTTGAAGATATCCTGCAACACCAGGTCGTTGAGCCGCTCCTCGAGCCTGGCGCGACTGAACGAGGATTCCTTGAAGGTCATGATCATGCGATGCTGCTTCACCATCTCGATCAGCTCGTGCGGCCGGTCAACGCTGTGCTCCTGGAGAATGAAACCCAGGATATCATCGTACCACACGCGGGCCTTGTCAATGGATTCGCCGATGCTCACATGAATGACCCGGTTGCCGCGCAGGATCGAGTCCAGGGCGATCTGGACAAGCAGCGCCGTCTTGCCCAGGCCGGCACGCGCCATGACCAGGCCCATCTGCCTGTTGTTCCTGCCTATATTCAGAACCCGCAGCGGATTCTGCGTTACCAGTGGTTCGTATCCCATAGCTCCACCCCTCTCTGCTTGGTTTTCACTTCTCCTTCTTCTGCTCCTCGTAGGCCTTGATCAGCTCATCGGCTATGCTCTTGGGCACCTGCTTGTAGGTGGCGAACTCCATGGTGAACTCGGCCTTGCCCTGGGTCAGCGACCGCAGGGTCGTCGAGTAACCGAACATCTCGGCCAGCGGCATCTCTGCCTCGACCACCGTGTAGTTGCCCTCCTCGAAGGTGCCGACGATCATGCCGCGGCGCTGGTTGAGGCTGCCCATGATGGCGCCCTGGAACTCGGAGGGGCCTTCCACGGCAACCTTCATGATGGGCTCCATGATCACCGGGCTGGCCTTGGCATAGCCCTGCCGGAAAGCGCCCACCGCTGCCTGCTGGAAGGCGACATCCGAGGAGTCCACCGAGTGGGCGGCACCGTCGTTGATCACCACCCGCACCCCGGTGATGGGGGCACCGATAAGGGTACCCTTGGCCAGGGACTTCTGGAAGCCCTTGTCACAGGAAGAAATGAACTCGCGCGGAATCACGCCGCCGACAATCTCGTCGACAAACTCGTACTCGCCCTCTTCCAGCGGCTCCATGTAGCCGGCCACGCGGCCGTACTGACCGGAGCCACCGGTCTGCTTCTTGTGCGTGTAATCGAACTCGGCCCGCTGGGTGATGGTCTCGCGATAGGCCACCTGGGGGGCACCCACCTCGACCTCGGCATTGTACTCCCGCTTCATCCGCTCGATATAGACCTCGAGATGCAGCTCGCCCATGCCCGAGATGATGGTCTCGTTGGTCTCCTGGTCCACGTAGGACCTGAAGGTCGGGTCCTCCTTGCAGAACCGGTTGAGGGCCTTGGACATGTTATCCTGGGCCTTGTTGTCCACCGGCCGGATGGCCAGGGAGATGACCGGGGCCGGCACGTGCATGGAGCTCATGGACCAGTTCAGGCCGGGGGCGCAGAAGGTGTCACCGGAGGCGCAGTCGATGCCGAACAGGGCGACGATATCGCCGGAGCCGGCCTCCTCGATCTCCTCCATCTCGTTGGCATGCAGCCGGACGAGCCGTCCCACCTTGACCTTTTTGCCGGTGCGGCTGTTGACAATGGTATCACCCTTGCGCAGCGTACCCTGGTAGGTGCGGATGTAGGTGAGCTGGCCGTAGCGCCCATCCTCGAGCTTGAAGGCCAGGGCCACCAGGGGGTCGTCCGGGTTATTGGAGACCACGACCTCGGCCTCGTCGTTATCCAGGTCATAGGCCGTGTTTTCGATCTCTGTCGGAGAAGGCAGATACCGGTTGACCGCATCGAGCAGGGGCTGCACGCCCTTGTTCTTGTAGGCAGAACCGATCATGACCGGGGCGAACTCCAGGCTCAGGGTACCGCGGCGGATGGCCTCGTGGATCATGTCCTCGGAGATCTCCTCCTCCTCGAGCATCGCCTCCATCAGCTCGTCGGAAAACATGGATACTGCATCGAGCAGCTCCTCCCGCTTCTCCTCGGCCTCCTCGCGCAGCTCGGCAGGGATCTCCTCGTAGCGGACATCGTCTCCCTGCTCGCCGTCGAAATAGACCGCCTTCATGGATATCAGGTCCACCACGCCCTCCATATCGCTCTCCAGGCCGATGGGAATCTGGAGCATGACCGCGTTCAGCTCCAGCTTGTCGCGGATCTGCTGGGTCACCCGGTAGGGATTGGCCCCGGTGCGGTCGCACTTGTTGACAAAGGCGATGCGAGGCACCTTGTAGCGGGTCATCTGCCGGTTGACAGTGATGGACTGGGACTGCACGCCGCCCACGGAACAGAGGATGAGGACCGCCCCGTCCAGGACCCGCAGGGCCCGCTCCACCTCGATGGTGAAATCGACGTGGCCGGGGGTGTCAATGATATTGATGTCGTGATCCTTCCAGGAGCAGTAGGTGGCCGCCGACTGGATGGTGATACCCCGCTCCTTCTCCAGCTCCATGGAATCCATGGTCGCACCGACACCGTCCTTGCCGCGCACCTCGTGGATGGCGTGGATCCGCCTGGTATAGTAGAGAATACGCTCGGTGAGCGTCGTCTTCCCCGAATCGATATGGGCACTTATGCCGATATTGCGTACTTTCTCCAGATCTCTTTTCATGTCACGCGTTCCTCGATAGCATTTCGCCGGCGATCTCCGGCGGCAGCCCGCTTCCCGCCCCTGTCGTCCATGCCGGAATGTTCCGGCCGACCGGAGCAGGACCTTTTGCGGTGGCAGCCATGACAGGCCAGGGGGTAGGTACGGCACCCGGGCCGAACCGGCTGACCTGTCCGCTGTTTCCCGTTATATGTTCAGCCCTGCAGAAACACCAATCCTCGAAAATGGGGCAACGGCCCTCACGCGACACCGCAGGCCGGTGTCGCGAGGTCAAGGTGACACCCGACGTCCGGGCTGAACCCCGGAGGTCGGTTGCTTGTTGCACAGCTGAACGGTGCAACACCTCAGCAGGCGCCCTGCGCCACTTTCGAATAAAAAAAGGAGTTACAGCAGTTTCTGCAACCCCTTCAAGTGTACATGGAGTCGAAACCCATCGGGCGATCCCGAATCAGCCATGGTGCCGCTGGCCGGAAGCATCACCCATCCCGGGCAGGCCGCCTCTCACCTCGCTGCGCCAAGCCCGGGAACATAGTGAAGTCGGTTATTATACTCTGCAGGAAAAAATCCGTAAAGGTTTTTTTACATCCCCCTGCCGGCACAGGCACGGGTCAAGGCAGGAGGCACGGAAAGATGGGGGACAGAGCCCGGCAGGGAGGAATAACCGAAAAAAACAGGATGGTGCCGAGACCAGGATTTGAACCAGGGACACACGGATTTTCAGTCCGTTGCTCTACCAACTGAGCTATCTCGGCACCCGAATTACGAGAGTGGTGTATCTTATCCGAAAATATCTGTCCTAACGCAAGGGGCGGTGGCATCGTCAGGGTTGCCAGTTTGTGCCCAGCGCGCTGGGATTGAGAAGTTATCCGAAACCATGCTGCCCTGTCAACAGATTTTTCACAATGCCCTGAAGCCCTTTTATACACCTGCACCCCTGGCACCCTCCATCGCCGCCAAAATGGGCAATTACAGGTTTCTGGAGGTATGAAACTGCGGAACCGCCATCCGGACACGTCCCGGCACCCTGCACCCTGACGGGTTTCAGGGAAGATTACGCCTTTTCACTCTTTTCCTCGGCGAGAAGATCTCCCAGGTCAATATCGAAGTCATCGAGCGCGGTCCCGGTCTTCACTGCCGGCGGCAGCCTGCCACCGGCGGCACTTCCCGCCACGGGTGGCGGCGCATCCAGGTCGAGGCCGTCGATCTCGAGATCCTCCAGGCCGCCGGAGGCCATCCCGGCGGCAGGAGCCGGCCTGGGGGCCATGGTCGGCCGCGGCTCGGCACCAGAGTCCAGGGTCAGTTCCTCGACCTCTTCCTGTTCCTCGACAGGCGGCGCCAAGTCCGAGATATCGATGTCTCCGAAATCGAGCTGCAGCCCCTCGATCTCCCCGCTCTCTTCCGGCTGATCGCCACCGAGTTCCAGGACAGGCTCCCCGCCGTCCCCGGCATCCTGCAATGGTTCCGTCTCGTCGGCCATGTCATCCGCAAGCCCGGCAAGAGCCGTGTCCAGGCCTTCACCGGCCAGGGTATCGTCCTCTCCGTCCTCGCCCAGAACAAGCTCTTCGCCCTCGTCCAGGTTCACCTCGAGCTCTGTCTCTGCCTCATCGAACGCACCGTCCAGGTCGAGCGACACATCCAGCTCCCCGGTCTCGGCAGCCTGGCCGCCTTCACCCTCCGGGACATCGCCGGCCTCGAACTGCAGAAAGGCAGGCACCGTGGTTTCAAAGACCGTTCCGGCAAAGTCCGCCGCTACCTCGGCGACATCCTTACCACATTTCTTACAGCGCTCCAGGTGATCAAAAGAGATATAGCCGCACTTTGGACAACGCATAGCAACCGCCTTCCCGAAGGATAACCGTTCATGCCCGCAGAGCGGGCACCATCACCAATGAAAAAGGGCAACAGCCCTTCCGTGACAGCGCAGGGCGGTGTCACGAGGTCGAGGTGGCGCCCGGAGTGCGGGGTACCCCCGGCAAACCATGAAACCACCACCGCCACCGTCAGCGGCGGCACCCGGGAGCCGACCGGCTCCCTGTCAGCATATTATCGCACACGCTTCTCGCAAAAATCAAGACGGAAATGGGGCCTGCCGCATTGTTCCCGACGGCTGCCGACTATTCCCCCTCCCTGCAGCGCTCCGGGCCCGAACCCGCTGCCGCAGGCTCTATCTCCCGGCACGGCCTGCCCACATGGTAGCCCTGCGCATAATCGGCGCCCAGCTCCTTCACCGCTGCCAGGACGTCCTCGTTTTCCACATATTCCGCAATGGTACTGATGTGCATGTCCCTGGCAAGGGAGATGATGCTCTTCACAAACGCCCGGTCCTGGGAATCCATGGAGATATTGCGGACGAAATCGCCGTCGATCTTGATATAATCAAAGGAAAAGAGCTTCAGGTAATGAAAGGAGGAGAAACCTGAGCCAAAGTCATCGATGGCAAAGCGAAATCCCTTGCTTCGCAGTTCACGGGCGAACTTCTGCAGCAGGCCCCTGTTGCGGACAGTCTCCCTTTCCGTTATCTCGAACACGATCCGCCGTGGATCGACATCGTAGCTGGCGGCCAGGTCACGTACCGTTGCCACGTACCGGTTGAGAATGAGCGAATTGGGGGAGAGATTGATGAAGAGCTGCCCCTGGTAGTCTTTTTCCCTGATCTCCCGGAAGGCCTTTTCGATGACAATGAAGTCGAGCTGACTGATGATTCCCATCTTCTCGGCCATTTCCACGAAAGAGGAGGCCCGCAGGATATGGTCGTCGTGCCAGATCCCCATCAACAGCTCGTACATGCAGACGGTGCCGGTGCGGATGTCCATGATCGCCTGGAACATGGGAATGACCTGGTCCGGGTTTTCCAGGACATTGAGGAGAAACAGACTCTGCTCGTCCTTGGCCTGGAAGGCCTGCAGGATATCTTCGCCCGTGGGCACCCCGATCCTGTTCTTACCCTCCCGCTTTGCCTTGTACAGCATGTTGTCGGCGATCATGAACAGGGCATTGAGCTCCTCCGAGTGGTCCGGGTACACGGCAAGGCCGATGGAAACGGTGTTCCGGATCCCGGACCCGTCCGGCGCCTCGAAAGTGATGTCCTTCAGCGAGTCCAGGACCCTCAAGGCCGCGACATAGGCCTCTTCCTGGTTGGTTTCCGGCAGGATGGCCACGAACTCGTCGCCGCCGTAGCGGGTCAGGACATCCCCTTCCCGGAGGAACTCATTGATCTTGCCGGCAAACATCTGGAGAAAGGTGTCGCCGAAGATATGGCCGAACCGGTCGTTGACCATCTTGAAGTTGTCGAAATCGAACACCAGGATGGCGAACCTGTGGCCGTGCCGCGCGGCCCGGTGCAGTTCGTTGGCGGCAAGGTCCCAGAACATCCGCTGGTTGAAGAGACCGGTCAGGGGATCGCGGGTGGCATAGTACTCCATCTCCTTGCTGTAATTGTAGATCGCCCGGACCGAACCGATGACGTTCACCAGGGTGGTGAGTACGCCCTCGATCATGAGAGAGCCCCCGATCTCCTCGGACAGGCCGGACTGGATGCCGATCCCGACGATGCCGCCGATCTTCGGCTGCCGCAGAAAGATGGACTTCACCTGCAGCTCGATCTCCGAGATGGGCAGGTCGATCTCCGGGCCGGTGGGATCAACGATGGTGTGACTGGTCTTGATCTCCGGGAAAAAATCAGGCTCCACCTGCTCGCTCACCCGCTTCTGGACGATCCGGTCAAACTGGCGGCCGGTCTCCTCCGACGGCCTGTTGCGCCAGAAGATCTCCAGGTCATAGTGTTCCTCGCCCACCTTGAAGATGGAAAACAGGGCATAGGCCTCCATGACCTCGTTGAACTGGAGCAGCAGGTTGGCCACGTGCTCCTTCCAGTCGCGGACCACCTCGGAGGTTATCAGGAAGGATTCCAGCAAACGGACCTCGAACTCCAGGAGCTGCCTGTCGACGGCAGTGTCCTTCATCTTGTCAACCAGGGTATCGACCTCGGACAGGATCTGGTTGAGCTCGACAAACTCGGTCCGCTCGCCTCCCAGGTCCAGGGTGGTGAGATCATGAACACTGTTGACGCGGGTGATATTGTCGCGCAGGAGCACAACGGCCTTGTGGACCTTGGCGGTGGTATAGTAGGCGATCAGGACGGCCAGCAGAACGGGAACCGGGGCAAGCAGCAGGAACAGGAGCAGCAGCTTGACGAGGTGGGCATGGATCGCCGGGCCAAGATCCTGTTCCAGTTTCAGGACCCCGAGGATGGTACCCTCTTTTGCATTGGTATGGCAGGAAAGACACTCCTGCCGGGCCCTGATCGGGACGATCCTGCGGATCACGTATCCCTGTTCCTCGCGGGTGGGCCGACCCGTGGCCAGGACCCTGGCCATCTCCGGGTCCGGCCTGTCGCCGCGGGCCGGCCCGAACAACGCCACCACCACCGGAGCCCGGAGCAGGGTTATCCGCATGGGGATGTCGGCATTGGCATTGAGAACCGGGTCAAAGAGGCGGAGCAGTTTCTCCCTGGACCAGCCCTTGTTCATCAGCTGCAACAGGGAATCCGTGACCTGGGTCGCGAGCCCCCTGGCGGTATTCTGCGCCTGCCGGATGTGGGATTTCCGGTAGATACTGCTGGTGAGGAAGAAAACCGAGACAAAGGTGACAAGAGAAACCACGAGCAGGGATGCGGTGAGAAAGACCTTGAGGCTCAGCCGTCGATGACGCACTGTTCCCTTGTTCTTCATCATCGCTTTCTCTCCCTCAAGGTAGCGAAAAAACGGCGGATCGGATTGGACACGAAATGGCCTGCCAGTACGATATTTACCTTTCGGCCAGCACGGGCCTGGTATCCGCCCGGGTGACCACCTTGATGAAGTATAGCACCTCAATCCGGCAATTGGCAATTTTGCCGGAGATGCGAGGCATCAAGGACGCAGACGTATACGAATACCTCAAGCCCTTGATAACGAAACAGATTCGGTAAAATTACCAATGCCTGCGGGTGAGAAAATGAAGAAAAAATCCTTCACTAACCCCCGCACAGAGCGGGCGCAATCAACGTGACACCGCAGAGCGGTGTCACGAGGTGGAGGTGGCGCCCGGAGTTTAGGGGAGGACCTGGAGGGTGGTTGCTCTTGTTGCACCGCTCTGCGGTGCAACACCTCACCAGGCGCTCTGCGCCATTTGCGTAATGCTCCCGTTGGCAGTTTTCAGCAGTCAGTAACTGAAAACTGCACACTGATAACTGAAAACTCAGACCGTCTTGTGTCCAATCACCATGTAATATCTTGGGTTACAAATAGTTTGTCATCCTGTTTAACGAGGTCTGAGCACAGAATTCTGGTAGCATGCTGGTGTGCGACACTCCAGGATCCGGAACAAGGAATAAAAAAGGCCACATCCCTTTCGAGATGTGGCCCTGCTGACTGCTGGTGCCGAAGGCCGGAGTCGAACCGGCACGGACGAGGTCCACTGCCCCCTCAAGACAGCGTGTCTACCAATTCCACCACTTCGGCACCCTGATCCGTGATCTATTGCGCACTGTTCCCTGGCGCCGGCATCGCCTTGCCCGCATCGGTGGCCGGTGCAGCCCCCTTCTTTCCCGCCCCCGGCATGGGCACGGTCAGCGGCTCGCTGCTGGCCGGCTTCTGCCGGACCGGGGCCGGGGCCTCGACCTTGATCTTTTTCATGACACTGCCGGTACTCTTCTTGGCCGAGATATAGGCAAGAGAAATGGATGTGCCCATGAAGATGATCGCGGCAACGGTCGTCACCTTGTTCAGGAGCGGCAGAGGACCTTCGGAGCCGAACAGGGACTGGCTGGAGCCGCCGAATGTCGCACCGATATCCGCTCCCTTGCCATGCTGGAGTAACACGATGACAATCAGGAACAGCGACACCAGGACATGTACGATAACGAGTAGGGTTGTCATGAAAAGTGCATAATCCGGTCAAAAGACTCGGCTTTCAGTGCTGCGCCGCCCACGAGCGCGCCGTCAATGTCGGGCTCGGCCATGAGGGCATCGACGTTCTCAGGTTTAACCGAACCACCATACAGTATTCTCACCTGCCCGGCAAGGTTTTTCTCGTAGAGATCGGCGAGGACATCCCGGATAAAGCTGTGCGCCTCCTGGGCCTGCTCCCGCGAGGCCGTCTTGCCGGTGCCGATGGCCCAGACAGGCTCGTAGGCCAGGACCAGGGATGGCAGACGGTCGCCGGGCACCCCTTCCAGCCCCTCGCAGACCTGCTGCTCCAGCACCTTGAAGGTCTCTCCCTCCTCCCGTTCGTCCAGCGTCTCGCCGACACAGAGAATGGGAACAAGGCCGGAGTTCAGGGCTCCCAGCAGGCGCCGGTTGACCATCTCGTTGTCTTCTCCGAAAATATGGCGCCGTTCCGAGTGGCCGATGATCGCCATGGAGGCCCCCACGTCCATGAGCATGGCCGGCGAGATCTCGCCGGTATAGGCGCCTTCGCGCTCCCAGGCCACATTCTGTGCCGCCAGGAAGACAGAGGATCCCTTCAGCACCTCGGCCACGGCGGCCAGGGCGGTGAAGGCGGGGGCGATCATCACGTCCCGGTCGCCCAGGTCCCGGCTGCCGGCTGCGACCGCGGCTGCCAGGCTGACAGAGTCTGCCACGTTGAGATGCATCTTCCAGTTCCCCGCGATCAGCGGTCTTCTTTCCATGTTTCCCCTCCCTGTAAACTTGCTGTCAGTACCGGATAGCGGCCAGGTTCGCCTTCATTGCTGGCAGGGTGATCGAACCAGGGCCGATCAGTCGGCCAGGGCCCTGACCCCGGGCAGTTCCTTGCCCTCCATCAGCATGAGAAAGGCGCCGCCGCCCGTGGACATGTAGGTGATGTTCTCCGCCTCACCGAATTTCCGGACCGCGGCGTTGGAGTCACCGCCGCCGGTGATGGTGAGGGCATGGGACGTGCCGAGCGTATGGGCCATGGCCATGGTTCCGCGGGCAAAGGCGTCCATCTCGAATGCCCCCATGGGACCGTTCCAGATGATGGTCCTGGCATCGGCCAGGGCCTCGCTGAAGCAGATAACCGTGGCCGGCCCGATATCCAGGGCCATCCAGCCGGCCGGGATGTCCTGGACGGCGACCTGCTTGCAGACAGCGTCCGGGGCAAAGCGATCCGCGGCAATAACATCCACCGGCAGGTAGACATGTACCCCCTTTGCCGCCGCCTCCGCAAGCAGCCGGCCCGCGGTCTCCAGGAGATCGTCCTCCACCCGGGAGGCGCCCACCTCGAAACCATGGCTCTTGAGAAAGGTGTTGGCCATGGCGCCACCGATGAGCAGGCGGTCCACCCTGGTGAGCATGTTCTCCAGGGCCCCCAGTTTACTGGAGACCTTGGCGCCGCCCACCATGGCGGCCAGGGGCCGTACCGGGTCGTCGATGGAGCGATGGAAGTACTGCAGTTCCTTTTCCAGGAGAAAACCGGCACCTTTCTCCCGGCAGTGGGCAGGCACCCCGACCACCGAGGCATGGGCCCGGTGGCAGACGGCAAAGGCATTGTTGATATAGACATCGGCCAGTCCGGCGAGCTGCCTGGCGAATTCGGGGTCATTCTCCTGCTCGCCGGCATGAAAACGGAGGTTTTCCAGCATCACCACATCCCCATCCTTCATGCCGTTGACCAGCGACTCCACCTCCTCGCCGACACAGTCCGGGGCAAGGGTGACCGGGCGCGACAGGAGTTCGGCCAGGTACTGAGCCACCGGCGCCAGGGAGAACTCCTCCACCCTCCTGCCCTTGGGACGGCCCAGGTGGGAGCAGAGAATCACCCTGGCCTTCTTTTCCAGGGCATAGGTGAGGGTGGGCAGGGCTGTCCGGATCCTGAGATCATCGGTAATCCGCCTCTGCTCATCCATGGGCACATTGAAATCCACCCGGATCAGCACCCGCCTGCCGGCAATATCCAGATCACGAATCGTCTTCATTGTTCTCTTCCCCCTGCCATCGGGCAATGCCAACAGCTTGGTGGTTGACGGTAAAAAAACAGAAAGGCCCGCGCCTATCGCCTGCACATGATCAGCCCATCCTCCACCGGAGAGCGATAGTAGTGTCGCCGCAGCCCCACGTCGACAAAACCGTGCCCGCCGTAGAGCCTGCGGGCGCCGGCATTGGACCGCCGGACCTCGAGAAAGCAGGCAACGGCCCCGTGCCGGTCCAGGCGCTGCAACGCCGCGGCCAGCAGCCGGTCGCCGATCCCCTGCCGCCGGTGCGACCCGACAACACCCAGGCGCAGCACTTCCGCCTCGCCGGCCACACACCTGCAAAAGATGTACCCGATCACCTGGCCGTTCTCCTCGGCCAGCAGGCAGATACTCCCTGCCATGGCCAGTTCCGGGGCGAGCATGCCCCCGGACCAGCCATCCTCCATCTGGTGCTCTTCGATGGCAACGACCGGGGCGAGGTCCTCCTGTCCGATCTCGCGGATGATCACAGCATCCGCTCGGCCACGGAGACGGTCAGGTCGCCCAGCATGTTGGTATAACTGCCCAGCTCGTTGTCGTACCAGCCATAGATCACCGCCTGGGTGACCGGGACCTCCAGGACCGGCGGCACCTCGCCCGGCGTGAAGTTGCAGCTCTTGACATGCTCAAGGTTGACGCTGATGGAGGCGGTCCTGGTATGGGTCTCCGTGGACTCGATCACCGCGGCCGCCGCCGGGTAGCCAATGATGTCGGAGGAGACGTTCTGGGACTCCGAGTACTGGAGATAGGGGGTATTGCGGGCATACTCCCGGTAGATCGAGTTGATCAGGTCACGCTTGACCGGGTTTTCCAGCTCGTCCTGCAGGTTGAGCACCAGGACGATCAGCGAGCCCGTTGATGTGGGCACGCGGACCGACTCGGCGATGAAACCAATGGACCTCATCTCCGGAATGACCAGGGACAGGGCCTTGGCCGCGCCGGTGGTGGTCAGGATGATGTTGTTCAGTATGGAGCGGTTCTTGCGCAGGTCCTTGGCGCCGGCGGCCGGCAGCCGGTCCAGGACCTGCTGGCTGCCGGTGGCGGCATGGACCGTGACCATGGAGGCGGAGAGCATGCGGTCGGCGCCGAAGTGGTCCATGAGCGGCTTGATCATGTAGGAGAGGCAGGTCGTGGTGCAGGAGGCGGCGGAGATGATGGAGTGGCGTGCCGGATCATAGTCGTCATCGTTGATTCCCATCACCGTGGTGACCGCGTCCTCCGGCATGTCGAGGCCTTGGGCCTTGATCTTGAAAGGTGCCGACAGCATCACCTTTTCCGCCCCGGCCTGCAGGTGACCCCGGAGGGCGCCGCGCCCCTCGGCCGGATCAGCGGTGGGATCCCTGAAGACGCCGGTGGTGTCCACCACCAGCCGCACCCCGTTTTCCTGCCACTTGATGTCCCTGGGATTCCTGGCCTCGCGGAGGAAGGTCACCGGTACGCCGTTCACGGTCATGGTGCCGGCCTCCTCGTTCAGGTTCTCGACGACCCGGCCGCTCTTGTGGCCATGCAGGTAGACACTGAGCCGGCCGTAGGTGGAATCCCGTTCCACGGACGCTGCGATATCCTGCAGCCCGGAGCCGACATCACGGCCCAGGTTGACAACGATCTCCGAGAAAAATCCCCGCGACACATGGTGCCAGAGGGAAAGTTTACCGATTCTGCCAAGGCCGTTGAGTCCGAGTTTCATCTTGCAGTCTCCTTTGCTGATTTCAGGAGATCCCGTTCCCGCAGGAGAGATCACCGCAGAAATCCGGCGTCAGCAGGGGCCGGGACGGGCTCCGGTCCGGCCGCCGGCGAAAACACCGGGTGCATATTTTTTTTAATTTATTATTATAGTCGAAAAAAGGACTTGTCGAAAGACCAAACAACCGCAGACCATAACGAATTTACCCATGCAGCTTCCCCCGGTCCGGCAGCAGGGAACACTGGTCAGGCGCTACAAGCGCTTTCTCGCCGACATCCGCCTGGAGGACGGCGCCACCCTGACCGTGCACTGTCCCAACTCCGGCTCCATGCGCGGCTGTTCCGAGCCGGGCAGCCCGGTGATCATCTCCCGCTCGGACAACCCGCGCCGCAAGTATGCCTGGACCCTGGAGATGGTGCAAAACAGCGGCGTCTGGATCGGGGTCAACACCGGCATGACCAACAACCTGGTCCACGAGGCCCTGGAGCTCGGCGTCATCGACGACTTCGGGCCGGTGGACGCCATTGCCAGGGAGGTGAAGGTCTCGGATCGCAGCCGGCTCGACTTCCTGGTCACGGCCCGGGGCAGGCAGACCTACATGGAGGTGAAGAACTGCTCCCTGGCCGAAGAGGGCGTGGCCCTGTTTCCCGACGCTGTCACCAGCCGCGGCACCCGGCACCTGGAAGAGCTGGCCAGGCTGTGCGGGCAAGGGTTCGGGGCAGCGGTACTGTTCTGCGTCCAGCGCGGCGATGCGGACCGCTTCCTGCCCGCCGCGGCCATCGATCCCCTCTATGCCGAGACCCTGCACCGGGTTCATGCCCGGGGAGTCGCGGTCCTGGCCTACCGGGCAGAGGTGGCACCGGACGGGATCCAGCTCACCACCCCTCTGCCAACACTCCGGTAAACCGGCACGACAACCGCGCCGGGCGGCCTTCAAACCCGGAACCCGGAACCCGTCGCGGGCAGGACTCTTCCGGTCTCGCCCCCTGGTTTCCGGTTTCCGATACGCCAGCAGGCTGTGGGCAGGTTGCCAGGCCGCAGCACCGGCAAACCATGAAAATGCCGCCGCCCCATGCGCTGCCGGCAACCATTTTCGAATAAAGGGAAAGCAATGCGCAAGAAAGCACCACGGGCGGTCGTTCTGCTGAGCGGCGGCCTGGATTCAACCACGGTCCTGGCCCATGCCATGGCCGAGGGATATTCCTGCAACTGCCTGAGCTTCCGCTACGGCCAGCGCCAGGATATCGAGCTGCAGAGGGCTGCCGATCTCTGCCGGAAGATGGGGGTCGAGAACCACCTGATCCTCAACCTGGACCTGGCTGCCATCGGTGGCTCGGCCCTGACCAGCGAAATCCCGGTGCCCAAGGACCGGCGCCTGAGCGAGATCGAGGAGGGGATCCCGGTCACCTATGTGCCGGGCCGCAACATCATCTTTCTCGCCCATGCCCTGGCCTGGGCCGAGGTCCTGGGAGCCGGCGATATCTTCCTTGGTATCAATGCGGTGGATTACTCCGGCTATCCCGACTGCAGGCCGGAGTTCCTGGCCGCATTTGCCCGGATGGCCAACCTGGGCACCAGGGCCGGCAGCGAGGGCAACCCCTTTACCCTGCACGCGCCGCTGATGCGGATGAGCAAGGCGGAGATCATCGAGCTGGGGACACGCCTGGGGGTGGATTACGGGGCCACGCACAGTTGCTATGACCCGGTGGGGGAACTGGCCTGCGGCCGCTGCGATGCCTGCAGGCTGCGCCTGAAGGGATTTGCCGAGGCGGGCCTGACCGACCCGGCCCGGTACGTGCAGGAGGAGCGCTAAAGCGAAGACCAGGGGCGGCCGGCCGGGGCGGCTCAGGCCTGGCGACAGTCGTGGGTCACGCGGCCGCCGACCATGGTCAGGACGGCACGACCCTGCAGGCGCCAGCCGAGAAAGGGAGAGTTGCGGCTCTTTGACACCACCTGGTCCTCGGTGTAGGTGAAGGTCTGGTCGGGGTCGATCACCGTGATATCGGCCGCCTCGCCGGCGCCCAGGGAGCCGCCGGGCAACCCCAGTATGGCGGCCGGCCCGGTCGACATCAGCTCCACCAGCCGCCGGGCGTCGATCAACCCGTCCCGCACCAGGGCCAGGGACAGGGGCAGGGAGGTCTCCAGGCCGATGATGCCGTTGGCCGCCAGGTCGAACTCCACCTCCTTTTCCAGGCTCGAGTGAGGCGCGTGGTCGGTGGCAATGGCATCAAGGGTGCCGTCGGCCAGTGCCTCCCGGATCGCCTCCCGGTCCCTGGCGGAGCGCAGTGGCGGATTCATCTTGGCGTTGGTGTTGTAGCCTTCCACCGCCTCGTCGGTGAGGGTGAAGTAGTGGGGGGTTGTCTCCGCGCTCACCCGGACACCGCGGGCCCTGGCCGCACGGATCAGCTCCACGCTCATGGCCGTGCTGACATGGGCGATGTGCACCCGCTGCCCGGTCTGCTCGGCCAGGGCGATCTCCCGATAGACCATGATCGCCTCCGCCGCTGCCGGGATCCCTTTCAGGCCCAGGCGGGTGGCCACCTCGCCTTCGTTCATGACCCCGGTGGAGAGCGAGGGATCCTCGCTGTGCGATATCACGGCCAGGCCGAAATCGCCGGCATACTCCAGGGCCCGGCGCATGAGCTGGCTGTCCCGCACCGGCAGACCGTCGTCCGAGACGCCCACCGCACCGGCCTCCTTCAGCTCGCCGTACTCGGCCAGCTTCCTGCCCCTGGAGCCACTGCTGATGGCCCCCACCGGGTAGACCCGGGCAGAGCCCTGCCGGGCACGCTCCAGGATCATGGCGGTCACTGCCGCGCAATCGTTGACCGGGCGGGTGTTGGGCATGCAGACCACGGCGGTGAAACCGCCGGCGGCCGCGGCCCTTGTCCCGGAAACGATGTCCTCCTTGTACTCCTCGCCCGGTTCGCGGAGATGGACGTGCATGTCGATCAGGCCCGGCACCACCCAGCAGCCCGAGGCCTCGATAACCCGGGCCGAGGCCGGCACGGGCGTCTGTTCCGCAGCGATCCTGCCCTCCAGGACAAGAAGATCGCCCTGCCGGTCGATGCCGTTTTTCGGATCAATGATCCGGCCGTTCTTTATAAGCCAGTTGTCAGCCATCGTTTCAGTTGCGGGAAGAGTACGACGGACCCGGGATCCGTCAGGAGTTGCCCATGACCAGGTAGAGAAGCGCCATCCGCACCGCCACGCCGTTGGTCACCTGGTCGAGGATGACCGATTGGGGACCGTCCGCAACATCGGGCATCAGTTCGATGCCGCGGTTAACCGGGCCCGGGTGCATGACCAGGGCATCGGGCCGGGCCAGGGCCACCACGTCCCGGGTGACGCCGTATTCGCGGGCGTATTCCCGAAACGACGGCAGGAGAGGGTCGTTCTGCCGCTCTTTCTGGATGCGCAGGGTCATGACCACGTCAGCGTCCCGGACCGCCTCCCCGAGGGAGGAGCAGACCGTGGCGCCGAGCCTCTCCAGGCCGGGCGGGAGCAGGGTGGCCGGACCAAAGACGTGGACCGAGGAACCCATCCTGGTGAAGCCGATGATATTGGAATGCGCCACCCTGCTGTGCATGATATCACCGATGATGGCGATTTTGAGCCCGTCAAGGCGCCCCCTGTGCTCACGGACGGTCATCAGGTCGAGCAGTGCCTGCGAAGGATGCTCGTGGGTGCCGTCGCCGGCATTGATAATCGCCGCGTCCACGTAGCGGGTGAGCATGTGGGGCGCGCCGGAATGGGAGTGGCGGATGATGATGATGTCCGGCCGCATGGCGGTGATGTTGCGGGCCGTGTCGATAAGGGTCTCCCCCTTGGTGGCGCTGGAGGTGGAGGCCGAGATGTTGAAGGTATCGGCGCTCATCCGCTTGGCCGCCACCTCGAAGGAAAGGCGGGTGCGGGTGGACGGCTCGAAGAAGAGGTTGATGATGGTATTGCCGCGCAGGGTCGGAACCTTCTTGATGGGCCGCGCCGATATCTCCTTGAAGGACTCGGCAATGGTCAGGATATGGCCGATATCCTCTGCCGAGAGATGATCCATGCCCAGGATGTGTCGATGCGGGAAAAAATAGCCGGTTGCCATGGTTCCGCCGGAGCTCAATGGACAATATCTCCCAGCCTGTTCCACCGGATGGACTCGATCCGGTCCAGGGAGAAGAGCGGCTTCTGCACGTCCCAGGACCAGTAGATAACATAGGCCTTGCCGAGCACGGCATTGAGATCGACAAATCCCCAGAAGCGGCCGTCATAGGAGTTGTCCCGGTTGTCACCCATGACGAAGATCTTGCCCGCGGGCACGGTGACCGGCCCGAAGTTGTCGCGGGGACTGACAGAGCGGGGCAGGATCCGCGGGTCCGTGTGGACCGCGTACTTGTCGTCAATGGGCTTGCCGTTGACATAGACCTTCTTGTCCCGGACCTCCACGGTATCGCCGGCCACGGCGATCACCCGCTTGATGTAATCGACCCTGGGATCACGGGGAAACTTGAAGACGATGATATCGCCCGGCTGTGGTTTCCTGATGGGAATGATGACCTTGCCGGTAAATGGATTCCTGATGCCGTAGATGAACTTGGAGACCAGGATGTGATCGCCGATCTGCAGGGTCGGCAACATGGAACCGGAGGGGATCTTGAAGGCCTGGACCACGAAGGTGCGGATAAAGAGGGCGAGAATGAGCGCGATGACAATGGCCTCGGCATACTCGCGGAAGGTGGATTTTTTCTTTTTTGTGCTTTGCAGGTAGGTCACGAGATAATGCCCGGGTTTTGTATGAGAGGATACCTGGCGCGGGGCACAGGTTCTGTGGTGGGCCGCAGCCGGAGAACCAGGCCCTGCGAACAGCCTGTCCGGATCTCCGCGGATCCGGTCAAACCCCCTTGAAACCGTGTCTTCGGGAAGACAGAACGCCGGACGGGAAGTACGCTCACCTGTGGCCGCATGCGGCGGAAGTGGTCCGAAATTACCCCATAGTCCTGGAAAATTCAAGCCACATTTCTACCCCCTTTCCGGGGGCAAAATATACCACATAAGCACCGGCCGGGCGCCACAACACCACATCTGGTATACCACAGGCCCTCTCCCCCCCTATCCC
>WFUT01000130.1 GCA_015484845.1 Desulfobulbaceae bacterium
GACCGGTGGCCCTGCGTAGCCATGGTCCTGGACCTGGTCACCGGCCGCCATGCCCGCGAGACCATCGACTATGTCCGCAGGATCGAACACTACAGGAAGACCATGTGACCGGCTGCAGTGGCTGCGCGGCCTGCACGTGATCTGGGAATGGAAGCGGCGGGAGGGCCGCCGCTGGCAACAGCAGAATGGAGGATTGAAACATGAAAGGATGGAAGACATGGGCCGGCGCGATCGTGATCGGCATCGGCGCCGCCCTTGAC
This sequence comes from Desulfobulbaceae bacterium, assembly GCA_015484845.1. Taxonomy (GTDB): domain Bacteria; phylum Desulfobacterota; class Desulfobulbia; order Desulfobulbales; family Desulfobulbaceae; genus DRKI01. The sequence continues at coordinate 261 of WFUT01000130.1, forward strand.
GCGGCAGGCCTCGGCCAGTGGTCGCAGGTGGCGATGATGGCCGGCGGCGCGCTCGGCCTGGTCGGCATCGGCCATAAGATCGAGAAATCGGCCAAGTGAGCGAACTGAGCACGGCAACAGCGCTTGTCACCCTTGCCCAGTCCCTCACCGGCTGGGAATGGTGGGGGGCGCTGTGCGCCGTTATCATCGGCCCGTGGCTGGCCTGCGTCTACATGGCCATGCGGCTGACGGCCACTATCAACGCCCTCAAGGACCAGCTGCACGACAACCGGGCAGCCGACCAGGAGCGGTTTAACAGCGTGGCCCAGTTCTACAAGGACAATGTCCTGCTGGTCGAGGGATACCAGCGGATCAGCGAGAACCAGTCCGACACGATCGAGCGCAACACGGTGGCGATCACCCGCCTCGTGGACCGCATCGACTCAAATCATTTCTGCCCGGCAGTGCGCAAGAGGGGAACCCCGGATGGATGAGAACAGACTGATGATGAAGGGGCGGCTCGAGGAGCTGCGGCGCGATCAGAAGAAATGGCGGCACAAGGCAAAGATGCTGCTGCGCGACCTGGCCAAGACGCTGAACCCGGCCCTCCGCGACGTCGAGGACATGGAGGTGGCCGACGCCGCCATGATCATGGACGAGCTGGTCATGGCCCAGGCCGAGCTGCTCGGGCTGCGCACCAGGATCAGGGAGCTGGAAGAGGCGCTCTATGGCTAGGAAGGGCGACAAGGGACACCTGGAACCGCAGGCACGGCGCCTGTACGCCGACGGCGCCACCCTGACATCCATTGCCCGGATCCTCGACGTGTCGGTCACCACCCTGGCCAGGTGGAAGTCGGAGACCCGGCGCCCCTCGGCCGACATGGACGAGTGGGACCGGGCCCGGGCGCAGAAGCGGGGCAATATCCAGCGGCTGCGTGACCTGTTCGAGGACCAGCTCTCGCACATGGAGAGCCTGAGCGCCGTCGAGCGGACCCCGCCGATGATGGACACCCTGTCCAAGATGGGGGCCCTGCTCGAGCGGTGGGACAAGATGGAAAAGGCACAGCGGGTGGCGGAAGAGGTGAGCCGCGAGGTCCGCAAGGCAGGGATCTCGGAGGAGACCGCCGATGACATCCGCAAGAGGATCCTCGGTATCGGCCAGTGACACGGACGCCCTACATACTCCTGCCCTACCAGCGCGACTGGACCGGTGACCCGGCCCAGGTCAAGGTGATCGAGAAGTCCAGGCGCATCGGTCTCTCCTGGTCCGAGGCGGCCGACGATACCCTGCACGCCTCCAGATCATCGGGATCCGATGTCTGGTACATCGGCTACAACAAGGACATGGCAGAGGAGTTCATCAACGACTGCGCCTTCTGGGCCCGGCAGTATGACCTGGCGGCCGGCGCCGTGGAAGAAGAGGTCCTGGAGGACGAGGACAAGGACATCCTGACCTTCCGGATCAAGTTCAGCTCGGGTCACAAGATCGTCGCCCTCTCCTCCCGGCCGTCCAACCTGCGCGGCAAGCAGGGCGTGGTGGTGGTCGACGAGGCGGCATTCCACGATGACCTGGGGGCGCTGCTCAAGGCGGCCCTGGCCCTGCTCATCTGGGGCGGCCGGGTCCGGGTCATCTCCACCCACGACGGCGAGGACAACCCGTTCAACGAGCTGGTCAAGGACATCCGCGCCGGCCGCACGCCCTATTCCCTGCACCGGGTCACCTTTGACGACGCCCTGGAGCAGGGGCTGTTCCGCCGCATCTGCCTCAAGACCGGCCAAAAGTGGTCCCCGCAGGCGGAGGCGGCCTGGCGCCGGGAGATCATCGACCTGTATGGTGACTCGGCCCGGGAGGAGCTTTTTTGTATTCCGTCCCAGGGCTCCGGCACCTTCCTTTCCCGGGCCATGGTCGAGCAGTGCATGGACACCGGGATCCGGGTGATCCGCTACGGCCAGGACGATGATTTCGCCAGGCGCCCGAAACCGTGGCGCGAGAAGGAAGTCGCCGACTGGTGCGCCGACACCATCGAGCCGCTGCTCGCGCAGCTTGACCCGAAGCGGCAGTCGTTCTTTGGCCAGGACTTCGGCCGCAGCGGCGACCTGAGCGTCATCGTGCCGCTGCAGGAGCGCCAGGATGCGACCTTCCGGGCACCGTTCGTCCTCGAGCTGGCCAACATGCCGTTTGAGCAGCAGAAGCAGATCCTGTTCTTCATTGTCGACCGGCTGCCCAGGTTCCGGCATGGCGCCCTGGATGCCCGCGGCAATGGCCAGTACCTGGCCGAGGTGGCCATGCAGAAATACGGCGAGGCAAGGATCACCCAGGTGATGCTGTCCGAGCCGTGGTACCGCGAGAACATGCCGCCATACAAGGCCGCCTTCGAGGACCGCTCCATCCTCCTGCCCCGGGACGCCGATATCATCGAGGATCACCGGGCCTTCAAGGTGGTGCGCGGCGTGGCCAGGATCCCGGACACGAGGACGACCGGCAGCGACGGCCGCAAGCGGCACGGGGATTCCGGCATTGCCGGCGCCCTGGCGTGGTTTGCGACCCGGCAGGAAGGCGGCGGCGAGACGGAATACAGGTCAGTGGCCAAGCGCAGGGTCTCCAGGGGGGCATTCTGATGGCGGTGACACTCTATGACCAGTTCGGCCGGCCCAATCATCAGAGATAGACTAAGTAAAATCC
>WFUT01000131.1 GCA_015484845.1 Desulfobulbaceae bacterium
GTCCGGGCGCAGCCAATGGCCAGGAACAGGACGATCAACAGAAGCAGAATGCTTCTCGGTGCCTTTGCGCCCTTTACGTGAACTTTCATCCGGCTGAGCTCCTTACCTGGTATTGTTTTTTTTTCTCTCGTGAGACCGCAGAGCGGTCTCACGTCAGGCGCAGAGCGCCCGGGAGGTGTTGCACCGCGGGAGCGGTGCAACAAGGATAAACGCCTGGGACCTGTGCATTGCAGGAGCGGTGCGACGAGAATCTATGCCAGCTCCTTTTTCAGGTTGCGGCTCAGCAGCTCCCGCACCGCCTCGCGGGTGTCCTTGTCCTGGTAGAGGACCTGGTAGGTCTGTTCCAGGATCGGCATCTCCACACCGAGCTGCCGGGCCAGGTTGTAGCAGGACTTGGTGGTCTTGACCCCCTCGGCCACCATGGTCATCTCGTCCAGGGCCTGGGCAAGCGTCTTTCCCTGGCCCAGTTTGAGGCCCACGGTGCGATTTCTGCTCAGGCTGCCGGTGCAGGTCAGGACCAGGTCGCCGAGCCCTCCCAGGCCCGAAAACGTGCGCGTATCAGCGCCCATGGCCACACCCATGCGGGTTATCTCGGCCAGGCCCCGGGTGATGAGGGCGGCGCGGCTGTTGAGACCATAGCCGAGGCCGTCGCAGATACCGGCGGCAATGGCGATCACGTTCTTCATGGCGCCGCTGATCTCGAGCCCGATGACGTCGTCGCCGGTATAGGCCCGGAAGTAGTCGGTGGCAAAGAGGTACTGCACGGCCCGGGCCGCCTCCTGGTCGGCAAAGGCGATGGTCACGGCCGTGGGCTGGTGCTGGGCCACCTCCCTGGCAAAGCTGGGCCCGCTGAGCACGCCGTAGCGGAATTCCCCTTTCCGGTCGCCGGCCTCCTCGGCCATGATCGCGGTCATGGTCATCCTGGTGCCCACCTCGATCCCCTTGACCGCCGAGACCAGGAGGGTGCCGGGCCGCAGGTGGGGCAGGAGCGTGGCAAAGACCCGGCGGTAGCCGTGCGAGGGCACCACCATCAATACGCACTGCGCCTCGCTGACAGCGGCCCTGATGTCGGTCTCCAGGACCAGGGAATCGGGCAGGGCAAAGCCGGGCAGGTAGCGGGCGTTTTCCCGCCTCTGCGCCAGCTCGGCCATGTGCTCGGGCCGGTGGCCCCAGAGGGTGACTGCTTCGCCCTTTTCCGCCAGGAGCCGGGCCAGGGCAGTGCCCCAACTGCCGGCGCCAATGACCGCGGTCCTGTTAATCTGCATCTCCTGCATCGGTATCTTCTCCCTCCGGCGAGGCCTCGTCCACCTGCTGTTCCCTGGCCAGCATGGACAGGGCCACCACCTTCTCGCCCTCTTCCAGGTTGATCAGCCGCACGCCCTGGGTATTGCGGCCAATGATCCGCACCGTGTCCATGGGCATCCGGATCACCTTGCCGGAATTGGCGATCAGCATGACCTGGTCCTCGTCCACCACCTGCAGGGCCCCGACCACGTGCCCGTTGCGCTCGCTGGTCTTGATGGCCACCACGCCCTTGCCGCCGCGGTTCTGCAGCTTGTATTCCGAGATCGCGGTCCGTTTACCGTAGCCGTTCTCGGTCACGGTCAGGATGGAGCTGTCGTCTCTCAGCACCACCACGCCGACGACCTGGTCGTCCCCGGTCAGGGTGATCCCCTTGACGCCGGCGGCCAGCCTGCCCATGGCACGGACATCGGACTCGTGGAAGTGGATGGACATGCCGTTGCGCGTCACCAGGAAGATCTCGTCATTGCCCGAGGTCAGGGCCGCGGAGAGGATCTCGTCGTCATCGCGGATGGTGAGACCGTACTTGCCCTTGCGCATGGGCCGCTTGTACTCGGCAATGGAGGTCTTCTTGACCCGGCCCATCTTGGTCACGGTGAGCACGGTCTGGGATTCGTCGGCATTGGCCAGGTCGGCCACCGGCAGGATGGCGGCCACCTTTTCGCCCTCGCCCAGCTCGAGCAGGTTGACCACGGCCTTGCCGCGCGCCGTGCGCCCGGCCAGCGGCAGTTCGTAGACCTTGCGCCAGAAGACCCGGCCCCGGTTGGTGAAGAAGAGAAAGGTGTCCAGGGTCGAGGCGATATAGATATGGCTGACAAAGTCGTCCTCGATGGTGCTCATCCCCTTGACCCCCTTGCCGCCGCGGCGCTGGGCCCGGTAGAGGGAGACCGGGTTGCGCTTGATGTAGCCGCTGTGGGTGACCGTGACCACCATGGTCTCGGGCGTGATCATGTCCTCGGGCAGGATCTCGTCGGGCGCGTCGATGATCTCGGTGCGCCGCTCGTCCCCGTACTCGTCGCGGATGGCGATGAACTCGTTGCGGATGATCTCCATGACCATGGCGTCGTCGGCCAGGACCTTTTTCAGCCAGGCGATCTTTTCGATGATCTCCTCGTATTCCTTGATGATCTTGTCCCGCTCCAGGCCGGTCAGCCGCTGCAGCCGCATGTCGAGGATGGTCTGGGCCTGCAGCTCGGAGAGGTCGAAACGCTCGATGAGCCCGGCCTTGGCCTCGGCCGGGCTGGCCGAACCCCGGATCAGGGCCACCACCTCGTCCAGGTTGGTGATGGCGATCTTGAGACCCTCCAGGAGATGGGCCTTTTCCTCGGCCTTGCGCAGTTCAAAGGCGGTGCGCCGGTAGACCACGGTCCTCCGGTGGGAGATGAAATGCTCGAGCATCTCCTTGAGGTTCAGGATCTCGGGCTTGTTGTTGACGATGCAGAGCAGGATGATGCCAAAGCTCTTCTGCAGGGGGGTCATCTTGAAGAGCTGGTTGATGACCACGTCGGGAAACTCGTCCTTCTTCAGCTCGAGAACGATACGCAGCCCGTGCCGGTCCGACTCGTCGCGCACCTCGGCAATGGAGGTGATCCGCTTCTCCTTGACGAGCAGGGCGATCTTCTCCACCAGGGCCGCCTTGTTCTGCTGGTAGGGGATCTCGGTGATGACGATGTTCTCGCCGCCCTTTTTCCGTTCCTCGACATGGGTGCGGGCCCGCATGATCACCACGCCGCGGCCGGTCTCGTAGGCCTCGCGGATGCCGGCCCGGCCGCAGATGAAGCCGCCGGTGGGAAAGTCCGGGCCGGTGATGATCTCCATCAACTGGTGGACCGTGATGTTGGGGTCGTCGATGAGCGCCACCAGGCCGTCGATCACCTCGGTCAGGTTGTGGGGCGGGATCTTGGTGGCCATGCCCACGGCGATGCCCTCGGAGCCGTTGACCAGGATGTTGGGGATCCGCGAGGGCAGGACCGAGGGCTCCTGCAGCGAGTTGTCGTAGTTGGGGATGAAATCGACCGTGTCCTTGTCCAGGTCGGCGATGATCTCCTGGTCGAGCCGGGTCATCCGCGCCTCGGTGTAGCGCATGGCCGCGGGCGCGTCGCCGTCCATGGAGCCGAAGTTGCCCTGGCCGTCCACCAGGGGGTAGCGCAGGGAGAAATCCTGGGCCATGCGGACCAGGGTATCGTAGACCGCGGTGTCGCCGTGCGGATGGTACTTACCGATGACGTCACCGACGATGCGGGCCGACTTGACATAGGGCCGGCTGTAGGTCACCCCCAGCTCGCGCATGGCGAACAGGGTCCGCCGGTGCACCGGCTTGAGGCCGTCACGGACATCGGGCAGGGCGCGGCCGACAATGACCGACATGGCATAGTCGAGGTAGGATTTGCGCAGTTCCTTTTCAATGGCCACGGTGGCCATTGACGGCTGGTTGGTTTCGGTTTCAGTGGTCATACCTGGTTGGTTCCTTGATATTGAAAAATTCTGTCTTTCCTAGACGTCGAGTTCAGAGACCTCCAGGGCATGGTTCTGGATAAACTCGCGCCTGGGCTCCACCTTGTCGCCCATGAGGGTGGTGAACATGTCGTCGGCGATCTCGGCATCCTCGATCCGGACCTGGAGCAGGTTCCGGTTCTCCGGGTTCATGGTGGTCTCCCAGAGCTGTTCCGGATTCATCTCGCCCAGGCCCTTATAGCGCTGCAGGTGACTGCCGCGGAAGGTCTCCTCGCGGACAATGCGGATCAGGTCGTGCCAGGAGGGGGCCGGGGTCTCCTTTTCCTGGCCCGAGGAGGAGGTCTTGACCACGGTGAAGCTTCCCTTCAGGTAGTGGCTGATGGCGGGATAGAGCTCCAGGCCGTGCCGGTACTCGGGGATGAGCGGGATATTGGGGCCCACGGTGGTGCGCATGTGGGCCTGGCCGCGGAAGGCGACATCGGCCTCGTAGCAGCTCGGCCGCCAGCGGCAGGAACGGATATTGGAAACAATGGTGTCCAGGGCCCTGATCTTTTCCACCAGGTCCTCGACAAACCCCTTGTCCTCGAACTGGTCGGCGGAGCGGACATTGTTCTCGAGCAGAAAGACGGTCAACTGCTCCTGGATATTGAGCCGCTGCAGGTATTCGTCGAGCCGCTGGAAGACAGAGAGCTTTTTCAGCAGGTCCACCATCTCCTGGCCGCGGATCTCGGTCCCGTCCTCGCTGCGGATATGGATGAAATGGCTGGCCTGCTCGTAGAGGTAGTCGTTGAGGGCATCGTCGTCGATGAAATATTTTTCCTTCTTGCCGCGGCCGAGCCGGTAGAGGGGCGGCTGGCCGATATAGACATGCCCGTTCTCGATCAGGGGCAGCATCTGCCGGTAGAAGAAGGTGAGCAGCAGGGTGCGGATGTGGGCACCGTCGACATCGGCATCGGTCATGATGATGATCTTGTGGTAGCGCAGCTTGGAGATGTCGAACTCGTCGCGGCCGATGCCGGTGCCGAGCGAGGCGATGAGCTGCTTGATCTCGTCGGAGTTGAGGATCCGGTCAAAGCGGGCCTTTTCCACGTTCATGATCTTGCCGCGCAGGGGCAGGATGGCCTGGATGGACCGGTCACGGCCCTGCTTGGCCGAGCCGCCGGCCGAATCGCCCTCCACGATGAAGATCTCGCGCTCCTCCGGGTTCTTGCTCTGGCACTCGGCCAGCTTGCCGGCCATCATCACCGACAGGCCGCCCTTCTTGCGCGACAGCTCCCTGGCCCGCCGGGCCGCGTCCCTGGCCCGGGCGGCCTCCACCGCCTTGCTCAGGATGCGCTTGGCCACGCCGGGATGCTGCTCCAGGTAGATGCCCAGCTTCTCGTTGCAGATGGACTCGACAATGGACTTGACCTCGGAGTTGCCGAGCTTGGTCTTGGTCTGGCCCTCGAACTGGGGATTGGGCACCCGCACCGAGACCACGCAGGTCAACCCCTCGCGGACATCGTCGCCGCCCATCCTGGCGCGCAGGTTCTTGGGCACTGTCTCGTCGCTGGCATAGCGGTTGATGCACTTGGTGAGCGCGGCCCGGAAACCGGCGATATGGGCGCCGCCCTCCCTGGTGTTGATATTGTTGACAAATGAGAAGAGCCGTTCCGCGTAGCCGTCAAAGTACTGGAAACAGATCTCCACCTGCACCTGGTCCTTTTCGCCGCTGATGTAGATCGGCTCGGGATGGATCGGGGTGCGGTTGCGGTTGAGGTACTCCACGTAGGAGGTGATGCCGCCCTCGTAATGGAACTTGTCCTCGGCCCCGGTCCGTTCGTCCTTGAGGTAGATGCGCACGCCACGGTTGAGGAAGGCCAGCTCCCGCAACCGGTTGCGGACGATCTCGTACTTGAAGACCGTGGTCTCGGTGAAGATGACGGGATCCGGGGTAAAGTCGATCCTGGTGCCGGTCTTGCTGCTGCTGCCGATGACCTCCAGGTCACTGGTGCGCATGCCGTGCTCGTAGGTCTGCCGGTAGACCTTGCCGTTGCGCCGCACCTCGGCCGCGGCCCTGACACTCAGCGCGTTGACCACCGAGACACCGACGCCGTGCAGGCCGCCGGAGACCTTGTAGGTGGAGTGGTCGAACTTGCCGCCCGCGTGCAGGGTGGTCATGACCAGCTCCAGGGCCGACATGCCCTCGGTGGGGTGCATGTCCACGGGAATACCGCGGCCGTTGTCCTCGACAGTGACCGAGTTGTCCTCGTGGATCGTGACCCGGATCCGGTCACAGTAGCCGGCCAGGGCCTCGTCGATGGAGTTGTCCACCACCTCGTAGATCAGGTGGTGCAGTCCCTCTTCGGCCGTGTTGCCGATGTACATGGACGGCCGTTTGCGCACCGCCTCCAGGCCGTCCAGGACCTTGATCTGTTCAGCTCCGTAGTTTTCGTTCTTCTCGTTCATGGGGTGTTGTCTTCTTACCGGATTATTGGAAGATGGGGCCACGACCTGGAGAGTCACAGCTTCATGGGCATGATGATGCTCAGGAAACCCTCGTCCTCCTCGGACGTGAGCAGGCAGGGGCTCTCGTTGGAATTGATGCTGGCCTCGACGATATCACCTTCCATGACCTGCAGGGCATCGATGAAGTAGCGGCAGTTGAAGCCCAGGGAGAGGGGATCGCCCGCGTAGGAGACCTGGAATTCATCCCGGGCCGATCCGAAGTCGGCGTTCTGCGAGGTCAGGACCAGTGTGTTGTCATCGATATCGATCCTGATAGCGTGGAACACGTCCTCGGTGAAGAGATTGATCCTCTTGAGCCCCTCGAGGAAACGCAGCCTGTCGATGGTGATGATGTTGTCCCGGGGCACGCTGTCGATGATCCGCTGGTAATCGGGAAACTCGCCCTCCATGAGCCGGATGATCAACAGGGAGTCGTCGCTCTTCAGGACCGCCTGCTTGGGCTCTATGCCCAGGGAGACGGTGTCGCGTTCCTCGCAGAACCTGCGGATCTCCTGGATGCCGCGGCGGGGAACAAGGGTGACCGGGTTGAGTTGCAGGCTGTCGACCTGTTCGCCCACCTCGCGGCTCATGATGGTCAGCCGGTGGCCGTCGGAGGAGACCATCTTCAGGTAGCGGTGTTCGCCGTCCTCGAACTTCTGGAGCAGGGCGGCGGTGAGCGAGTACATGTTCTCCTTGTCATGGGCGATGGAGAAGATGGTCTTGTCCACCAGCTCGGCAACGATGGCCGCATCGATCTCGACCATGGCCTCGGCGTCATAGTCCGGGAACGAGGGAAACTCGTCGCTCACCATGCCGGCCAGCCTGTAGAGACTGGAACCGGCCGTGATCTCCACCCAGTTGTTGTCCTGTTCCTTGAAGGAGATCACCTCGGACGACGATTCGCGGGCCAGCTCGAACAGTTTCTTGGCCGGCAGGGTAAGGATCCCCTGTTCAAAGATCTCGGCCGGCACGGTCTGGCGCAGGCCGATCTCCAGGTCGGTGCCGGTGAAGGTGATGTTTTCGGGATGCACCTCCATGAGAACATTGGACAGGATCGCCATGGTGCCCTTTTTGCTCGTTATGTTTTGCTGGGCGCTGATGGCCCGGAGGAGGTCGTCGCGTGCGATATTGAAATGGAAGCCCATAGTAATATCCTTGTTATCTAAAAGACTTATTGTTGTTCTTGGTGATGTTCGTCTGTTGATTTGAAAAATAACATATTGATATATTTATTTTTTTTGTTTTGATAGTTTTGTAGATTACCTGTTTGCCGGCTGGGGAGCGGTAAAGGGGGCAAACTTTTCAACACCGTTTCAACCCCGGTGTGCACATGCTTTTCAGCACTTTTTCAACATCCTGGGCAGAATATTAAATTATACTCGAAAACGTATGAAATTTCAAAGAAATAAAACGAAATCACCGCATGAAAAATTCATTGGTACAACAATTGGATAGCACCCTGGAAAATCTGTGCCTGCAGGGGGTGGCAGAGGGGGTCTTTCCAGGCGTTGCGGCGGCCATCGCCTGGAGAGAGAACGCGGGGCAGTGGCAACGGCTGGTCCGGGTGGCGGGAAGGACACGGACAGACGGTGAAAAGGTGAGCCGTGGTACCCTCTTTGACCTGGCCTCGCTCACCAAGCCCCTGGCCACATCACTGATCCTCTTTGCCCTGGTCGACGAGGGGAGGCTCTCCCTGGATGACAGGCTGGCCCTGTTTTTCGAGAGGAGGGATGAACAAGGCAAAAGGATAGACCTGGACATGCTGCTGACCCACAGTTCGGGCCTGGCGCCGTACAGGGAGTATTTCAGGGAGTTCAGGCCGGAGATCACTGCCGGCGGCAACGATGCGCTCGTGGACCGTATCCTGGCCGATCCCCTGCAGTATGAACCGGGAAGCCGGTGCCTGTACAGCGACCTGGGATTCATCCTCCTGGGGCGGGTAATCGAGCAGGTGAGGGGTATGGGGCTGGACGAGTGTTTTCGGAGATACGTGTCAGGCCGGCTGGGACTTGAAGATGAGATCTTTTTCCTGCCCCTTGCCGGGTCCGGGCGGCGGCTGCAGGCAGGCCGCGTGGCGGCCACCGAGGACTGTCCCTGGCGGGGAAGGGTCCTGCAGGGCGAGGTCCATGACGAGCACTGCTGGCTCATGGGCGGGGTCTCGGGGCACGCGGGCCTGTTTGGCACCATTGACGCGGTACTGACCCTGTGCTGCGACATCCTGGAGCGGTGGCAGGGCAGGGGAGAAGGAGAGACCCTGCGATGGGCCCTGCGCAGAAAATACCGGGACCAGACCTGGTGCCGCGGCTTTGACACACCCTCGCCGGGGGCCTCCAGCGGCGGCAGCCTGCTGTCACCGGACAGCGTGGGCCATCTGGGCTATACCGGCACCTCCTTCTGGATCGATCCGGAAAAGGAGGTGATCATTGTCCTGCTCAGCAACAGGGTGCATCCGAGCAGGGAGAACCGACTGATCAGGACGTTCAGGCCCCGGTTTCACGATACCCTGCTGCGGACCCTGCTGCAGGAAAGAAGATAGAAAGAAGGTTTTCGGATAACCTAAATCCTGCAATTGGCAATTTTGCCGGAGATGCGAGGCATCAAGGGTGCAGACGTATACGAATACTTCAAGCCCTTGATAACGAAGCAGATTCGGTAAAATTGCCAATCCCGAAGGGCGAGAAAATGAAGAAAAAAATCCTTCAC
>WFUT01000132.1 GCA_015484845.1 Desulfobulbaceae bacterium
ATACGAACGTGATCGTTTTTTTCGACTCACTAATCGGGTGAAGGATTTTTTTCTTCATTTTCTCGCCCTTCGGGATTGGCAATTTTACCGAATCTGCTTCGTTATCAAGGGATTGAAGTATTCTTATACGTCTGCGCCCTTGATGCCTCGCATCTCCGGCAAAATTGCCAATTGCAGGATTTAGGTACTACAGGATACACATGGAACAAACGAAAATTCTTGCAATCTGCGGCATTGACACCGGTGTGGGCAAGTCCGTGGCCACCGGCCTCATGGCCGGCGCCCTGCTGGCGGAAGGCCAGCGGGTCATGACCATGAAAATCGTACAGACCGGGTGCGAGGGCCGGCCCGGGGACATCCTTCTGCACCGGCGGCTCATGGGCAGCGCCTGGACAGAGGCCGACGAGCAGGGGTTGAGCTGCCCCTACTGCTTTCCCTTTCCCGCCTCGCCGCACCTCGCCGCCCGCCTGGCCGGCAGCGAGATCAGGCCGGACAAGATCGACCAGGCCACCGGGGCCCTGGCCCGCGGCCACGACCTGCTGCTCATCGAGGGGGCCGGCGGCCTGCTTGTTCCCCTGCGCGATGACCTGCTCCTGCTCGACTACCTGGCCGCGCGCCACTATCCCCTGGTCCTGGTCACTTCGCCGCGCCTGGGCTCCATCAACCACACCCTGCTCAGCCTGGAGGCGATCCGGTCCCGCAACGTGCCGTTTGCCGGCCTGGTCTACAACCTCTTTGGCAACACCCCGGCCGAGATCGTCCGCGACACGCTGGTCACCCTCAAGGCCGCGCTCGCCAGGTACGGCCTCGCGCGGCCTGTCGTGCTCCTGCCCGATAGCCGGGAGAGCACCACGGTCAACTGGAAGCCGCTTCTCAGCACCTGATCAACCGTCCCGGTGCAGGCGCCGGATACGACACATCAGCGCTCCACCTGCGGAACAAAGGTGTAGCTGATCCGCCACTCGCCGCAGCCACCGGAAGTACGCAACCTCGATTCGAGGGTAAAGGGGATTGCGGCCGGCGGCCGGTCCAGCGGAATCATGGCCTCCTTCACCACGCTCTTGTCAGGGGGACAGCTCCCTGCCATGAACCGGAAAAAGACCTGGCCCGCCGGGCCGCTGAATATCAGGATCGGCTGGACATCCATGTCAACGTAAAGATGCGTCCGGTCCGGCCTGCCCTCGTGGAAGGCCAGGCCAATGAACAGGGTGGCCGGGGAGCTGCGATCAAAAGATATCTTGTCCCACCGGTCGCCGACCAGGTGCCTTTCCTCACCCTGCAGGGTGGCAGTGGTTGTGATGGGCGCATGGACCTGCATGAATTCCATGGGATAGCCGGCCAACTCCCCGGAACGGATCAGCGCCCGGGCCTGGTGTATCATCTTCCCCAGCAGGACACCGGAAAACTCTGCCCGCACTTCGGCTGCTCCCCGGTACCCCTCCCCGATTCCCCGGAAATGGCCATGGACAGCCACCTTCCAGGGCAGCCACCGGGGCTCGATGACGGTTGTGGCGACCAGTGATCCGTGCCGTGCCGAAACCGTGACAGCCTGCTCGCGCCCCAGGGTGAACCGTGTTCGCGCAATCCCCTGTCCGTCGGTGACAGGGCCGGAAGGAGAGAGGGTGCCGCCGGGTCCGGCGCTGAACAGGATGCCCTTCCGTGGCACGGGACATGGTCCACACTGCAACCGGGCCTGTACTTCCGTGGATTCGCCTGGTGCCAGACGTTTTCGCCCTGCCGTCACGGCCAGCCGGTCCGGGTCAGCGGCCGACCAGAACAACTGGACCGACACCTCGACAAAACGATCGTCCTCCTCCTGGCCACGCCTGCCGAGCTGGCAGGAAAGAACCTGCACATGGGACGTATCCGAGGTATCGCCCCGGGTTGTGAAGCGGTCGGCGAGAACACCCTGCTCCGCCTCTGCGTAGATCCTGACCTGGCTTCCGGCAAGGCGGTAGCACTGCTGGTCCCTGTCGCGTGTCCTGTACTGGCCGGCGGCTGATCGTTCTGCAAGCTGCCGCTCCCAGAGCGCCGCCTCGCGGCCCACGTCAGCCCGGGCACCGCTTCCCAGGGCATCGCACACCTTCTGTACGTCCCCTTGGGTCAGGGGGGCGACGCACTCCTCCCCTGCCGCCCATGCGGTGGGCAGCAGAACAAAGAACAGGACCAGCAAAAGGGCGGTCCACCTGCCGCGATACCTGGCGCCAACAGTTCTGTATGCCGCTATGAACATACAGAAAATATAGGCATGCATCTCCCGGCAGGCAAGGCCCTGGCAGCGACACGGC
>WFUT01000133.1 GCA_015484845.1 Desulfobulbaceae bacterium
GGGCGCCCCCCTACTCCCTGATCTCGAGGGAATCTCCCCGATGGAGGGAACCCGGCGTGATGACCCGGGCAAAGATGCCCTGGCGCGGCATGATGCAGTCGCCGACCTGCTTGAAGATCGCGCAGCCCTGGTGGCACTTCTTGCCGATCTGGGTCACCTCCAGCTCCACCTCGCCGCTGACCAGGCGCGTGCCCACGGGCAGGCCGGCAAGATCGATGCCGCGGGTGGTGATGTTCTCGGCAAAGGCGCCGGGCTCCAGCTCCAGCCCCTTGGCCCGCATGATGTCAATGGACTCCTCGGCCAGCAGGCTCACCTGCCGGTGCCAGTTGCCGGCATGGGCATCCCCCTCGATGCCGTGATCGACCCTGAGGCGGACCGATTCCACCGGCTCCTTGTTGACACCCTTTTTCCTGCTGATGTTGAGTGAAATGATCGTTCCCATGATGCTCTTCTCCTGTTCCGCGTTGACAAAGCGGCCCTTTTCAGCTCCGGGCCTCCTGGCGCATAAGATCGGTACTCAGGTAGCGCTCGCCGGTATCGGGCAGGATCACGACGATCCGCCTGCCCGCATAACCGGGCCGGCCGGCGATCTCCATGGCCGCAACCATGGCGGCGCCGGATGAGATGCCGCACAGTATCCCCTCCCGGCGGGCCAGTTCCCGCCCCATGGCCATGGCTGCCTCGCCGGTCACCTGCACCACCTCGTCGATGAGCGAACGTTCCAGTACCCGGGGCACGAAGCCGGCGCCGATACCCTGGATCTTGTGCGGCCCCGGATCACCGCCGGACAGGACCGGTGACTCGGCCGGCTCCACGGCCACGGTGACCAGGTCGGGGTTCCGCTCCTTGAGCAGACCGCCGGCGCCGGTGATGGTGCCGCCGGTTCCGACCCCGGCGACCAGGACATCGACGCGGCCGTCGCTCTGTTCCCATATCTCCGGCCCGGTGGTCCGACGGTGGATGGCCGGGTTGGCCGGGTTGTCAAACTGGTTCGGCATCCAGGAATCCCGCGTCTCGGCGTGCAGGGCCCGGGCCCGCTCGATGGCGCCCTTCATGCCCTGGTCGCCCGGCGTCAGGACCAGCTCGGCGCCGAGATGGGCCAGGAGCTTGCGCCGTTCGATGCTCATGGTCTCGGGCATGGTCAGGATCAGCCGGTAGCCGCGGCTGGCACAGACAAAGGCGAGCCCGATACCGGTATTGCCGCTGGTGGGCTCGATGATGGTGGTTCCGGGATGCACCCTGCCCTCGTGCTCACCATGATCGATCATGGCCACGGCAATGCGGTCCTTGACACTGCCCAGGGGATTGCCCGACTCCAGCTTGCCGAGAATCTCGGCCCCGGAGTCCGCGCCGATCCTGGCCAGCCGGACAAGGGGGGTATTGCCCACGGCCCGGGTAATGTTCGCCAGTGGTTCCATCATATCGCTCCTGTGCTTTTCTGTTTATTGCCAAGATACACCAGCTCGGGCTGTTTGAGAATAACCTTGGTGTCCGGGCCCACCGACTCGGTGAGCCAGACATTGCCGCCGATGATCGAGCGCGCTCCCACCACGGTCTCGCCGCCAAGGATGGTGGCATTGGCATAGAGGATCACGTCATCCTCGATGGTGGGATGGCGCTTGCTGTTCCTCAGCCGCCGGGCCGCGTCCCGCGGCAGGGACAGGGCCCCCAGGGTCACGCCCTGGTAGACCCGCACCCGGTTGCCGATGTCCGTGGTCGCGCCGATCACCACGCCGGCGCCGTGATCGATGAAAAAGCTGGCCCCGATGCGGGCCTCGGGGTTGATGTCGATGGCGGTGCGGTGGTAGGCATACTCGCTCATGATCCGGGGGATCACCGGCACCTGCAGCTCCACCAGGGCATGGGCCAGCCGGTAGACCATGATGGCGAACAGGCCGGGATAGGAGAAGATCACCTCGTCGGCATTGGCGGCGGCCGGGTCGCCCACCAGGGTCGCCTCGATATCGCTCTCCAGCAGCTCGCGGATCGCCGGCAGCCGGTCCACAAACTCGGCCGCGATCTGGTAGCTCCGCTCGCCGCACATGGTGCAGGACTGGTTGTGGCGGAAACAGTCGTGGCGGATGGCCGAGCTGACCTGCCGGGCGAGGTTCTCGAAGAAGACACTCACCTTCTGGCCCAGGTGGTACTCCAGGCTGTGGGGGCTGAGCACCATGCCGGTGAAAAAGCCGGGAAAGAGGATCTGCTGCGCCTGCAGGATCAGGTCAACGACCTCCTCCTTGGAGGGAATGGGCACCGGCTCGATGTGACTGGCCCAGCGGCCCTGCTTGAAGCCCTCGGCCAGCCGGTGCACCACGTCCGGGATCCGGTTGTAATGACCATTGGCCGTGCCGACGTCGCTGTTGCAGGTGCCGGCGAGTATTTCCTTTTCACCCATGAACGTTTACCAGGTTACAGAATAAAAAACCGGAAGGCGGACCAGTCGCCGCCGCCGCGATTGTACAGACCATGACAGGGGCCCTCCCGGGGCCCATGGCGCCCGGGGGGACCAGGCCCGGCTGCCGCCCTTTTGCCCCGGTTGGCGTGGCCGCTTCCGACCACCATGTCAGGAGGCCTTTTCCAGCATCATGATGCCGTAGGTCGCCCGCAGGTTGGTAAACCGGTGGATCACGTTGCCCTCCAGATCGTGGTGGTGGGTATTGATGGCCACCTCCCGGACCAGGCGCACGCCGATGGTGCGCAGGAACCGCTTGAAATCCTTGATGGTGATCACCCGCACATTGGGCGAATTGTACCACTCGTAGGGCAACTGGTTGGTCACCGGCGCCTGGCCGGTGAACAGGAGCTGCAGCCGGGCCAGCCAGTGGCTGAAATTGGGGAAACTGACGATCACCCGCCCGCCGATGCGCAGCAGCTCGATGAGCAGCTCCCGCGGGTCCAGGACCTGCTGGAGGGTCTGGCTCAGGATGACCACGTCGAACCGGCCCTCGGGATAGTCCCTGACCTCCTGGCGAAAATCTCCCTGCAGCACGGTCAGGCCCCGCTCGATACAGCGGATCACCTTGTCCTCGGCCAGCTCGATGCCGGTGCCGCGCACCTGCTTGTGCTCCTTCAGGTAGAGCAGCAGGTCGCCGTTGCCGCAGCCGAGGTCAAGGACCCGGCTGCCGGGTTCGATCCAGGAGGCGATGACCTGCAGGTCAAACCGCATCCTGGGTGCCTGTTCATCTGCCGCGTTCATTGTCCACAGTGTTCATTGTATATCCTGTCCAGGAAGCCGCTGATCAGGTCATCCAGGTGCGGGTTGGGCAGCAGAAAGGCGTCGTGGCCCCAGGGGGCCTCGATCTCGCAGAAACTGACGTCGCTGCCGTTCTTCTTGAGCACCGAGACCAGGTTCCTGGCCTGGTAGGTGGGGTAGAGCCAGTCCGAGGTGAACGAGATCACCAGGAACGAGACCCGGGCCAGGGCCTCGTTGATCAGTGAACTGCCGTTGCCCGCCTCCAGGTCGAAGTAATCGGCCGCCTTGGTAATGTAGAGGACCGAGTTGGCGTCAAAACGGTCCACGAACTTCTCGCCCTGGTGGCGCAGGTAGCTCTCGACCTGGAAATCGCCGCCGAAATCATAGGACAGGGAACGCCGGCTCTGCAGCCTGCGGCCGAACTTTTCGCGCATGGCCTCGTCCGAGAGATAGGTGACATGGCCGATCATCCGGGCCACGGCCAGGCCGTGCCGCGGGCCGGGGCCGTCGTAGTAGTCCCCGCCCTTCCAGTCCGGGTCGGCCATGATCGCCTGCCGGGCCACCTCGTTGAAGGCAATGGCCTGGGCCGAGTGGCGGGTGGTGGTGGCCAGCGGTATGGCCGAGACCACCATCTCCGGGTAGTCGGTGCACCAGCGCAACACCTGCATGCCGCCCACCGACCCGCCGATGAGGCACATGATGCGGCTGATCCCCAGGTGATCGATGAGATGCTTCTGGGCCCGGACCATGTCCCGGATCGTGACCATGGGAAAGCTCAGGCCATAGGGACGGCCGGTCCTGGGATTGATGGACGATGGCCCGGTGGAGCCCATGCAGGAGCCGAGGATATTGGAACAGATGACAAAATAGCGATCCGTGTCCACCGGCTTGCCCGGCCCCACCATGTTGTCCCACCAGCCGGGCCGCTCATCGTTTTCCCGCAGGTAGCCGGCCACGTGGGAGTCGCCGGAAAAGGCGTGCAGGACCAGTATGGCATTGGAGCGGTCCTCGTTGAGCTCGCCCAGGGTCTCGTAGGCCAGGGTAATGGGCCCCAGCCTGGCGCCGCTGTCCAGGACCATCTCGTGCGGCGGCTCGGCAAAGGTGAAGTATTTCCGCTCGACCAACAGTATACCGGACCGTTTTGTCCCGCAATCAGCCACTGCTTCCTCGCTGTCTCTTTTCATCACTTGCTCGTTGCCGGCGTCCCGGCCACCGGCGGCACCCCCCACCGGCAAACCCCTGAACCGGCCCCTGGAGAATTATACCACCATGTGGCATGGATTCTGTCAAGAAAATTCTCGACAACAGCTTGACGCATGATTGCCAATATGATAGAATTATTTAATTTTAGGAATTTTTTCCAGCAAGTCAACCCTTCCGGACAAGCGGTCGCCGGCGGCGACGCCACCGCGATCCATCCTTCCGGCCCCATGGCCGGGCACGCCGGGGCCGCGCAACAGGGGCTGCGGGGCCCGGCCGGCGGCCGCCACCCATGGACACGGGCCGCATCCTGAACACTACAACCTCTGCCCTGCGCGCGCAACCCGCGCAGGATGCGGAACCGGGGGAAAGATCATGACCACCAGTCTCTATGTCGCCACCCTGGAGCCGGACAGCGGCAAGCTCGCCGTGACCATCGGCCTGATGGAACTCCTGTCGCGCCGTATCCGGCGGGTGGGATTCTTCCGGCCGGTGACACCGGGCCCGGCAGACCGTGACAACGACATGGCCGTGATCATGAGCCGCTATCCCCTGGCGGCCACGCCCGACGAGATGCACGGCTTCACCCATGACCAGGCCCGGGACCTGGTCTCGCAGGGCCGGATAAAGAGCCTGCACGAGGGGATTGTCGCCAAGTACAAGGAGCTGGAACGGCGGTGCGACTTTGTCCTCTGCGAGGGGCTGGACATCTCGTCGCTCTCCGAGGCCTTCGAGTTTGACATCAACGTGGATATCGCCCGTAACCTGGGCGTGCCGGCCCTCTACGTCTCCAACGGCCACGACAAGGACGCCGACGAGATCCTGCGCACCATCCGGGTGGCGGAAAAGTCCTTCCACGCCCAGCACTGCCACCTGCTCGGCATCATCGTCAACCGGGTCTCCACGGCGCCGGCGGAAGAGATGTACAGCCGGCTGCAGAAACACTGCAGCAAGGACCTGCTCCTGGGCGTCCTCCCCGAGATCGCCGAGCTCAACAGGCCCACGGTGGGCGAGATCATGGAGGCCCTGCAGGCCCGCTTCCTGTCCGGTTCCCGGGAAGGGCTGCACCGCAGCGTGGCCAACTTCAAGGTCGCGGCCATGGGCCCGGAAAACTACCTCTCCCACCTGGAGGAAGACGACCTCATCCTCACCCCCGGCGACCGGCCCGACATCATCCTCACCACGCTTGCGGCCATGTACGCCAACACCTGGCCCAACCTGGCCGGCCTGTTTCTCACCGGCGGCCTGCTGCCGGGCAAAAACATCGCCCGCCTCATCGAGGGACTGGGCGAACTGCCCTTCCCGATCCTGGCCGGCGGTGACGATACCTACCGCTCCGCCCTGGCCGCCAGCCGGGTCCAGGGACGGATCACGCCCAGGAACAACCGCAAGATCAACCTGGCCCTCGGCCTGTTCGAATCCGGCATCGACAGCGACAGCCTGGAGGCCAGGATCAGCGCCGCCCGTTCCACCACGGTCTCGCCGGTCATGTTCGAGTACACCCTGTTCCAGTGGGCCAAGCGGGAGCGCAAGCACATCGTCCTGCCCGAGGGCGAGGAGGAACGGATCCTGCGCGCCGCCGAGATCCTGCTCCTGCGCGGCGTGGTGGACCTGACCCTGCTCGGCGACGAGGAGCGGATCCGCAGCCGCTGCTCGACCCTGGGCATCCGCCTGCCCGGCATCCCCATCATCAATCCCCAGGACTCGCCCCTGCGCGAACAGTTCGCCGAGACCTACTACCAGCTCCGCAAGCACAAGGGGATCTCCCACGACTTTGCCCGCGACGCCATGACCGATGTCAGCTACTTCGGCACCATGATGGTCTACCACGACATGGTGGACGGCATGGTCTCCGGCGCGGTCCACACCACCCAACACACCATCCGCCCCGCCTTCGAGGTGATCAAGACCGCGCCCGGCGTCTCCCTGATCTCCAGTGTCTTCTTCATGTGCCTGGAGACCCGGGTCCTGGTCTTCGGTGACTGCGCCATCAATCCCAACCCGGACGCGGAACAGCTGGCCACCATTGCCATCTCGTCGGCCGACACCGCCGAACGGTTCGGCATCGAGCCGCTGGTGGCCATGCTTTCCTACTCTTCCGGCGAATCGGGCAAGGGCGAGGACGTGGAGACCGTGCGCCGGGCCACGGAGATCGTGCACAAGCGGCGGCCCGACCTGAAGGTGGAGGGGCCGATCCAGTACGACGCCGCCATCGACGCCTCGGTGGCCAACACCAAGATGCCGGGCTCCGAGGTCGCCGGCAGGGCCACGGTCTTTATCTTTCCGGATCTCAACACCGGCAACAACACCTACAAGGCGGTCCAGCGCGCCTCGGGCGCCGTGGCCATCGGCCCGGTCCTGCAGGGGCTGAAGAAACCGGTCAACGATCTCAGCCGCGGCTGCCAGGTGGCTGATATCATCAACACGGTGGCCATCACCGCCATCCAGGCGCAGAAGAACCCACCGGCCCGCCAGAAGTAAATGCCCATGCCCAGCGAGCAGACCTCCAGGCAGCAGCAGGACAGGGAGACAGCGCGGGTCGAGGTCCGGCCGAAGCGGCTCGGCCTCCTGGTCGGCGGCTCCGGCCTGATCGGCGGCACCATTGTCCACTACTTCAAGAAGAAGGTGCCCGACGTGGAGCTGATGGCTCCCAACAGCAAGAAACTCAGCCTGCGCGAGCCCGACGATATCCGCCGCTACTGCGAAAAGTACCAGCCCGACTTCATCATCAACACCGCCATCGCGGCCATCAACTCCGATGCCCAGCTTGCCTACGAGGTGAACTATCTCGGCGCCGTTCACCTGGCGGAGATCGCCCGCGAACGTAACATTCCCTTTATCCACATCAGTTCGGCAGCGGTCATGCCCACCGGCAGGGACCTGGACGAGTCATGCAGGCTGCCGCTCACGGCCAGGATGTCCAACTATGCCAAGTCCAAGCTCATGACCGAGCTGACCCTGGAGCACATGGGCCGGCACGGCGGCCTGGACTACACCATCCTGCGCCTGGCCGTGGTCTATGGCAAGCACGATCACAAGATCCAGGGGTTCCACCGGCTGCTCTTCACCATCGCCGACCGATCCATGCCGGTGCTGCTGACCCACCGCGGCGTCTTCCACTCCTACTCCCACTCCAAGAAGCTACCGCCCCTGATCCACCACATCCTCGGCAACCGCGACGAGTTCTCCTGCCAGACCTACAACGTGGTCGACCAGGATCCGGTGGAGCTGGCAAAGCTGATCCTCACCATCCGCGCCTACCTGGACCTGTCGACACCGCGCCGGATATTTGTTCCCTATCCCCTGGCCAGGACGGGCAGAACGGTCATCTTCTGGCTCCTGCGCAGGATGAGCCGGATCGGCATCGACGCCAGGCTGCCGGCCGAGCTGATGTTCATGGAGAACTTCTACAAGACCCAGACCCTCTCCCCTGCCAGGCTGCAGAACTCCAGCTACCAGGACCCCTACAGCGACGTGACCGTGATCTCGTTCCTGCCCGAGCTCATCGAGTACTACATCACCCGCTGGCAGCATTTCCGGCTGCTCTCCACGTTCAACGAGGATTTCTACCGCCCCGACAACGGGCTGGAGGAATTCAGGCAGGCCCCGGAACGGCTGCTGGAGAAGATCCACAGGAACGGCTACAGGCTGTAACAGGGCGCCACGTCCCCCGCCTGTGCCACGAGGCAGGCCGGCACGGCGGGACCAGGTGCTCAGGTCCGGGTAAGCTGCCGGTAGCGGAGCCGGTGCGGCTGGTCCGCGGCCACGCCCCGGCGCGCGCGAAAGTCCTTCTCGTAGTCTGAATAGTTACCCTCGCACCAGACCACCTCGGAATCGCCCTCAAAGGCGAGGATATGCGTGGCGATGCGGTCCAGGAACCAGCGGTCGTGGCTGATGACCACGGCACAGCCGGCAAAGCTCTCCAGGGCCTCCTCCAGGGCACGCATGGTGTTGACATCCAGGTCATTGGTGGGCTCGTCCAGGAGCAGAACATTACCCCCCTCCCGGAGCATGCGGGCCAGGTGGACGCGGTTGCGCTGGCCGCCGGAGAGCGAGGCCACCTTCTTCTGCTGGTCACTGCCACTGAAGTTGAACCGTGCCACGTAGGCGCGCGAGTTGACCTCCCGTGTCCCCAGCCAGACACTGTCCCGGCCGTCGGTGATGGCCTGCCAGACGGTCTGGTCCGGGTCCAGGCCGTCGCGCTCCTGGTCCACGTAGGCAAGGCGGACGGTCTCGCCGATACGGATTGTGCCCGCATCGGGCTGCTCGCGGCCGGTGATCAGCCGGAACAGGGTGGTCTTGCCGGCGCCGTTGGGCCCCACCACGCCGACAATGGCCCCCGGCGGCAGGGAAAAGCTCAGGTCGTCAAAGAGCAGCCGCTCGCCCCGGGCCTTGCGCACGCCGGCGGCCTCGATCACCAGCCTGCCCAGGCGCGGACCGGGCGGGATATAGATCTCCATCTCCCTGGCCATGGCCTCGTTCTCCTGGCCCAGCAGTTTCTCGTAGGCCGAGATCCGGGCCCTGGACCTGGAGCGCCTGCCCTTGGGACTCATGCGGATCCATTCCAGCTCACGCTGCAGGGTGCGCCGCCGCTCGGACTCCCGCTTCTCTTCCCGGGCCAGCCGCTGCTCTTTCTGCGCAAGCCAGGACGAGTAGTTGCCCTGCCACGGGATGCCGCGGCCGCGATCAAGCTCCAGGATCCAGCCAGCCACGTTGTCGAGAAAGTAGCGGTCATGGGTGACGGCGATGACCGTGCCGGGATACTCCTGCAGGTGATGCTCCAGCCAGGCCACGGTCTCGGCGTCCAGGTGATTGGTGGGCTCGTCCAGGAGCAGGATATCGGGCTGCCTGAGCAGGATGCGGCACAGGGCCACCCGCCGCTTCTCGCCCCCGGACAGGACACCGGTCTTCATGTCGGGCGGCGGACAGCGCAGGGCATCCATGGCCATGTCCAGCCGCGAGTCCAGGTTCCAGGCATCTGCCGCATCCAGGCGCTCCTGGACCTCGGCCTGGCGTTCGATCAGGGCCTGCATCTCGTCATCGGTCATGGGCTCGGCAAACCGCTCGTTGATCCGGTTGTACTCCTCGAGCAGCGCCACCGTCTGCCGGGCGCCCTCCTCCACCACCTCGCGCACGGTCCGCCCGGGATCGAGCTCCGGTTCCTGCGGCAGGTAATCAACGGTAAATCCCTCCGAGAGCACGGTCCGGCCGTCGAACTCGGTGTCGATCCCGGCCAGGATCCGCAGGAGCGTGCTCTTGCCCGAGCCGTTGAGCCCGAGCACCCCGATCTTGGCGCCGTAATAGTAGGAAAGGGAGATATCCTTCAGGACCTCCCGGTTGCCATACCTCTTGCTGACCCTGATCATCGAGTAGATGATCCTGTTCCCGTCGTTGCTCATATCAGACGCTCCCCCATACCGGCCGAACCGGCCAGGCAACTGTGCACCACATTCCGGCCGCTACCGATCCCGCAGGGGCCTGATCCCGGACACCTCCCCCGGGCAACCTCGCCACTCTACCGCCAAAACTGCAAACACGAACACCCGGGCCCCTTCCCTCCCGCATCAATCGCCCTGCCTGCCAAGATATCGGCCGGCCGCCTCATGGCTGAGGGGGCAGGCAAAGAGGTAGCCCTGGCCGAGATGGCAGCCGATCCTGCCCAGGTAGCGGGCCTGGAGCTCCTGTTCCACGCCCTCGGCGATCAGGCCGAGCCCCAGGCTCCTGGCCATGGCCACGATGGCGCTGACAATGGAGTCCTCGCTGGAGCCGGGGCCTATCTGGCGGACAAAGGACTGGTCGATCTTCAGGGTGGTGACCGGCAACCGCTGCAGGTAGCTGAGCGAGGAGTAACCGGTACCAAAGTCATCGATGGCCACGCGGACGCCCATGTCGGTGAGACGACCGAGGCGGCGGATGGTGCCCGGGGCATCGTTCATGATGATATTTTCGGTGATCTCCAGCTCCATGCTGGTGCCGTCCATGTCGTGTTCCTCGAGCAGGTCGACGAGAAACCCCAAGAAGCTCGGCTGGTTGAGCTGCAGGGAAGAGATATTGACCGCCACCAGCGGCGGGCTCACCCCCTGCCGCCGCCAGCGGCGGATATCGACAAAGACCTGCTGCAAGACCCAGTTGCCCAGGGGGACGATCAGGCCGTTCTCCTCGGCCCAGGGAATGAACTCGGTGGGCAGCAGCCGCCCCCGGCAGGGATGCTCCCAGCGGACCAGGGCCTCGAGGCCACGGAGCGAGCCGTCATCCATGTTGACCTGGGGCTGGTACTCGAGCACGAACTCGTTGTTGGCCAGGCCATTGCGGAGCTCGCTTTCCATGGACAGGCGCCGGGTGTAGCGGCGGTCCAGGCTGGGGCTGTAGAAGGCGGCATCGTCCCGCCCCTTCTCCTTGATGGCATACATGGCCATGTCGGCATGCTTGAGCAGCATCTCCGGGGTCTCGCCATGGTCCGGGTAGACGGCGATGCCGATGCTGGCCCGGACAAACACCTCGTGCACCCCGAGCATGAAGGGAGCGCGGAGGATCTCGAGGATGCTCGCCGCACAGCGGGCCGCGTCCCGCTTCAGCTTCAGGCGCGGCACGAGCAGGACAAACTCGTCGCCGCCGAGCCGGCACAGGGTATCGCCGCGCCGGATGCAATTGGCGATCCGCCGGGCCACCGCCTGCAGGAGGAGATCGCCCTGGGCATGGCCCAGGGTATCGTTGACCATCTTGAACCGGTCCAGGTCCACGAACAGGACCGCCAGCCGGCCACCGTCCCGCTGGGCCTGCCGGATGGCCAGGTCGAGCCTGTCGTTGAGCAGGACCCGGTTCGGCAGGCCGGTCAACTGGTCGTGGTGGGCCTGGAAACTGATCAGGGCCTCGGCCTTCTTC
>WFUT01000134.1 GCA_015484845.1 Desulfobulbaceae bacterium
CACCTTGAGGATCTCCTGGGCCCGGCCCTCGGCCTCGTTGATCCGCTTCATCTTTTCGCCCTCGGACAGGGCAATGGCCTCGGCCCGTTCGCCCTCGGCCCGGTTAATCAGGGCCTGCTTCTCGCCCTCGGAACGGGCGATCTCGGCCCGTTTCTCCCGTTCGGCGCGCATCTGCTTCTCCATGGCCTCCAGGACCGAGCGCGGCGGCTGGATGTCCTTGATCTCGTAGCGCAGGACCTTGACTCCCCAGTTCTGGGCCGCCTCGTCCAGGGCGTCCACCACCTGCTGGTTGAGCGTCTCCCGCGCCTCGAAGGTATTGTCCAGGCTGATCTTGCCGATGGCCGAGCGCAGGCTGGTCTGGGCCAGTTGGATGGCCGCGAACCGGTAGTCCTCGATACCATAGGCGGACTGGCGGGCATTGACCACCTGCAGGTAGAGCACGCCGTCCACTTCCATGGTCACGTTGTCGGCCGTGATGCAGGTCTGGGCCGGGATATCGATGGGCTCCTCCTTGAGGCTGCGCTTGTAGGCCACCCGGTCGAGAAAGGGGATCAGGATATGGAACCCGGCGCTGAGGGTATCGCGGTACTTGCCCAGCCGCTCGATGACGTATTCGTTCCGCTGCGGAACCACCACCGCGGTCTTGAGAAGCAGGACAGCAACAAAAACCACAAAAACGGCAACTCCGACGAGCATCTGCATCAGTTTTCCTCCCTGTTCGATTGAGCCGGTACCACCCTGACCAGCAGGTCCTTCTGCTCCACGATTCGCACCACCGTGCCGGCGCCGATCTCCTCGTCCGCCACCGCCCGCCAGAATGAGCCGCCGTACCGCACCTGTCCCTCGGCCGGCGGCACGATATCCCGGGTGACCGTGCCGGTCACGGACAATGGTGCGACCGTGGCCGAATCGTCTTCCTGCAGCCGCCTGCCGGCGAAGATACCACGCAGCCAGGAACGGAGCAGGAGCAGGGACACCAGCGAGCCGGCAAGGAACACGCCAAGCTGCGCGGCAAGGGAAAGATCGACAAACCAGAGCGACAGGGCCACGCACCAGGCGCCGATGCCGAAAAAGAAGATAATGAACCCCGGCAGGGCCAGTTCAGTGGCAAAGAACAGGATACCGGTCAGGAACCAGGCAAGGATGGGGGAGATGACCATGGCGTCGGCACCGGTGAGAGTTGCTGGGCCGAACCAGTGGCCGGCCAAAACACGATATGCGAACCTGCGGCACGGCCGCCGACCGCCAGGGCCGGATATCCGTACCTGAAACAATGGTATCACAGTAACTTTTGCAAAGGCAAGAAACGATTGCCACCCCGCCGGGCAGGGGGCAACGGCAGGTGAGGGACTATTCCCGCCCGCTGCCGGCGGCCGCGCCGCCATCCCCGGCCTCCTGGCGCAGGAAGAGCCGCCACCGCTTTCGCAGCGCCCCGATGTCTGCCGCGTAGTCCCGGCCGGCTCCCTGTTTTGCGGCCTGCTCCAGCCGGGCCACGGCGGCGGCGAATTCCTCCAACCCCAGGTTGAGAAAGGAGCCCTTCACCTTGTGCGCGATGCCGCCGATCATGGCAAGCTCGCCGGCGGCGGCAGCCGCGGCAAGCTGGTCCAGGTCCCTGTCGACACCCTTGCAGGTGGTGGCAACCAGGGTGGCGACCTGTTCCTCGCTGAAGGGGTACCGGCTCCGCAGGAACCTGCGCACCGATTCCAGGGTCGGCACGGCCGGATGCTCCTCTTGCCTGTCACATTGGCCATCCCCTGTCCCTGGACCGAAAAACTCCGCCAGCACATGCAGAAGCTGGCCCCGCTGGAAGGGCTTGGCAAGATAGGCGTCCATGCCGGCCTGCCGGCAGCGCTGCCTGTCATCCTGCATGGCATTGGCGGTCAGGGCGACGATGGGGATCCGGCCGCCCCTGAGTACCCGGTGCAGACGCTGCATCAGGTCGCCATATTTTTCCGTCAGCCCGGCAAGGGGGGCAAGGGTCTCGGCCTCGCAGCAGCGAATGATGCGGGTGGCGGCCAGGCCATCCATTTCCGGCATCTGCATGTCCATGAAGACCAGGTCGAAGCGGGTTTCGAGCAAGGCACCGAGGGCGGCCAGGCCGCTGGACACCACCTGGACCCTGTGGCCGTCCTGCTCCAGGATGATCCGCAGGATCTCCCGGTTGGCCTCGTTGTCATCCACGATGAGCACCGCCAGGCCGGGTCCCTTCCAGGCCGCGGCCACATCGGTTCCCTCCGGCAGGCGGTCCTGCTCCCCCGAGGCGAGGCCGCAGGTGATGGTAAAGAAAAAGGTGGTCCCCACCCCGGGCTCGCTCTCGAACCAGATCCGGCCGTCCATGAGGGTACACAGTTCCCGGCAGATGGACAGGCCCAGCCCTGTGCCGCCGGAGCGCCGGCGCCTGGACAGGTCGGCCTGGGTAAAGGCCTCGAAGAGATGGTCCTGCTGGCCGCGGGGAATGCCCTCGCCGGTATCGCGGACCCTGCACAGCAGCCGCACCCTGTTGTCGCCGCGCTCGTCCACGGCAACGCTGACCGTTACCTCTCCCTGGTTGGTGAACTTGATACTGTTGCCCGCCAGGTTGATGAAGATCTGCTTGATCCGCAGGGCATCGGCGATCAGCACCGCGGGCACGTCGTCGGCAACGGTGTAGCTGAAGCGGATCCCCTTTCTCCTGAACTGGCTGGAGAGCATCTCGCCGACCTCGCCGATCAGTTCGCGGATAAAGAAGGGAAATTCGTCCAGGACCAGCTGCCCGGCCTCGATCTTTGACAGGTCAAGCAGGTTGTTGAGCAGGTTGAGGAGAAAATGGGCCGCCCGCCGGCCGGAGCGCACCAGCCTGGCCTGCTCCG
The DNA here is from genome assembly GCA_015484845.1 of Desulfobulbaceae bacterium. Lineage (GTDB taxonomy): Bacteria > Desulfobacterota > Desulfobulbia > Desulfobulbales > Desulfobulbaceae > DRKI01. Next base: position 2,850 of record WFUT01000134.1, read on the forward strand.
GCCCGAGATCCATGTCCTGCATCAGGTCAAAGGTCCCCATGATGCCGTGGAGCGGGGTACGAATATCATGGCTGATATTGGCCAGCAGCCGGCTCTTCATCTCGCTGGCCGCCTCGGCCTCTCTCTGGGCCCGGAGCAGCTCCTGCTCGTACTTCTTTCTCCTGGTGATGTCCTCGACGATCCAGATCACTCCCCGCGCCGGATCCGAGCTGTCCAGGGCCTTGCCGTTGAGCGAGACCCAGAAGGTGGAGCCGTCTTTCTTCCGCAGCCGCATCTCCTTCTTGAAGATCCTGTTCCTGTTGGCCGGATCAAGAAACCAGAGGCCGACCTGCCGATGGAGTTCCGGGTCCGGGTAGACCATCTCCGTGGACCTGCCAAGGACCTCGTCCGCCGACTCGAAGCCGAACATCTCCACCCCCGACTGGTTGACCCAGGCAAAGCGGCGGTCAATGATGATGGCGATGCCGAACCCGGCATACTCGACGATAAACTGCAGCTTGTCGCTCTCTTCCTCGAGCCTGCGGCTGATATTGCGCCGCTCGGTGATATCCTCCTTGATGGCGATATAGTGGGTGATCTCGTGGTCGTCATTGAAGATGGGCGAGATGGTGGCCTCCTCCCAGAAGAGCTCACCATCCTTCTTCCGGTTGCAGAGTGTGCCCTTCCAGGTGCGGCCGCTGCTGATGGTCTGCCAGAGATCGTTATAGACCGCCTCGTCCTGGACCCCGGACTTGAGCACCCGCGGGTTTTCTCCCAGCACCTCCTCGCGGCTGTATCCCGTGGCGGTGCAGAAGTAGGGATTGACATAGATGATCCTGCCCTCCCGGTCGGTGATGACCATGCTGTTGCCGCTCTGCTCCACGGCCTGGGAGAAGAGACGCAGCTTGCCCTCGCTCTCGGCCAGGGCCGCCGACTGCCGCAGCACGGTGCGGTGCCGGCGGTCAAGGAAAAAGACCAGCAGGCAGGCAAAGACCAGCAGGCAGGCGAAGACAAGCAGCAGGCCGTTGTAGAGGCCGAGGCTCTGGCGGTACTTCCGGTGGAACCAGGATTTCCTGGCGATGTGCAGGAAATAGAGGTCAGTGGCGCCGAGCGGGGCCGCAAACAGGTAATAGTCCTCGCCCGACGCCGGCAGGGCCAGGAAGCCCGACTTCCGCAGCAGGGGCCAGGTGCCGGCGGCAAAGGACAGCGGCCGGACGTCATCCAGCGGCACCTGCCGCACCTGCCGGATCCGGGCTGCCATCTCCCGGTCCAGCGGCCCCAGGGTATGGACCGAGCCGGAGGCCACGTCCAGGAACAACCCCTGGCCGGTGACCAGGCCCACCCGGAGCTGGCCCTGCTCCCCGGCCCCGGGGTCCGGGATCGTAAACAGAGGAGTGATGTCAAAGAAGTCCGGCTCGACCTTGAGCACCGCCACTCCCAGGAGCCTGCCGCCGCTGCGAATACGGCGGGAGGCATAGATCCCGAGCTGGTGCGAGGTGACGCCCCGCGCCACGTAGGTGGCCCGGCCCTGCTCCAGGGCCCTGGTGAAATAGGGCCGGAAGCCGTAGTTTTTGCCGATGAAGTCCGGCCGGCTGGAAAAGACACAGGTGCCCCGGCCATTGAGCAGGAAAACGGCCAGCACATGGTCGATGGCGGCGATGTTGGCGAGAATGGTATTGGTCACGCCGGCCGCGGCCCGGCCCGGCTCCACGCCCTGCCCGATCCTGGCCAGGCTGTTGAGAATGACCGGGTCGTTGACAATGATGCCGTTGAGACTGGTGATATCCCTGAACCGGCCCGCGAGCCGGTCGGTCTCCATCTGGAAAAACTGCCGGTAGACGGCGATCTCGTTGGCCCGGCGCTGCCTTTCGATGTTCACGACCAGGAGCAGGGCGACAACGAGAATCACTGTCACCGAGATGACCGAGCCGTAGACGACCAGTGAGGCTTTCTGTTTCATTGTCTGCCCTGGAAAACCGATGAAGGGGGGGAACGGGCTCAGGATCTTTCCGGTCCGTCGGCGAACTCCTGCCTGATGGCGAGCCAGGCCTCTTCCTGGCGGACAAAGGAGTCGACGATCCGTGCATCGAAGTGGCTCCCCCTGCCGGCCAGGATGATCTCCCGGGCCCGGGCGTGGTCCATCTGCTCCTTGTAACAGCGCCTGCTGCTGACGGCATCATAGACGTCGGCCAGGGCGACGATGCGGGCGGACACCGGGATCGCGTCCCCGCGCAGTCCCTGCGGGTAGCCGCTGCCGTCCCACCTTTCGTGGTGGTACATGGCCACCTGGTAGGCGACCAGCAGGTAGTTGTCCCGGGTCTTCTCGTAGAGCTCCAGGAGGATGCTGCCACCATAGATGGTGTGTTTCTGCATGAGGCGGAATTCCTCGTCCGTCAGGGGACCGGGCTTGTGCAGGATCTGGTCGGCCACCGAGACCTTGCCCAGGTCGTGCAGGGGGCTGACCCGGGCGATCTCGTCGGCAAGGGGCACCGACAGGTCCAGCTCAGGATGCTCGGCCTGCAGGTCCATGGCCAGCAGCCGCGTGTAGTTCTTGACCCGCTCGAGATGGTAGCCGGTCTCCTGGCTCCGGTACTCGGCCAGCTTGGCCATGGACAGGATGAGCTCCTCCTGGCTCTCGAGCCGCAGCAGCCGTTCGCCGGCCGTGAGACGCAGGATCAGTTCATCCTGGAAAAAGGGCTTGGTCACGTAATCGTCCGCACCCAGGCGCAGGGCCCTGACAACACTGTCCCTGTTGTCCTGGCTGGTGACGACGATGATGTAGGTATAGCGCCGCTCGGTGCTCCGTATCCTGCGGATCAGCTCCAGGCCGTCCATCTTTGGCATGCTCAGGTCGGTGATCACGTAGCGGATCCCGGGATCGTCATCGAGCAGGTGCAGGGCATGCCAGCCGTCCCGGGCCATGAACACGCCGAAGTCCTCTGCCTCCAGCGCCATGCTGAGCAGCAGGCGCTGGCCATCATCGTCCTCGACGATCAGGATCTTGTTTTTTTTCTGCCGTGTTTCCATGCCGACCATGGTCCCCGGCGCCGGCCCGGACCCGCTGCCGCCCGGCAGACGCGGTTTTCGCCGATGCCATCATTGTTCGTACGTCACCACAGGTATTCTATAACAGGATTGCCTGCCGACACAAGGCACAAGCACGCCATGCCGTGCCACCTCCCCGGGGCGGCCCGAAAGACCAGCACACCCGGCAATGCCGTTGGCCGGTCTCCCGCTTTTCCGCCCGCGTTCACTTCCCGCTGGACTCCCGCCGCCCGGGGGGCTATTATGCCGTCGATCCTCCTGACCACCTCCTGCGGGGAGGGACGTGACAACGGCGACCCATCCGGCGACCAGTTGCCCCGACCGCGGGCCATGGACCGGAAACCAGCCGGAACCCCCGGCCGACAAGGAGCAGCGGCAATGGAAATCACCCTGCCCATGAAAAACAGCGACCCCGTGACCCTCCGGCCGGGCAAGATCATCGCCCTGGGCCTCAACTACCTGGAACACATCCGGGAGAGCGACTCGGTCAACGTGCAGAACTTCACCGGCGAGGTGCCCGAGGAACCGGTCCTCTTTGCCAAGACGCCCAACGTCCTCATCGGGCCGGGTGAGGCCATCGTGCTGCCGGCCCTGCTTGACCGCTACCGGTTCGGGGAACCCCGTACCGACTACGAGGGCGAGCTCGCCCTCATCATCCGGGACCGGATCAAGGATGTCAGCGAGGAGGAGGCCATGGACCATGTCCTGGGCTTCACCTGCTTCAACGACGTCAGCCAGCGCAACTTCCAGCGCCGGGACAAGTCGGGCTGGTTCCGCGGCAAGTCCCTGGACACCTTCGGTCCCGTCGGCCCGGTCATCGTGGCGCCGGAAGATATCGGCGACCCGCAGAATCTCCGCCTCCGCACCCGTCTCAACGGCCGGGTGGTCCAGGAGGCCTCCACCAGCCAGATGATCTTCCCCATCCCGGCCATCATCGCCTTTGTCTCGGCCAACTTCACCCTGGAGCCGGGCGACATCATCTCCACCGGCACGCCCAGCGGCGTCGGCCCGCTGGCCGACGGCGACGTGGTGGAGGTGGAGATCGAGAATATCGGCATCCTGCGCAACCCGGTGCGGGCGGAATAACCCGGGGAGCAACGGCTCGGATAAAAAAGAAAAAGAGCCCGGGGCGGCATATTGCCGCCCCGGGCTCTTTTCGTATTACCTTCCCTGCCGGGACAACAGAGCGGCTATTCCGGCACGATCCGCACCGCGCCCTTGTCGGCCGAGGCGGCAAAGTAGGCATAGGCCCTGAGCGCGGCCGGCACGACCCGCTGCCGGTCCGGGGTAAAGGCCCTGCGGCCGCGGTCCTGCTCCTTCTGCCGGCGCGCGGCCAGCTCCTCGTCCGCAACCAGCAGTTTGATCGACCGGTTGGCGATGTCGATCTCCACCTGGTCACCGTCCCGGACCAGGGCGATGTCCCCGCCCTCGGCGGCCTCGGGCGACACGTGCCCGATGGAAAGCCCGGAGGTGCCGCCGGAAAAACGGCCGTCCGTGACCAGGGCGCAGGCCGTGCCCAGGTGCATGGACTTGAGATAGGAGGTGGGATAGAGCATCTCCTGCATGCCCGGCCCGCCCTTGGGGCCCTCGTAGAGGATGAAGACCACGTCACCGGGCGACAGGTCGCCGGCCAGGATTCCCTCGCAGGCCGCGTCCTGGGAATGGTACACCCGGGCCCGGCCCTGGAAGTGGAGCACCGAGGGATCAACACCGGCGGTCTTGACGATACAGCCGCGCCGGGCGATGTTGCCATAGAGCACGGCCAGGCCGCCGTCGCGGGAATAGCTGTGGGCCAGGTCGCGGATACAGCCCCCTGCCCGGTCCCTGTCCAGTTCCTCGTACATGGTCTCCTGGGAGCCCATGACCAGGTTACGGCCCGTGCCGGCCGGGGCGCTCCGGTAGAGGCTGATTGCCTCGTCGCTCACCGTGTCCCGCATGATGTCATAGCGGTCCAGGGCCTGGGCCAGGGTCAGGCCGTCGGCGCGAAGCACCGAGGTGTCGAGCAGGCCGGCCCGGTCCAGCTCGCCCAGGATGCCGAGGATGCCGCCGGCCCGGTTGACGTCCTGGACGTGGTAGGAGGAACTGGGCGCCACCTTGCAGAGGATCGGCGTCTTCCGTGACAGGGCGTCGATGTCGTCCATGGTGAAATCCACCTCCGCCTCCATGGCGATGGCCAGCAGGTGGAGCACGGTGTTGGTGGAGCCGCCCATGGCGATGTCCAGGATCATGGAATTCAGGAACGCGGCCCGGCTGGCGATGGAACGCGGCAGCACCGAGTCGTCGCCGCGTCCGTACCAGGCATCGCACATCTCGACGATCCTGGCCGCGGCGCGGTCAAAGAGGGCCAGGCGGCTGGCATGGGTGGCGACCACGGTGCCGTTGCCGGGCAGGGCCAGGCCGAGGACCTCGTTGAGGCAGTTCATGGAGTTGGCCGTGAACATGCCCGAGCAGGAGCCGCAGGTCGGGCAGGCGGAACGCTCCAGGGCCTGGACCCGCTCGTCGGCCACCGAGCTGTCGGCCGCCTCGACCATGGCGTCCACCAGGTCGCAGGCCTGGTCGTCGACGATGCCGGCCTCCATGGGGCCGCCGGAGACGAAAATAGCCGGAATATTGAGCCGGACCGCCGCCATGAGCATGCCGGGCGTAATCTTGTCGCAGTTGGAGATGCAGACCATGGCATCGACCTGGTGCGCGTTGCACATGTACTCGACGCTGTCGGCGATCAGCTCCCGCGACGGCAGGGAATAGAGCATGCCGTCGTGGCCC
>WFUT01000135.1 GCA_015484845.1 Desulfobulbaceae bacterium
GGATCAGCTCAAGGGAGGGGCGGGGTGGCGGTTCATGGTCCAGGCGCACGCGCAGCTCGACCTCCTGCCCGGACATCCGCAGAATCCTGCCCTCGCCACAGCGGCCGTTGATCATGCCCAGCCGCAGGGTGTCGCCGGGCTGCAGGCGAAGGACGGTCCGGATGTGCCCGGCCCGCCGGCCGGAGAGCCGGAGACGGCCGTCCCGCAGTTCATCTTCCGCAAAGAGCAACAGGTTCACGGATCCTCCTCATGAAGCCGGCCAAGCGCCGGATATGTTTGCAACAGCCAGCAATTGACCTGCAGGCCGGCCCGGCAGGAGCAGAAACAACGTTTTCCTTCCCGGTGCCCCGCCGGCCGCTTGAAAACCGAAAAAGAGGCCCCTGGTCCCGCCGCCGGGCGCCCTGTTTGACAACGGCGGGGGAATGGGCCATAATTGCACCTGTCCGGCTGACATCCTTTCCCCGGCCATGCCGGACATCCTGGCTAAATCATCACAGGCACCGCACGGCGTCCCTGCCGGCCCCCTGGCACGCGCATGCCTGCGGGTGCCGCGCTCTTCCGCCCTGGCCGGAGGTCCGCGAACGGACAGGGGTGCAGGGCCTGTGATCGGCTACCGTCACCTTTTCACGTACATGTACCGGGAGGCTCTGCGGCCCGTCAATGATCTTTCTCTATTCCCTTACCAGCTCCCTGCTCCTGCTTCTGCTCGCGCCGTTCCTGCTGCCGCTGGTGGCATGGAAAAAGAAATACCGGCTGCGGACCCTGCACCGGCTGGGCGTGGGACTCAACCACCGGCTGCAGATTCCGGATACCGGGCGGCAGCAGCCGGTGATCTGGCTGCACGCCCTGTCCGTGGGCGAGGTCACCTCGGCCCTTCCCCTGGTCCGGGGCCTGCGCCGGCACCTGCCCACCGCCACCCTGCTCTTCTCCGCCTCCACGAAGAGCGGCATGCAGGTCGCCGAGGAACTGGTCAGCCCCCACGTCGACCTGGTCTTTGACGGTCCCCTGGATATCTACTGGACCATCCGCAGCTATATCCGGCTGCTGCAGCCTGGCCTGTTCATCCTGGTGGAGACCGATTTCTGGCCCGGCTGGCTCAGCCAGCTCCACCGCCGAAAGATCCCCCTCCTGCTGGTCAACGGCCGCATCTCGGCCCGCTCCCTGGAACGCTACCGGAAGTTCGGCTTTTTCTTCCGGCCCATGTTCCGCTGTTTCGACATCCTGGCCATGCAGACGCGGCGGGACGCAGAACGGCTGACCGGCCTCGGTATCCCGGGGCAGCGGGTCATGACCCTGGGCAACCTGAAATATGACACCTGTCCGCCCGGCCGGGCCGACCGCTGCCCGGCCATGGACCGTCAGACCCTGCACCTGCCCGCAGGCGGCCCCCTCTGGATCTGCGGCTCCACCCACCCCGGCGAGGAGGAGATCATCCTTGCCGTCTTTACCGAGCTGCGCAGTTGGATACCCGACCTGCGCCTGCTGATCGCGCCCCGTGACATCGCCCGCGCCGAAGAGGTGGCCGACCTGGCCCGGCGCCTGCGCCTGCCGGTCTGCAGACGGAGCGAGGAAAACGGGCAGGAGGCCCCTGTCGTCATCCTCGACACCATCGGCGAGCTCAATGGTTGCTATCCCCTGGCAACGGTGGCCTTTGTCGGCGGCTCCCTGGTGGCCGAGGGCGGCCACAATCCCATTGAACCCGCGGCGTGCGGCGTGCCGGTCCTGTTCGGCCCCCACATGGAGGACTTTGCCGAGATCGCCGCCGACCTGGTGGACTGCGGCGGCGCCCGGACCGTCACCGACCGGGACAGCATGATCGGCCTGCTTGCCGGCATCTTCGCCAACCCGGAGCGACGGCGAACCATGGGCCGGGCCGGCCTGGCACAGGTAGAAAAAAACCGCGGCGTGGTGAACCGGCATCTCGCGGTGATCGACGACCTGCTGCAACAGAGGGCCAGCTGAGCGGAGAGGAACATGGGGCTGCGGGACTGCCGGCGCCTAGTCCGGCCCAACCTCCTCCTCTGGGTTGTTCCCCTGTACATGGCCGGCGGCATGGTCGCAGGCCGTCTCCACATGCCGGCCCTGCAACCGTTTGCACGTGGTATCGCGCCTGTCCTCGTCCTGCTGGTAGCCATCCTGGAGGCCGGCAGGCGGAAGAACGGCATCCTTCTCCTCCTGCCGCTCTTTTTCCTGGCCGGGTTCATCCGTACCGGCCAGGCCCTGGCCCCTCCAGCAGACCGCCACGACATCGCCAACCTGGTCAGCGGGAGGTCCGAACTGACCCTGAGCGGCACCCTTGCCGGCATGGTGGAGTTCGACGGCAGGAGGTCGCGTTTCGATCTTATCCTGGACGGGGTGCTCTTTCACGATAGCAGCGATGCCCGGCCCCGCTTCCGGGCGGCCCGGGGCCGTGTCCGCCTGACCATGCGGCGGCGGCCGGGCCGGGCCCTTCTTCCCGGCGCAAGGCTGTTGGTCATCGCCACCGTGGACCGTATCCACAACTACCGCACCCCCGGCGCCTTTGACTACCGGCTCTACATGGCCGCCCGCTCCATCCGCCTGAGCGGCCTGGTCCGCTCCCCCCTGCACGTCATGGAGGTACGTGCGCCGCAGGACGGCATCCTGCACCGGCTCCGTTTCCTGCCCGAGCGGATCCGCGCCCGGATCAGCGCCTTCCTGGAACGTCACCTGGAACCGGCCACGGCAGGCCTCTACCAGGCCCTGCTCATCGGCAGCAGAAGTGCCATCGCCCCCGGCACCCTGGAACAGTTCAAGGCCACGGGCACCATGCACCTGCTGGCCATCTCGGGCATGCACATGGGGCTGCTCGGCCTGATGATCGGCATGGCCCTGACCTGGCTCATGCAGCGTTCCACCTGGCTGCTGCTCCATGTGCACGTGCCCACGGTGGCCCTGCTCCTCACCCTGCCGCCGCTGCTGGGCTATGGCCTCATCGCCGGCATGAACCTGCCGGTGCTCAGGGCCCTGGTCATGGCGGTCCTCTTTCTCGTTGCCATCATCCTCCGCCGCCAGAGCTCCCTGCCGCACCTGCTGGCCGCCGCGGCCCTGTTCCTGCTGGCCCTTCACCCCCTGGCCCTGTTCACGGCCTCCTTTCAGCTCTCCTTTGCCGCTGTCCTGGCCATTGCCGTGGTCTTTCCCCGCCTCCACGACCTGGCCCTGCCCGGACAGGGAAGAGTATCCCCCCGACCGGTACGTGTTCTCCTGGCCGGCCTGCTGGTCTCTGTTGCGGCCACGGTGGGGACCCTGCCCTTCATGCTCTACCACTTCAACCGGTTTTCCCCTATCGGGCCTGTCATGAACCTGCTGGTGGAACCGCTGCTCTGTTTCTGGGCCCTGCCCCTGGGCCTGGTGGCCGCACCCCTGATCTTCATCGCCCCCGGCCCGGCCGCCCTGCTCCTCCGGCTGGGCGGGGCAGGGATCCAGGCCACGGACTGGCTGACCGCCCGGGCCGCGGCCCTGCCCTTTGCCTCCCTGTGGACCATTACCCCCTCGTGGCTCGAGACAGGCTGCTACTTTCTGCTTATCGCCTGCTGGTTTGCCGGCAGGAGGATTCCCTTTCTCCGCCTCGTCACCCTGGCCGGTCTTCCGGTCCTGGCCCTGGTCTTCACCTCCGGCCTCTGGTTGCCGGGGCGCCCGGCACACCCGCGGCTGGTCTATCTCGACGTGGGCCAGGGCAGCTCCACCTTCCTGCAGATGCGCAACGGACGAACCATCCTCATCGACGGCGGCAGCCGCACCTCGCCCCGCTTCAATGTCGGTGAGCGGATCATCGCGCCCTTTCTCTGGAAGATCCGGCGCTGGCGCATCGATGACCTCGTCATCACCCATCCCCACGCCGATCACTTCAACGGCATGGCAGCGGTGATCCGCCACTTTGCGCCCAGGCGGCTCTTTGTCAATGGCAGGACAGGGGACGGAGAAAAGGGGTACCGCGAACTCCTTGCCCTGGCCCGCAGGAAGGGCATGAAGATCATCATCCCCTCCTCGGGCCGGACCATCGCCGCCGCGGATTCCGAGACGCTCCTCTGCCTGGGCACCAACGGCCTGCCGCCGGCCGCCGGCCCCATGAGCGCCAATGATCACAGCCTGGTCCTCCTGTTCCGGGACGGTTCCTGCAGGTTCCTGTTCCCCGGTGATATCAGCACAACCGGCGAGGCCGTGCTGCTGGCCGGCGGCATGCCCCTTGCGGCCGACGTCCTGCTGGCACCCCATCACGGCTCCAGGACCTCGTCCAGCCCGCCCTTTATCTCCGCCGTCAACCCCGAGCTGATCATTGTCTCCGCGGGCCGCGCCGGCGCGGGACGGTTCCCTGACCCGAACAACCTCCGCCGCTGGCACAAGCGCGCAATCCGGGTCCTGCTGACAGCGGAAAACGGCACCATTTCCTGTCAGAGCGATGGCAGGGAGATCATGGTGCGGGACAGTGCTGGCAACCACTGGCGGATCGCGGCCAGGGCAGAGCGGGAAAAAAGAGGTTTGCGGAGGTGAAAATTTCTCTATTTGCCCAACTTGTGATATAAACAAGTAGGTCGTGCCGGCACAGGGCTCCCTGCCGCGGAAAATCACGCGGCACCTCTTCACCGGGTTTCCGGGACACCGCGCAGCCGGCGCAGAGACAGGACCCGATCGTTTTCGCGTCCCGAATCCGCCCCTTGCCCGGCGTAACAGCAGGAGTATCCACGCCAGCGCAGTGGCATTCCCCAGTCTGCCAACGGACCCGACACCGTGTTTGCCCTAGGAAAAAAATGCCCACGCTGCGGCGAACGTAGGCTCGATACGCTTCCGGCCAGGCCGTGGATGCGGTTTTTCCCCGGCGCTGCCCTTGCCAGCTGCAGTCACTGCCACCAGTATATCTTTTCCTTTTTCCCCTTCTCCATTGTCCTGGAAAACCGGACCAGTCCCCGCCACAGGATGCCGTCCAACCTGCTGGTCCGTCTCCATGGCGAAAAAGAACAGTTCGCCAGGATCCTCGATATCAGCGAGGAAGGCGTCTGCTTCAGCTATGACCATGACCTGCAGAAACTCGCCGGTCGCAGGTTCAAGATCGACATCTACGACTGCAGGCAGGGCACCTACCTGGAGGGACTGCCGGTGCGTATCGTCTCCAACATGGTCGAGGTACAGAATATCGGGGGCGAGGCCAGGAGCATTCTCAGAAACGGCGGCCGGTTCGAAAAACTGAGCCGGGCCCAGAAAAAGATCCTGGCCCGGCTCATCGCCCGGTACGGCAGCCCGGCCACCGGCACCGACGGCTCCACCTGATCCTGACCACCGGTCTCCATTGCCGCCCCCGGATAGTGAAGGGTTAGTGCTGTTCATGCTGCGCCAGCAGCGCCACACGCCGGGCCCTGCTAGATCTCGGTGAAATCAGTGGGTGGCTTCTTGAGGAACTTCACGAACTTCTGCTTTTCCGTGCAGTTGATATAGGCGTCTTCCGCACTGATCTGTTTCTTCTGCAGCAGCTCCATGATGGCATCGTCGATGGTCTGCATGCCATACTTCTTTCCGGTCTGCATGATGGAGGGAATCTGGTAGGTCTTGGCCTCGCGGATCAGGTTGCGCACCGCCGGCGTACAGATCAGGATCTCCAGGGCGGCCACCCGCCCCTTCTTGTCCACCCGCCGGAACAGGGTCTGGGAGACCACGGCCTTGAGAGCGTCGGCCAGGGTGGAGCGGACCTGCCCCTGCTGGTTGGCCGGAAAGATCTCGACCACGCGGTCCACGGTCTTCATGGCGTTCATGGTGTGGAGGGTGCCAAAGACCAGGTGACCGGTCATGGAGGCCTCCATGGCCAGGGAGATGGTCTCCAGGTCACGCATCTCGCCCACCAGGATAATGTCGGGGTCCTCGCGCAGGGCGCCGCGCAGCGCGGCACTGAAGCTCCTGGTATGGGTGCCGATCTCGCGGTGGTTAATGATGCACTGCTGGCTCTTGTGCACGAACTCGATGGGATCCTCGATGGTCAGGATGTGGTCTTTCCTGGTCTTGTTGCACTCGTCGATGATGGCGGCCAGGGTGGTCGACTTACCCGAACCGGTGGGACCGGTGACCAGGACCAGGCCCTTGGGCAGGGTGGCCAGCTTGGAGATGACCTTGGGCAGGCCAAGCTGCTCGCAGGTCAGGATATCGCTGGGGATCTCGCGGAACACCGCCCCGATGCCGTACTTCTGCTGAAAGTAGTTGCAACGGTAACGGGCCAGGCCCGGGATCTCGTAACCGAAATCCATGTCCCCGGTCTCCTCGAACACCTTGATCTTGTCCTCGGGACAGATCTCGTAGAGCATGGACTTCAGGGTCTCGTTATCCAGGACCTTGAACTTGACACGTTCCATATCGCCACGAATACGAAGCACGGGCTGCTGGCCGGCCATCATGTGCAGGTCAGATGCGCCCTCGTCATTCATCAGTTTGAAAAATGCGTCTATCTGTGCCATGCATCACTCCCTTGCTGTTGCATCATGCTGGTTTATCACCTAAATCCTGCACTTCGAAAATGAAGAAAAAAATTTTCTTTCGCCGTATCAGTGAATTATATGAACGTGATCGTTTTTTTCGATTCACTGATCAGATGAAGGATTTTTTTCTTCACTTTCTCGCCCGCAGGCATTGGCAATTTTAC
>WFUT01000136.1 GCA_015484845.1 Desulfobulbaceae bacterium
GCGGCCGCGATCGTCGTCACGATCTCGTTCACCTCTTCGATCACCCGGGTGATCTCCCCGATCTCGGTCACCGTGGCCGACGTGGATCCCTGGATCCCCTCGACCCGCTCCCGGATCTCGCCGGTGGCGGCCGCGGTCTGCCGGGCCAGCTCCTTGATCTCGTTGGCCACCACCGCGAATCCCTTGCCCGCTTCGCCGGCCCGGGCCGCCTCGATGGTGGCGTTTAAGGCCAGCAGGTTGGTCTGTTCCGAGATCTTGGTGATCACCTCGGTCACCTTGCTGATGTCATGGGCGGCAGCGCCCAGGGCGTCCACCTTGCCCGAGGCGTTCTGGGAGAGCTGCACGGCATTGCCCGTGATCTGGCGGGCGTTTTCCGTCTGCCTGGCGATCTGCTGCACGGTACTGGTCATCTCCTCGGTGGCCGTGGCCACGATGTTGACATTGGTGGCTGCCTGTTCGCTGGCCGCGGCCACGGTGTTCATGTTGGCGGACATCTCCTCGGTGGCCGCGGCCACGGTGGATGAACGCTCCGACGCCTCGGTGGCCGCGTCGGTGAGCTCGCCCGAGATGCCGGTCAGGGCGTCCGCGTTGTCATTGATCTCCCGGGTCTCGCCGTTGATATCACTGATCAGGGTGCCGATCTTGTCCACCATGGAGTTGAGGGCCGCCGCCATCCGGCCCACCTCGTCTTTCTGGCTGATGGGCAGGGTATGGGTGAAGTCGCCCTCGGCGAGCTGGGCGGCAAAGAGGGTGACCTGGTTGATCTGGCGGCTGAGGAAACGGGCAAAGAGAAAACTGAAGATCGTGCCGGCAAGCAGGGCCACGAGGGTCAGCAGGACCACGTTACGCTTGATGGAGGCGGCCAGCTCTGCCTGCCGCCTGTTTTCCTTCTCGCTCAGATCCTTGGCCATGGCCACGGCCTCGTGCATGAGGGCGCGCACCTCCTTGAGGGCGGGACGGGTCTCGGTCCGGAAGACCCGCAACATGGCCGGACCGGCCGCCACCTTGTCACCGTGGTGCTCCTCCAGGATCTTCTCGATGGTGATGGCCGAGCGGTGCAGCCGTGCGTGCGGGGCCTTCATCTTCTCCAGCAGGGCGAGGATCGCCGGCGCCCTGTCCCGCAGGAGTTCCTCTGTCGCCGGATCATAGAGCCACTTGCCCAGGGCGCACAGGTGGTCGTTGGTCTGTACGCTGAGGCGCTGGCCGCCCATGCCGGCGGCACCGGCAGGAGAAGCCCCCTCTGATTCCAGCAGAAAGCGCATCACCGCGTTGGCCCACTGCAGGTGGTCCACCTCCCTGGCGGTGATATTGATACCCAGGTCATCGAGATAATGCGCGTTCTTGCTCTCGTCCACCTGCTGCTGCATGCCGCGGATGGCCATGCCGCCCACCGCGACCAGCAGCAGGAGGACAAGGGCGAAGATGAGGCCGAGTTTGGTGCCAATGGACAGGTCTTTGAATTTCATCGTTCCTCCTTTGCGTCCCGCCGGTGCCCGGCCGTGCGCGGGGCAGGATTGCGTCCTGGCCAGCCGGGCCCCTGGGGTCGCCTTCTGATTCCGTTATTCCGGAACTTTTCCCGGCAAGGAAGTGGTTTCGGAATTCGGCACTCCATGATGCAGTAACAGTTCCTATTTCAATTTCATGGTACCACGGGATACGAAAATCAAAAAATTTTTTTTCGCGTCAATGTCATTTTTTTCTTGTGCCGCAAGGAAAAACAGCGGCTGTGGTAGTTGTGTATAGATGGTATCTACTTGGATTCAAAAAGAAGAATCTTTTCTTGTCAGGAAATATTATGAAGAAGGGGTGGGGGGAAAGTCCTGGCCCAAGGGCGGTCATGGCCACGATAATTGCTGCTGATGGGTCAAAATGGTTCCCTGGAAGCACCACGCTGTTACATTATGGCGACAGGGAGGGGGTGTGGCCATGGGCAGGTTTCGATAATGGTAATAACCGGGAAGGGATTTTTTCTGCCAGTAATCATTGACAGATTGGAAAAATTAGTTATTGTTAATGGAACCGTTTATCATAAACGGCAGCCGAGGAACAGCAATCAGGTCGGTCCGGGCCCGGATCGGCGAACAATACCGGAACTTTGCGGAGGACAGTTATGCAGAAATGGGAATGCCCCTGCGGCTACATCTATGATCCAGAGGAAGGCGATTACGAACACGGCATAGACCCGGGAACCCCTTTCGAGGATCTCCCCGACGACTGGGTCTGCCCGAAATGCGGAGCAGCCAAGGAGGATTTCTGGAAGTACGATGAGTAGGCACGGGTTCCGCCGGCCGGCGGAACCCCGATGACGGCGCCGGGACAGGTTATCCTGTTCCGGCTTTTTTCTGCTCCAGCTCCTGCCACCGCTCGTAGAGTTTTTCGATTTCCTGTTCCAGGACCTGGCTCTGTTGCCAGCATTCCTGTAACGTGTCCGCGTCCGCCTGGATCCCGGGATCCTGCATGCGGCGCAGCAGCTCCTTATGTTCCTGTTCCCTGGCCAGGATGGTCTCCTCCATCCGGTCATATTCCCGCTGGTCCAGGTAGGAGAGCCGACCCTGCCGGGGTTTTTTCTCTTTTTTTCGCCTTTTTCGGTCCCTGCCCCCTGCCCGGGGCTCTTCCTGTTCCCTCAACGCGGCCAGCCACTGCCCATGGTCGGCAAAGTACTGTACCCCGCCCCGGCCGTCGAAGCCCAGGACCCGGTCGCAGAGACGCTCGAGCAGGAAGCGGTCATGGGTCACCAGGACCAGGGCGCCGGCAAACTCGCGCAGGCTCTCCTCCAGCACGTCCAGCGAGGCAATGTCAAGATCGTTGGTGGGTTCGTCAAGAAGCAGGATATCGGCGGGCTGCAGCATGAGGCGGGCGATGAGGATCCGGGCCTGCTCGCCGCCGGACAGCCTGCTGACCGGGGTCTCGAGCTGGTCGTTGCGGAAGAGAAAGCGGCCGGCCCACGCGGCCACGTGCACGCTCCGGCCCTGGTAGACCACCGAGTCGCCGTCCGGGGCCAGGGCCCGGCGCAGGGTCAGGGACTGGTCCAGCTGTTCCCGTTTCTGGTCAAAGCTGACGATGCGCACGCCCTCGGCCAGGACGATGCTGCCACTGTCGGGCCGGGGACCGTCCGGCAGCGCGGCCCCGGCCAGGATGGCCATCAGGGTCGACTTGCCGCAGCCATTGCGGCCCAGCAGGCCCAGCCTGGTGCCGGGCGAAAGCACCATGTCCAGGTCCCGGAACAGGACACGGCCGCCAAAGGCCTTGCCCAGGCCGGTTGCGGTGAGCAGCTTTTTTGTTTTCCTGCCCGTGCCATCGAAGCCGATGCCCACCCGGCCCTCGCTGCGATTGCGCGCACGCACATCAGAGAGTTCCTCCTGCAGCCGGTGTGCCTCGTCGATGCGGTAGCGTGCCTTGGTGGCCCTCGCCTTCGGTCCCCGGCGCAGCCATTCGGTCTCGCGACGGACCTTGTTGGCCAGCCGCTCTTCCATGTCCTGTTGCCGGGCCAGGAACTGGGCGCGCTTTTCAAGGAAGTCCGAGTAGTTGCCCCGGACCTGGAAGGAGCCGCCGGGATAGAGGCGGGACAGTTCCACCACCCTGTTGACCGTGTTTTCCAGGAACCGCCGGTCATGGCTCACCAGCAGGAAGGCGGACGGGCTCTCGGGCAGGTTGGCGGCAAGGAACCTCTCCAGCCACAGGATGCCCTCGATATCCAGGTGGTTGGTCGGCTCGTCCATGACCAGGATGTCGGGACGCGTCACCAGGGCCCGGCAGATGGCGAGCCGCTTGCGCCAGCCGCCGGAAAGCAGGCGTACCGGGCCCCCGGTCTCCGGAAACTCGGCCCGGCTCAGGATGGCGTGCACCCGCTGGTAGCGTTCCGCCTCGTCCAGGTCCTGGTCCTGCAGGGCCAGGACCAGGTTGTCAACAGCGTTCTTTTCCTCGGCAAAGGTGTCGCTCTGGGCCAGGTAGCTGATGCGGGCGTGACGCCGCAGGATGACCCTGCCCCTGTCGGCCGTTTCGAGGTCGCAGAGGATCCTGAGCAGGGTGGATTTGCCCGACCCGTTGGGACCGATGAGACCTACCCGGTCACCGGGTTCCAGGACCAGGTCGATGCCGTCGAACAGTTGCTGGCCGCCGAAACTCTTGCCCAGCTCCTGGCAGCTTAACAGGGAGGCCATTGTCCTGCCTCCGGTAGTGGCCGGGTCTGTACTGCAGTCCGGGGGAGCCGGCCGCCATCAGGTGCCATTGTTCAGGTCGATGTTGTCGGCGCGGGGGTAGGAACCGAGCCACTCGTAATAGGCGCAGATCTGCCTGAGGATGTCGCATCCCTCCCGGATGATCGGGTCGTCGATGTGGCCGGCGATATCGAGGAAGAAGAGGTACTTCCACTGTTTGCCCTTGATGGGGCGCGACTCGATCTTGGTCAGGTCGATGTTGCGGGTGGCCAGCACGGTGAGGACCTCGTTGAGGGCACCGGGCCGGTTGACCAGCAGGCCGAGGAGCAGCGAGGTCTTGTCGGCGCCGCACCGGTCCGGGGACTGGTTGCCGATGACCAGGAAGCGGGTGGTGTTGCCCTGGTAGTCCTCGATGCCCTTGACCACCACCTGCAGTTCGTAGGTCTTGATGGCCAGCGAACTGGCAATGGCGCCGATATTGGGGTTGTTGGCCGCCATCTGTGCCGCCGCGCCCGTGGAAAAGACCTGCAGGGTGGGGATATCGGGCAGGTTCTTTTTCAGCCACTCCCGGCACTGGGCCAGGGGCTGGGCATGGGAGGCCACGGTCTGGATATCCTTTATGTCGCCGGAACGGCAGACCAGGTTGTGGGAGATGGCAAGCTGCAGCTCACCGCAGATCTTGACATTGTACTTCATGAACGAGTCCAGGGTCGAGAAGACCGCGCCCTCGATGGAGTTCTCCACCGGCACGATGCCATACTCGACCCGGCCCTTTTCCACCTCGTTGAAGACCTCGTCGATGGAGTCCATGGCCTTGTACTGGGCCGACTGGCCAAAGTACTTGACACCGGCCAGGTGGGTGAAGGTGGCCTCGGGTCCCAGGTAGGCCACGGCCGTCTTTTTCTGCGACAACCGGCAGGTGGTAATGATCTCGTGGAATATGGAGCGCAACGCCTTGTCCGGAAAGACGCCCTGGTTGTTCTTGAGCAGGCGCTCGTAGATCTCGCGCTCGCGGCGGGGGTCCCACTTGGCCCGGTTGGTCTCCGACTTCAGGCGGCCGATGGTCTTGGCGCACTCGAGACGTTCCTTGAGCAGGTCCAGGATCGTGTCGTCGATGGTGTCGATGCGTTTACGCACCTCGGGGATGCTCGGTTTTTCGTCCATGCCGATGTTTCCGGTATGAGGAGGGGCGCCGCGTCCACCTGGATGACAGGGCGGCAACCCCTGGGATTATTGTTTCGGCCAAACCCTATAGCATCAGCGGGATGTTGCAAAGAAAAAATTGCCCTGCCGCAGGGAAAATCACCTGGCGCGGGCCGGGGTGCATCCCACCGCCGTCTGCGTTGCTGTCGAAAAAATATTCCCGGCCCTGGGGAGTTGAATTTTCTAAATTGTCCGAGAATACGGCCCGTTGTCCACGCAGCAGCCGCAGCAGCGCCTGGCAGGGACCGAAAATGGGTTGCGCTTGCCCCGGTTTTCCGTAATATACGGGCCTGGGCGAACAGCCTGCGGGACCGGCAGACGTGGATTCGATGCTCCCCTCGCGGGTTACGGCCACGCAGGTTCAACCAACCGCATGTGCCATGTGGTGGTCGCTGGGTCGCCGATTTCTCCCCCTCCCCCGGGCGGTACCGGAAAACATCTATTCATCTGTTGGGAAGAGACCATGAGCGAACACCAGGTAAACAAGACCTATGCCGAGATCAATGCCCGCATCAAGGCGGGTGAGGCCGTTGTCGTCACCGCCGAGGAGATGGTCGATATCGTGCGCCGGGAGGGACCGGTGGGGGCGGCGAAGAAGGTGGACGTGGTCACCACCGGCACCTTTTCCACCATGTGTTCGTCCGGCGCCTTCTTCAATTTCGGCCAGACAACGCCGACCATCAAGGCGGCCAGGGTCTGGATCAACAAGGTACCGGCCTATGCCGGCCTTGCTGCCATTGACATCTACCTGGGCGCCACCGAGCCGGCCGAGGACGATCCCCTCAACAAGGTCTATCCCGGCGAGTTCCGCTACGGCGGAGGTCACATCATCGAGGACCTGGTGGCGGGCAAAAAGGTCTTTCTCGAGGCCAAGGCCTATGCCACCGACTGCTATGCCAACACCAAGTGCAAGAAGGAACTGACCCTTGCCGACATGCCCCATGCGCTGCTCTGCAACCCGCGCAACGGCTACCAGAACTATAACTGCGCCGTCAACCTGTCCGACAGGACCGTCTATACCTACATGGGCATGCTCAAGCCCGGTTGCCGCAACGCCAACTACTGCAGCGCCGGCGAGCTGAGCCCCCTGCTCAACGATCCCCTCTACCGCACCATCGGCGTGGGCACCCGGATCTTCCTCGGCGGCGGAGTGGGTTATGTCACCTGGCATGGCACCCAGCACAACCCGGGCGTTCCCAGGGGGGACAACGGCGTCCCCCGCCGGCCCGCCGGCACCATGATGGTCCAGGGCGACCTGAAACAGATGTCCGCCGACTGGCTGCGCGGGGTCAGTATCCAGGGCTATGGCTGTTCCCTGGCCGTGGGCCTCGGCGTGCCCATCCCCATCCTCAACGAGGAGATGGCACGGTTCACCGGCGTCTCCGATGCGGAGATCTTCACCCAGGTCGTGGACTACGGCCATGACTATACCAACGGCATCCAGCGCAACTATGGCGAGGTGAGCTATGCCCAGCTCAAGAGCGGCATGATCGAGGTGGCCGGTAAAAAGGTACCCACCGCGCCCCTGTCGTCGGTGGTCAAGGCGCGGGAGATCGCCGAGATCCTCAGGCACTGGATCCTGGATCGCGGTTTCCAGCTCACAGAGCCGGTGGCGAACTTTCCCACGGTGGACTTCTCCTTTGATGTTGCCGAGTAAGCGGCCGCCGGGGACGGAAGCGGAGAGCCATGCGCCTTGAAGACAAGGTCCGGCGGCTGCAGGAGATCCTGCTCGATTGCTCGCGGGTGGCCGTGGCCTATTCCGGCGGCGTTGATTCGTCGCTGCTCCTGAAGACCGCCCTCGATACCCTGGGTGCGGGCAATGTCCTGCCGCTCTTTGCCAGTTCCCTGCTGGTGACGCCGGCCGACCGCGAACGGGCGCTCTCCTGGCCCCGGCGGCATGGCTACGGCAGGGGGGTGGTGGTTGAGGCCGTTGATCTCTATCCGCTCTCGTGGAAGGAATTTGTCCGCAACCCGCCGGAACGCTGCTATCTCTGCAAGTTCCGGGTCTATTCCCAGTTCATCGCCATCATGGAGAAGCGGGGTATCCGGGTGCTCATGGACGGAACCAACACCGATGACCTCAAGGACCGCCGGCCGGGCCTGCGCGCGATCCATGAACTGGGGGTCCGCACGCCGCTGGTCGAGGCCGGGCTGTGCAAGGATGATGTCCGGGCCAGGAGCAGGGAGCTTGGTCTCGATACCTGGCAGCAGCCTTCCTCCTCCTGCCTGGCAACCCGCCTGCCGCACGGCATGGCGGTGACCGAGGAGCGGCTGCAGCAGGTGGCCCGGCGGGAGCAGGGCCTGGCCCGGCTTGGCTTTGCCGGCTGCCGGGTGCGGCTGGACCGCGAGGACGAGGGCACGGCCTATGTCCAGGTCCGGCAGGAGGACCTGGAGCGCTTCCTGGACCAGGGGATGCGCATGGCCGTGGCGAGGCTGCTGGGAAAGGAGGGCGTAACCAGGGTCTACCTGGACCTTGCCGGACGCTGAGATCCTGCTGCCGTTTCATGTCCCGACAGATACCCTGATCGGCCGCAAACGGCCTGTATACGGAAGAAGAGGCTTTTTTTCCTTTGACAAAGCAGGTGTTTTTGATTTTAATCCATTCGGATGAAGGAAGGAAGCAGATCAGGTGGGATCCTGGTTGGTTTGGCAAAGCCATATAACTATTGGGAGGGAAGAATGAATAAAAAGGAGCTCGTTGAATCCATGGCAGGTGCGGCAGACATCAGTAAGGCCACTGCGGAAAAGGCACTCAATGGAATGCTGATGGCTGTGACCGAGGCCTTGACCAACGGCGACAAGGTCACCCTTGTGGGCTTTGGAACCTTTTCCACCGCCAAACGTTCAGCCCGCAAGGCAAAGAACCCTCGCACCGGTGAGATGATCGAGATTCCCGCCAAGACCATTGCCAAATTCAAACCGGGTAGCAAGCTGGCAGATGCGGTAAAGTAACAACGCCCGGCTGAAAATAGGTAAAAGACAGCTGGCAGACCTGTCGGCTGTTTTTTATTTATTGCCAATCTGGCCGGAGCAGGGTATAGGTTCCGGGGCTTTTTCAGCCAGGTAATGTCGCAGCAACAGTGGTGGCCTGCGGGTCGTGGAAACACCTGGCAGGAACCCGCGCAATGCGGGTCGGGAAGTGGCTCAGTCTGGTAGAGCACAGCGTTCGGGACGCTGGGGTCGGAGGTTCGAATCCTCTCTTCCCGACCAGTTATTGAAAGGGAGCTTCAGGGGTTGTCCCGGAAGCTCCCTTTTTTGATGATTTCGCCGGGGCCTGTTGTGCGCAACAGGTTGCATGTGATTTCATCCGTGCCCGCTTCTCTCTCCCTGCCGGACGGCGGCAATCCCCTGGGCAGCCACCCGTAATTTCCTACCGGTTACTGCCGTGTCAGACCCTTCTCAAGAGCGCAGCAGTGTTGCCGGCAAAAAACGCCCCTCTTCCCTGTCCGGCGGGAGTCCGCGGGCCTACCTCGGCCTGCTGCGCGCCAATCCCTCCTATCGCCGTTTCTGGTCCGCCGGTGTCATCAGCCAGGCCGGGGACTGGTTCAACTATATCGCCATCTTCGTTCTCCTGAGCCGCCTGACCGGCTCCGGCGAGGCGGTGAGCTGGTTCCTGATCGCCAAGTTCCTGCCTTCCGCCCTCCTCGGTCCCCTGGCCGGCGTGGTCGCGGACCGGTTCCGGCGCAAGAGCATCCTGGTGAGCTGTGATCTCTGCCGCGCCGCCCTGGTGCTCTGCTATCTCCTGGCCGGCCGCCTGGAGATGGTCTGGCTGATCTACCTGCTGGCCTTTGTCCAGGAGTCCCTGTGGACCTTTTCCCATCCTGCCCGCCAGGCCTCCATTCCCGACCTGTGTCGGCCGGAGGAACTGAACGTGGCCAATGGCCTTTCCGGGTCAACCTGGTCCATCATGCTGGCCATGGGCGCGGCCCTGGGCGGTTTTGTCACCGCTGTTTTTGGCTGGCAGACAGCGATCATGATCGACGCGGGCTCGTTTCTTGTCTCGGCCGGCCTGCTGTCCGGGGTGCCGCTGCCAATGGCACCGCACCGGCGCAAGGGCCCCCTGTCGCTTGCCCGTCTCACCGGCCTGGCCGACCTGGTGGAAGGATTGCGCTACGTACTGGCCCACCGGCGGGTTGCCGCCCTGCTCATGGTCAAGAGCGGCTGGGCGCTCTCCGGGGGCATCCTGGTCATGCTGACCGTGTTCGGCGAGCAGGTCTTTGCCCACGGCGGCAGGGGCGGTCTCAGCGGCGTGCTCTATTCCATGCGCGGCCTGGGCGCGGCAGTGGGGCCCATCCTGGCCTGGCGCCTCTTCGGCGACAGCCGCCAGGGCATGCGCCGGGCCATCGGCCTGGCCTTTTTCATCTCCTCCCTGGCCTACCTGCTCTTCAGCCAGGCGCCCGGCATCGTCACGGCCGCGCTCTGTGTCTTTCTTGGCCATGTCGGCGGCGCCATCCAGTGGGTCTTTTCCACGACCCTGCTCCATCACCGGGTCGAGGCCAGGTTCCGCGGCCGGGTCTTTGCCGCCGAGATGACCCTGCTCACCCTGGTCCTGAGCCTCTCGAGCTGGCTCACGGGCCTCTCCCTGGACCGCGGGGCCGATCCCCGCACCATTGTTCTCTGCCTGGCCCTGCTCTTCCTCCTCCCGGGCACGCTCTGGATCCTCTACCTTGGCCGCCTTCGCGCCGGCCGTTCCTGATCCCGGCCAGCGGTTCTGCAGGCGCCGGGTTTTGCCACTTGTCCTGTCTGGAAAAAGTTCTTATTGTTAAGAAGTGGTTTGTCGTCCGCCCTACTTCCCGGAGGTCCCATGAACGGTTCTTGGATCATTTTACTTGCTGCTGCCTGCATTGTTGTGCTCTTCTCCTCGCCCGCCGCGGCAACGCCAACGCGGGCCGCCATCTTTGCCGGTGGCTGTTTCTGGTGCATGGAGCCGCCGTTCGAGGCGCTCGACGGCGTGATCGGGGTGGAGGCGGGATACACGGGCGGCCGGACCGCGAATCCCACCTATGAAGAGGTCTCCACCGGCCGCACGGGCCACCTGGAGGCGGTGCGGGTTGTCTATGACCCGGCGGTGGTCAGCTATGACAGGCTGCTCGAGGTCTTCTGGCGCCAGGTCGATCCCACTGATAGCGGCGGCCAGTTCGCGGACCGGGGCGGCCAGTATGCCACGGCCATCTTCTACCTGGACGAGGAGCAGCGCCGGCTGGCCGAGGCGTCCAGGAAGCGGCTGGATGCCTCTGGTATCTTTGACCGGCCCGTGGTCACCGCCATCCTGCCGGCAGGGACCTTCTACCCGGCCGAGGAGTACCACCAGGACTATTACCGCAAGAACGTCCTCCACTACACGCTTTACAAGAAGGGGTCGGGCAGGGCGGATTTCATCGAGTCCACCTGGAAGGGCAGGGCGTTTCCCGGCAGGGAGGAGGATGGTTTCAACCGGCCTGCGGACGATGAGCTCAGGAAACGGCTCACCCCGCTCCAGTATCGCGTGGTCCGGGAGGGTGCCACCGAGCCGGCCTTCCGGAATGCCTACTGGGACCACAGGGAAGAGGGAATCTACGTGGACGTGGTCTCGGGTGAGCCGCTCTTTTCGTCCCGGGACAAGTTCGATTCCGGCACCGGCTGGCCCAGCTTCACGCGACCGCTGGCAGCGGAGAATATCGTCGAGCGGGAGGACCGGCGCCTGTTTTCGGTCCGCACCGAGGTCCGGAGCCGGCACGCTGACTCCCACCTGGGCCATGTCTTTACCGACGGTCCGCCGCCCACCGGCCTGCGCTACTGCATCAACTCCGCGGCCCTGCGCTTCATCCCGGTTTCGGAACTGGAAAAAGAGGGATATGGCCGCTACCGCTCCCTGTTTGCGGATGCACCACCACCCGGCCCGGGCCGGGAGAAGTGACCCGCGCCGGCCGCTGGTGCGGTCAGCCGCGGCTGTCCCGCTCGGCGGCCTCCCTGGCCGCGGGATCGTAACGGCTGAGCACGCCGTAGAGCATGTCGGGCAGGTCGTCCTTCTGGCGGGAGCTGCGCTTGATCTGCTTGAGGCACTTGGCAAAGGTCAGCCGCTCGCCGAGAAAGATGTGCCTGAGGATGAGCGAGATCAGGCGGGTGATGGTGGTCAGGTTGGAGATCCGGGACTGCAGTTCATGGTCACGGTCAAAGGCGGTGGAGGCGAAGACCTCCACCGGGTTGCCGTTCATCTCGCTGATGGAGAGGTACCACTTGTTCTGTTCCCGGTCGATGGTCCGGTAGCGCTTGCCGTCCAGGACATCGGGCAGCTCGGTCTCGGTGGCCGGAGGACCGTCCCCGGGCAGGATGGGCTCGTTCTGGAACTCCTGCCAGATCCTGCGCACCACCTCGGGCTGGTTTCTCACCCTGGCGATCAGGGTCCGGCAGGCCGAACAGGCCTGAAAGCCGTGGCAGGTGGAGGTCTTCCTGTCAGCTCCGCAGAGCTGGCAGCCCCGGGGCTGGTTCTGGTCGGTTGCTTGCTCGTGGGCCATGGTCTCCTGCGTTCTCCCGTGGTTGCGGTCCCTGCCGGCCAGGGCTCTGGTGGCGGCCCGGCATGGCCTTGTTTTTTTTCGTCCGACAGAGTACAACGTGTCGGCAAAAAGAACAACCGTAAGGGACAACCCCATTCTCTTCAATCCTGCCGTCGTCCGTGTACCCGGGGCGACATCCGGAGCATACCCCATGGCACGACGTCGAAACCGCTATCTTGACATGGAGAGCCGCCATGCCAGGGCGGTGCGGCGGAACATGGTCTCGGCCCGGCCCGGCATCCATTCCTGTATCCTGGTCCTGGACGGCCTCAAGCCGGACTTCAACATCGGCAAGATCTTCCGTTCCGCCGATGCCTTTGGCGCCCGCGAGATCCACCTGGTGGCCGTGGATATCTTTGATCCCGAGCCGGCCAAGGGCTCGGTGCGCTGGGTTCCCTTTACCCACCACCCGGATTTTGCCACCTGTTACGGCCTGCTCCGTGAACGGGGCTACAGTGTCGTCACCTTTGAGCCGGGCCGCGGCCAGCGGCTCGACCGGATGGACCTGCCCCGGCGCGTTGCCTTTGTCCTCGGGCACGAGGAATTCGGCCTCAGCTTCGACCCGGCCGGGTATCCGGATATCCTGCCGGTCTCCATTCCCCAGTGGGGCCATGTCCAGAGTCTCAATGTCAGCGTGGCCGCCTCCCTTGCCCTGTACGAGTATGTGCGCCAGCACGGCCGGCCCCTGGAAGAGGGGTTCGTGCGCACGGGCAGGGAGCATGCGGCCGGGGAGGAATGGCGATGAAAAAGACCCGCGGACTCTTTCTGCTGTTCACCGGCAACGGCAAGGGCAAGACCACGGCGGCGCTCGGCCTCGCCTTCCGCGCCCTGGGCCATGGCCAGCGGGTGGCAATGATCCAGTTCATCAAGGGGAGCTGGAAGTATGGCGAGCTGGAGTCGGCCAAGCGTTTTGCCGACCTGCTCGATTTCCACGTCATGGGCCGCGGCTTCACCTGGAAGTCCGATGACCTGGACAAGGACATCGCCCTGGCCCGGGAGGCCTGGCGGTTCGCCCAGGCCACCATTGCCGAAAACCGTCACCAGCTCGTCATCCTGGACGAGCTCACCTACCTGGTCAGCTACGGCATGCTCCCGGAGCAGGATGTCATTGACACCCTGGCCGCCCGTCCGCCGGCCATGCACGTGGTGGTCACCGGCCGCGGCGCCGGCCAGGGGTTGATCGAGGCCGCCGACCTGGTCACCGAGATGCGCGAGATCAAGCATCCCTACAGCCGGGGCATCAAGGCCCAGAGGGGAATCGAATTCTAGGGTGTCAATCCGGCCCTGATCCCACCTTTTCCCTTGCAACTTCCCGCCCAGTTGGTAAATTTCCCTGTTCTGCAGGGCCAGGGGATCCTGACCCGTAGAGTGCAATCCCGGCCGGAGCCTCCGGCCATTTCCGCGAGAGAGACCATGGATTACCGGGACACGCTGAATCTGCCCAAGACCAAGTTCAAGATGAAGGCCAACCTGACGCAGAAGGAACCCATGTACCTGAAGCGCTGGGACAGGGAGGATCTGTATCACAAGCTGCAGGAGGCCGCCGCCGACCGGCCGCTCTTCATCCTCCACGACGGCCCTCCCTATGCCAACGGCAACATCCATCTTGGCACGGCCTTCAACAAGGTCCTCAAGGATATCATCCTCAAGTCCCGGTACATGGCCGGCTTCCGGACCCCCTACGTGCCGGGCTGGGACTGCCACGGCCTGCCCATCGAGCACAACGTGGACAAGGAGCTGGGCGACAAGAAGGATATCCCGATCCTGGCCAAGCGCAAGGCCTGCCGCAGGTATGCGGAAAAGTGGATCAAGACCCAGAAGGAACAGTTCCGGCGCCTGGGGGTGCTGGGCGACTGGGACGATCCCTACCTGACCATGAACTATGGTTACGAGGCGACCATTGCCCGCGAATTTAACAAGTTCCTGCTCTCCGGCGCCGTTGTCCGGGCCAAGAAGCCGGTCTACTGGTGTGCCACCTGCCGCACCGCCCTGGCCGAGGCCGAGGTGGACTATGCCGACCACACCTCGCCGTCGATCTATGTCAAGTTCCCGGTGGCCGACGACCTGGCCGATGTGGCGCCGGAACTCGGGGGCCGCGACCTGTACGTGCTCATCTGGACCACCACGCCCTGGACCCTGCCGGCCAACATGGCCGTGGCCTTTCACCCCGACTTCACCTATGCGGCCGTGGAGGTGGACAACGAGGTCTGGATCCTGGCCGAGGACCTGGTGGAGCCGTGTTTTACCGCCTTTGGCAGGGAGACGCCCCGGGTGCTCGCCACCTTTGCCGCCTCCGGCCTGGAGGGGAAGAAGTGCCGCCATCCCTTCCTGGACCGCGACTCCCTCATGGTGCTGGCCGACTATGTCACGGCCGAATCCGGCACCGGCTGCGTGCACACCGCGCCCGGTCACGGCGCCGACGACTACCTCACCGGCCTGCGCTACGATCTTGATATCCTCTCGCCCGTGGACGATGCCGGCCGCTTCACCGACGAGGCGGGCCGGTACGTGGGCGAGCAGGTGCCCCATGTCAACCGCCGGATCAACGATGACCTGAAGGAGGAGGGCAGCCTGGTCCTGGAGACGGATATCGTCCACAGCTATCCCCACTGCTGGCGCTGCAAGCAGCCGGTCATGTACCGGGCCACCGCCCAGTGGTTCATCTCCATGGAGAAGAACGACCTGCGCAAGAAGGCCCTGGCCGCCATCCGCGAGGTGAAGTGGACCCCGGCCTGGGGTGAGCAGCGGATCTACGGCATGGTGGAGAACCGGCCCGACTGGTGCCTGTCCCGGCAGCGGGCCTGGGGGGTGCCTGTCACGGTGCTTACCTGCGAGGAATGTGGCGAGATCCTCAGGGACAGCAGGGTCTGCGAGCGGATCGAGTCCCTCTTTGCCAGCGAGGGCGCCGATGCCTGGTTCCTTCACGAGGCGGCCGACTTTATCCCCGAGGGCGTGCACTGCTCCTGCGGCGGCACCAGGTTCCGCAAGGAGAGCGATATCCTCGATGTCTGGTTCGATTCCGGCACCAGTCACGCCGCCGTGCTTGAGCCGCGGCCGGAACTGCGCTCACCGGCCGATCTCTACCTGGAGGGCAGCGACCAGCACCGCGGCTGGTTCCAGTCCTCGCTGCTGACCTCGGTGGGGACACGCGGCCGCGCTCCCTACCTGGGCGTGCTGACCCACGGCTACGTGGTGGACGGCCAGGGCAAGAAGATGTCCAAGTCGGTGGGCAACGTGGTGGCGCCGCAGGAGGTGATCGACAAGTACGGCGCCGAGATCCTGCGCCTCTGGGTCTCCAGCGAAAACTACCAGGACGATGTCAAGGTCTCGGACGAGATCCTGCGCCACGTCTCCGACGCCTACCGCAAGATCCGCAACACGATCCGCTTCCTGCTCAGCAATCTCTACGACTTTGACCCGCAGCAGGACCGGGTGGCGTACGGCGACCTGGCCGAGATCGACCGCTGGGCCCTGGCCCGGTTCGCCGACCTGGTGCGCCGGGTGAGCAGGGCCTATGACGAGTACGAGTTCCACGCCGTTTACCACGGCCTGCATAACTTCTGCGGCACCGTGGTCTCCAGCCTCTACATGGATGTGCTCAAGGACCGGCTCTACTGCTCGGCGCCGGACGATCCCGGCCGCAGGGGCGCGCAGACCGTGATCCACCGCATCCTGGACGGCCTGCTCCGGCTGATGGCGCCGGTGCTGAGCTTTACGGCTGCCGAGGCCTGGGAGCATATGCAGGGCCTTGCCGCCGACGCGCCCGTGGAGCAGTCGGTCTTCTTTGCCCCTTTTCCCGTGGTGGACGACATCCCGGAGGACCGGGACCTGGATGCGCGCTGGGAGCGGTTACTCGCCCTGCGCGGCGAGGTGACCCGGGTCCTGGAGGCCGCCCGTCGCGACAAGGTGATCGGCCTGTCCCTGGATGCCGAGGTCCTGCTGAAGGCCGACGGCGAGACAGCGGAGTTTCTCGCCGCCAACCTGGAACTGCTGCGTGAACTCTGCATTGTCTCGGCCATGGGGCAGGTGGACGAGCTGGCCGGTGGCGAGGGCGTGGAGGTCATGGACAGCGAGAGCGTGCCGGATCTGAAGATCGCTGTCCGGCCGGCGCCGGGCAGCAAGTGCGAGCGCTGCTGGATCATCTCCGAGAGCGTGGGCAGGGACGCCGGGCATCCGACCCTCTGCAGCCGCTGCGCCGGGGTCGTCCGTTCGCTTGCGCAGGCGTCATGAGCCCGCCGGCCCCGGGGGAGCGACGCGGCAGTGGCCGGACATGGTTCTTTCTTGGCATGGCCCTGGTCCTTGTCCTGGACCAGGCCAGCAAGTTCCTGGTCACGCGGGAATTTGTCCTCTACGAGTCCAGGCAGGTCATTGCCGGCCTGTTCAGCCTGACCTATCTCACCAATACCGGCGCCGCCTTCGGCATCCTGGCAGGCCATCCCACCTGGTGGCGGCAGGCGTTTTTCACGGGTGTCGCCCTGGTGGCCCTGGCGGTCATCGTCTGGCTGCAGGGCCGCCTGGCCGGCCAGAGCCGCTGGTATACCGTCAGCCTGTCCCTCATCGGCGGGGGCGCCCTGGGCAACCTGGTGGACCGGGTCCGTCTCGGCGCTGTGGTGGATTTCCTTGATTTTTATATCGGCTCCCACCACTGGCCGCCCTTTAACCTGGCGGATTCCGCCATCTGCGTGGGCGTTTTCCTGTTCCTGGTGCTCCAGTTTTTCAGCGACGATCATCGAAAGAAAAAATAAAAGATCATGAAAAAGACAGCAATCCTCTTCCCCGGCCAGGGGTCACAGTATATCGGCATGGGCAAGGAGTTTTTCGAAAGCGATGCCCATGCCCGCGGCCTGCTGGAGATGGCAGAGGAAAAGAGCGGCGTTCCCCTGGAAAGGCTCTGCCAGCAGGGGCCCATGGAGGAGCTGACCCGGGTCCTGAACCTGCAGCCGGCCCTGACCGTGGTCAACCTGGTCTGCTGGCAGCAGCTCCGCACAATGCTGCCTGACCTGGAACCGGCCTGGTTGGCCGGCCACAGCCTGGGCGAGTACAGCGCCCTCCATGGTGCCGGTGTCCTGGCCGCGGACGACACCATGGCCCTGGTCACCCGCCGCGGCGAGCTCATGGAGCGCGAGGGCGCGGCCCATCCCGGCGGCATGGTGGCGGTGCTCGGCCTGACCATCGACGAACTGGAGGGACTGCTGGCCGGTTTCACCGGGCCCGGCGTCTGCGTGGTGGCCAACCACAACTCGGAAAAACAGGTGGTCCTTTCCGGCGACCGGCAGGGACTCGAGACCGTGGCCGACCTGTGCCGGGAACAGGGCGCCAAGGTGATCCCGCTCAAGGTCAGCGTCGCCAACCACAGTCCGCTGGTGGCCGGTGCCGTGGAGGACTTTGCCGCCTTCATGGAGGGCATCCGCTTTCATCCGCCCCGCAGTCCGGTCCTTTTCAACGTCACCGCCGGGGACGAGGACGATCCGGCCGTGATCCGTTCCATCATGGCCCGCCAGATCGCCTCCCGCGTACGCTGGTTCGAGATCATCAACCGGATGCTGGCCGACGGGGTCGAGGTCTTTGTCGAGCTCGGACCGGGCAAGGTGCTGACCGGCCTGATGCGAAAGATCGTACCGCGCGGTGCCGCTGTTACCTGCCTGCAGGCCGATACGCCCCGGGCCCTGGAAAAGGTGGCGGCCGCCATTGCCTCCTGACCGTTTGTTCAGACCTCGTAACACACCAATAATATGGTTTATTTTTGGACAATCTACTTCTCGTTATTCCTTACCCATAATCCTCCATGCCCGCAGAGCGGGCACAACCAACGTGACACCGCAGAGCGGTGTCACGAGGTTGAAAATGAGCGGTGTCATGGGGTTGAAAATGGGTGGTGTCATGGGGTTGAAAATGGGTGGTGTCACGAGGTTGAAAATGGGCGGTGTCACGGGGTCGAGGTACGCCCGGAGTTTAGGGGAGGACCTGGAGGGTGGTTGCTCTTGTTGCACCGCCCTGCTGTGCAACACCTCACCAGGCGCTCTGCGCCATTTACGTAATGCTCCTGTTGTCAGTTTTCAGTAGTCAGTACCTGAAAACTGCCAACTCGATACCTGGAAACTCAGACCGCCTTGTGTCCAACTACCATGTAATATTTTGATATGTCTCCATGTTACAAATAGTTTGTCATACTATTTAACGATGTCTGTGGTACCCGGGAAACGGCAAGTTCCGCTTCCTCCTTGACATGGAGGGGGAGGTAGTGTAAAAATTTAGGATTTTGGTTGCGGATCTGTCCCGGGCTGGAGCAGGACAGCCGGTGGCGTGGTGCGCTGCCCGCGTGGCAGCGGCCGGTCGCCGGCGCCGCCGTTGCGGGGACAGAAAGAACCAATCCTGCACTTCGAAGATGAAGAAAAAAATTACAGGCAGGAAACCGGGGCGCATCGCGACTCCTGGTCCACGGGTGAATTTGCTATGTTCGAAAATCTCACAGACCGCCTGGAAGGCGTATTCAAGAAGCTCCGTGGCCATGGCAAGCTGACCGAGGAGAATATCCAGGAGGCCATGCGCGAGGTACGCACCGCGCTCCTGGAGGCCGATGTCAACTACCAGGTCGTGAGGGAGTTTGTCGCCGCGGTGACCGAGAAGGCCGTGGGCCGGGAGGTGCTGGCCAGCCTCTCGCCGGGCCAGCAGGTGATCAAGGTTGTTCACGATGAACTGGTCACCCTGCTCGGCAGCGAGACCGCCGGGCTGCGCCTGGACGGCCGCCAGCCGGTGACCATCATGCTGGCCGGCCTCCAGGGCTCGGGCAAGACCACCACCGCCGCCAAGCTGGCCCGCCAGCTCAAGGCCAAGGGCCGCAGGCCCCTGCTGGTGCCGGCCGATGTCTACCGGCCGGCGGCCATCGAACAGCTCCATGTCCTGGGTGAACAGGTCGAGGTGCCGGTCTTTCCCTCCTCCACCGAGCAGAACCCGGTGGACATCGCCCGCCGCGCCGTGGCCGAGGCCGAGGCAAAGCAGTACGATACCGTGATCATCGACACCGCCGGTCGCCTGCACGTGGACGAGGCCCTGATGACCGAGCTCCGCGAGATCAGCAGGGCCGTGCCCCTGACCGAGGTCCTGTTCGTGGCCGATGCCATGACCGGCCAGGACGCGGTGACCGTTGCCGCCAGGTTCAACGAGGACCTGGAGATCACCGGTGTTGTCCTGACCAAGATGGAGGGTGACGCCCGCGGTGGCGCCGCGCTCTCGGTCAAGAAGGTGACCGGCAAGCCCATCAAGTTTGTCGGTGTCGGCGAGTCCCTGGACGCCATCGAGGTCTTCCATCCCGACCGGGCCGCGTCCCGCATCCTGGGCATGGGCGACGTCCTGTCGCTCATCGAGAAGGCCGAGGCGGTCGTTGACCAGAAAAAGGCCCGTAAGCTGGCGCGCAAGATCCAGAAGAACGCCTTTACCCTGGAAGACTTCCTGGAGCAGATCCAGCAGATCAAGAAGATGGGCAACCTGGAACAGCTCATGGACATGATCCCCGGGGTCAACAAGCTCAAGCAGCTCAAGGATGCGCCCAAGCCGGATGAAAAGGAACTGATCAAGACCGAGGCCATCATCCGGTCCATGACCAGGAAGGAGCGGCTGAACCACCGGATCATCAATGCCAGCCGCAGGCAGCGCATCGCCAGGGGTTCCGGTACCAGTGTCGCCGAGGTGAACCGGGTCCTGAAGAGCTATACCATGATGTTGAAGATGATGAAGAAGTTCAAGGGCAAATCGGTCATGCGCGGCGGCAGGCGCCGGAAGCTGCCCAAGGGACTCGCCCGTTAGCGCCGGTTCCCAGCCAGGACCGGCCCGCCGGATTGTCGGCACCCCATGCAAGAACGCACGAAATATCCACTGGAGGATAGTTGAAAGATGGCAGTACGTATCCGTTTGACCCGCAAAGGCCGCAAGAAACATCCCTTCTACCGTATTGTCGTGGCCGACAGCCAGGCCCCGCGTGATGGCAAGTTTCTCGATATCGTGGGAACCTACGACCCCATGCAGGATCCGGCCGAGGTGAAGATCGACCATGACAAGCTGCAGACGTGGATGAGCCGGGGCGCCAAGCCCACCACCACGGTGCAGAGCCTTATCAAGCGGCATGGGTCCCTGCAGGCCGAGTCTGCCTAGATGAAGGAGCTGATAGCCTTCATTGCCGCCCGGCTGGTGGATCATCCCGACGCCGTGGACACGAGCCTGCACGAGGAAGAGGAGTGCATCACCGTGGAGCTGCGCGTGGCCAAGGACGATCTCGGCAAGGTGATCGGCAAACAGGGACGGACGGCCCGGGCCATGCGGACCGTGCTCGCCGCAGCGGCCGCCAGGGAGGAGAAGCGTTCGCGCCTTGAAATCGTCGAGTAGGCATGGATGATTTCGTTCTCCTTGGCAAGGTGACACGGGCGCACGGCATCAGGGGCGAGATCAAGGTCTACCCCTATTCCGGCGATCCCGGTAATTTCAAAAAGTACAGGACGCTCTATCTCTCCTCCGGGGCCGACACGGCCAGGCGGGCCTTTGTCTGCCAGGGGGCCAGGATCCAGGGGAACCAGGTCCTGCTCCGGCTGGAGGGGTGTGGCGACCGCGACCAGGCCCAGCGCCTGGTCGGCAGGGAGGTCTGGCTGCGGCGCGAGGATCTGCCGGAGCTGGACGAGGACGAGTTCTACCTGCACGAGCTCGAGGGCAGGCTGGTGGTGACCAACCAGGGAGACGAGGTCGGCCGGGTGACCGGCATCCTGGCCACGGGCGCCCATGATATCCTGGTGGTGCGGGACGGAACCCGCGAACATCTTGTTCCCCTGGTTGCCGAGTTCCTGGTCCGGATCGAAGACGACAGGGTGGTGCTGGACCTGCCGCCGGGTCTGCTCGAGATAAACGACTGAGGCGGATACCGGCAGAGCACAGGTCCATGCGCTTTGATGTCCTGACCATCTTTCCCGACCTGTTCACCTCGGTGCTGCAGGAGGGCATCCTGCGGCGCGCCCTGGCACGGGAACTGATCTCGGTCCGGCTGCATGACATCCGCGATTACGCCACCGACCGGCACCGCATGACCGACGACCGTCCCTTTGGCGGCGGCGAGGGCATGGTCATGAAGCCCGAACCGCTGGCTGCCTGCCTGCGGGCGGCCCTGGGCGGGGAAGCGGTGGGGCGGGTGATCCTGCTTTCGCCCCGTGGCCGGCCCTACAGCCAGCAGGTGGCCCGCGAGTATGCCGGGCTGTCCCGCCTGGTCCTGGTCTGTGGCCGCTACGAGGGCGTGGACGAGCGGTTCCGGCGCCACTACGTGGACGAGGAGCTCTCCATCGGCGACTATATCCTCACCGGTGGCGAGCTGGGGGCCATGGTGGTCATCGACTCCGTGACCCGGCTGCTGCCCGGGGTGCTGGGTTGCCGGGACTCGGCCGCCAATGACACCTTCAGCCGCGGCCTGCTCAAGCACGGACAGTATACCCGGCCGCGTGTCTTCGAGGGCAGCGGGGTGCCGGAGGTCCTGCTCTCCGGTGACCATGCCGCCATCCAGCGCTACCGGTTCCTGGAATCGGTGCGGGAGACCCTGCAGCGGCGGCCGTCCCTGCTGGCCACGGTGCAGTTCACGGCCGAGGAGAAGAAACTGCTTGCCAGGGAAGGACTGCTGGAGCAGGTCCAGGTGGCGGCGGCACCGGAGAAATGAGGGAAGCAAGACTCGATGTGGCCCTGGTCCACTACCCGGTGGTCAACCGCAGGGGCGAGACCATCGGCTCGGCGATCACCAACCTGGACCTGCACGATATCGCCAGGGCAGGGCGGACCTACGGCGTGGGCACCTACTGGGTGGTGACGCCCTTTGCCGAGCAGCGGGATCTTGCCGCGCGGATCATCGGCCACTGGACAGAGGGGTATGGCGCCAGGGCCAACCCGGACCGCGGCAGCGCCCTGGCCATTATCCGGATCTGCAGCGCCCTGGACGAGGCCATTGCCGGCATGAGCGCCGACTGCGGCCGGCGGCCGCTGGTGGTGGCGACCTCGGCCCGGTGCAAAGGCGAGCGGCTGGATTTCCGGGACCTGCGGCAGCGGCTGGCCGGGGGGTGGCCGGTACTGCTCCTCTTCGGCACCGCCTGGGGCCTGGCCCCGGAGCTGCTCGAACGGGTGGACGCGACCCTGCCGGCCATCAGCGGTCCGGGTGGGTACAACCATCTCTCGGTCCGCTCCGCAGCGGCCATTGTCCTGGACCGGCTTCTGGCCGGCCCGGACAGGGTGTGAAGAGGAGGTTGCCGGCCCATGCGCCAGGGGCAGGAAAGGGTCCGGGAAGGTCCCTGCCCGCGCAACAACAGGGGCGGCGGTATTTTGGGTTGCGGCCGGAACTCCCGGCCAGGTCATGCAAGCATATTGACAACAAACGGCATATGCCGATCCGGATGGAGTGGAGGCATCCATCGGGTAGCGGAACAAGCGTGTCTTTTCCGTACCCGTGAATTGAGAGACAATGGCTATGAATATTATCGACAGGATTGACCAGGAGCAGATGCGCTTTGACCATCCCGACTTTCGTGCCGGCGACACGGTCAAGGTCCATGTCCGCATCATCGAGGGCAACAAGGAGCGTGTCCAGATCTTCCAGGGCGTTGTGCTCAAGCGCAAGCGCGGCAAGATGAATGCCTCGTTTACGGTGCGCAAGATCTCGCACGGGGTCGGCGTGGAGAAGACCTTTGCCCTGCATTCGCCCCGGATCGAGAAGATCGAGGTGGTTTCCCTGGGCCGGGTTCGCCGTTCCAGGCTCTACTACCTGCGCGAACGCCGTGGCAAGGCCGCCCGTATCCGGGAGCGGCGCGTGCGCTGAGGCCGCAGGCTTCCCTTGGCACTGCAGAGGCACATGGTTCTCCGATGAACAGGGACCCGTGTGCCTCTTTTTCTTTTGTCACCGCCGCTGGCCGGCGGGATGACACCTTCCTCTATGAAAAGGATCTCGCCCGGCAGGGATTTTGCCATATCGCCGGCCTGGACGAGGCCGGCCGTGGTCCGCTCGCCGGCCCGGTGGTGGCCGCCTGCGTGATCCTGCCCCTGGAGTGCGACTACCGCCGCTTCCGCGATTCCAAGCAGCTCAGCGCCCGCCAGCGCCAGGAACTCCATGGCTATCTTTGTTCCTGCGGCGCCCGGATCGGGGTCTCGGTGGTGGATGCCGCCGAGATCGACCGGCTCAACATCCTCCAGGCCTCCCTGCAGGCCATGAAGCGCGCGGCCGAGACCTGCCTGGATGGCGGCCTGCCGGACTTTCTCCTGGTGGATGGCAAGTTCACCGTGCCCATGGCCCTGCCGCAGCTGGCCCTGGTCAAGGGTGAATCCAGGAGCGCCTCCATTGCCGCGGCCTCCATTGTTGCCAAGGAGACCAGGGACCGGCTGATGGAGGAGTACCATTCCCGGTTCCCTGTCTACAACTTCCTGCGCAACAAGGGCTATCCCACCCGGGAGCACCGGCAGGCCCTGGCCGAGCACGGGCCCTGCCCGATCCACCGCCGGACCTTCAAGGGAGTGCGCGAGTTCTTTGGCCATGACCGCCCCGTGCCGCCGCAGCAGCAGGGGTTGTGGTGAGGACCAGATGGCCGGCGAAAAGAAGAACACCATGCCGCTCGGGCGCAGGGGCGAGGAACTGGCGGCGCGCCATCTCGCGCAGCAGGGGTACCGCATCCTGGCCCGCAACTACCGGCGCCGTTTTGGCGAGATCGATATCATTGCCCGCCATCGCGGCCAGCTGGTCTTCATAGAGGTCAAGACCAGGCTGTCGACCCGGTACGGCAGCCCGTTTGCGGCCGTGGACCGGCGCAAGCAGCACCAGCTTGTCCGGGTGGCCACCGACTACATCGCCCGCCACCACCTGGAGGACGAGGTGGCCCGTTTCGACGTGGTCGCCGTGACCAGGGACCGCGATGGCCGCACCCGCGTGGACGTCCTGGAGGACGCCTTTCATCCCGATTACTGAGCTGCCGTGAAACCTCAATCCAGCAACTGGCACCATTGTGCAACCCGTTCCATGGAGCCCATCGGCATAACCATGGGCTGCCCGGTGGGCATCGGGCCCGAGATCATCCTCAGGTTGTTTGCCGACCCCGGCCGGTCCGGCGATGGCCGGTTCGTGGTCCTGGGGGACAGGGGTGTCCTCGAGGCAACCAGGACCCTGCTCGGCCTGGACGTGGAGGTGGTCTCCTGGCAGCCCGGCTCGGCCGTGCCCGCCGGCGCCGTGCCGGTGCTCGAGCTCTCGCATCTCGAGCCCGGCCGCCTGCGGTGGGGACAACCGGACCGGGAGACCGGCCTGGCCATGGCCCGTTACATCGAGGAGGCGGTGCGGCTGATCCACCAGGGGAGGCTCGCCGGCATGGTCACCTGTCCCATCACCAAGACCGCCCTCAACCGTGCCGGTTTCCATTTTCCCGGCCACACCGAGATGCTTGCCCACTTGACAGAACGGTCCGATTTTTGGATGATGATGGCGGGCCGCAGGCTCAAGGTGGTGCTGGTGACCATCCATGAGCCCCTGGCGCGGGTTCCGTCCCTGCTGACCCGGGAGCGGGTGGCCGCCTGCATCAGGGCGACCGCGGATTCCCTGGCAGGGGATTTCGGCATCCCGCAGCCACGGATCGCGGTGGCCGGGCTCAACCCCCATGCCGGCGAAGGGGGGATGTTCGGCAACGAGGAGGAACGGGTCATTGCCCCGGCCGTGCGCGACTGTGCCGCGGCCTGCTCGGTCAGCGGTCCCTGGCCGCCGGACACGGTGTTCCACCGGGCGGTCTCCGGCGACTGTGACGCCGTGGTGGCCATGTACCATGACCAGGGCCTGATCCCCTTCAAACTGCTCCACTTCAGCGATGGCGTCAATGTCACCCTGGGGTTGCCCATTGTCAGGACCTCGGTGGACCACGGCACGGCCTATGACATTGCCGGCAAGGGACTGGCTGATCCTGCAAGCCTTGGCGAGGCCTGCAGGATGGCGGCACTGATCGTGGCCAACAGGCAACAACAGGAGGTTGTGCCATGAGCCGGCAGGGGCTGCTCATCGCCTTCGAAGGCATTGACGGCACCGGCAAGTCCACCCAGCTTGCCCTGTTGGCCGATTTTCTCAGGAGCCGGGGGTGCGAGGTGGTTCAGACCAGGGAGCCCACGGACGGGGAATACGGCCGCCGGATCAGGGAGCTGTACCAGGATCGCGGCCAATGCACACCCGAGGAGGAGCTGGAACTCTTTATCCGGGACCGGCGGCAGCACGTGCGGGACTGCATCGAACCGGCCCTGGCCGCGGGCAGGATCGTACTCACCGACCGCTACTACTTCTCCACCGCCGCCTACCAGGGAGCGGCCGGTTGCGACCCGGAGCAGGTCTTTGCCGCCAACAGTTTTGCGCCCGAGCCCGACCTGGTGCTCCTGCTGACCATGGAGCCGGAGCAGAGCCTGGCCAGGATCAGGGAACTGCGGGGTGATAAATTAAACGACTTCGAGCAGCTCGACCAGTTGCGCAGGGTGGCGCGCCTCTTTGCCTCCTTTCGCCACCGGTGCATTACCCGCATCGATGCGGCCGCGCCCCTGGACAGGGTGCAGGCGGAGGTCCGCCGGGCGGTCCTGGAGCTGATGGACAGAAGGGGATACAGGTGCAGCACGTGAAGAGAACACAATGGCCGCTACTGCTGGCCGTCGCGATCCTGCTGGCCGTGGCACCGGTGATGAACGGCTGCGCGCCGCGGGCAGCGGTGCCCGGCCAGGCCAGGCAGACGCCGGTCACCGGTCATGACCGGCAGCAGGCAGGGGAGACGGCCGCGGAAGAGAACGACCACGGCTGCTCCTATTTCTACTTTCTCTGGGGCCGCTATGCCGAGTTGAACGGCCGCTATGCCGAGGCCCTGGAGGCCTACGAGAAGGCCCTTATCTGTGATCCCGCCGCCGACTACATCGCC
This sequence comes from Desulfobulbaceae bacterium, assembly GCA_015484845.1. Classification (GTDB taxonomy): domain Bacteria; phylum Desulfobacterota; class Desulfobulbia; order Desulfobulbales; family Desulfobulbaceae; genus DRKI01. Next base: position 25,825 of record WFUT01000136.1, read on the forward strand.
CGCAAGATCCCGGTGCTCCTGCTCCGCACCGGCAAGGACGACAAGGCCGTGGCCTGGCTGGAACGCTACCTGGCGGACCATCCCCGGGAGACCGGCTCGCGGATGCTGCTGGCCAAGATCCTGATTCGCCGCGGCAAGTTCGACGCCGCCGTGCGCCAGTACGCCATCATCCATGAACAGGACCCGCGGGACCTGATGCCGCTGCTCCTGCTTTCCGAACTCTATGTCACGGAAAAGAAAAACGACCTTGCCCTGAAGACCCTCCGCCAGGCCCTGGCCATTGATCCCGACTCCTATCCCGCCCGTGTCCTGCTGGCCCGGTTCTACGTACGTACCGGCAGGACGGACAAGGCGCTGGCCGAGTACCGCCGGGCCCTGGCCATCAACTGGTCAGCCGACCTGGAGATGGAGATGGCCGAGCTGTTCATGCAGAAAAAGGCGTATGCGCAGGCGGAGAAGGTCTATCGCCGGATCCTGGACAGGGAGGAGAACAGGGAGGATGCCCGCATCGCCCTGGTCCATGTCTACCTCCTGCAGGGCAGGGAGGACAGGGCCCTGGCCGAGCTGGACCGGCTCAAGGCCATCACCCGCTACCCGGCCCGGGTGGACCTGACCATTGCCCGTATCTATGCCAGGAAAAAACAGTATGACAAGGCCATCTCCATCCTGCGCGAGGTGCTCAAAAAGGAAAACCTGCCCCAGGCGCGCTACCTGCTGGCCCTGATCGAGTTCCAGACAAAGCAGTACGAGGACGCCCTGGTCCAGCTTCGCCAGATCGGCCGCGATGCCGAGGAGTACCGGGACGCCATCTTTCTCCGCGTCCGCATCCTCCGGGTCATGGACCGGGAGGACGAGGCCATCCGGCTGCTGGAGAAGGCTGTTGCCGACAGGAAAACCCGCAATCCGGACATGTTCGTCCTCCTCGCTGCCCTCTACCAGCACCAGGGCAGGGGCAGCCAGGGAGAAAAGACCTTTGCCAGGGCCCTGGCCGCCTTCCCCGACAACGGGGAGCTGCTCTACCAGTATGGGTTGTTTCTCGACTCCAGTGGCGACAGGCAGCGGGCCATGTCGGTGATGCAGAAGGTGATCAGGCTGCAGCCCGAGCATGCGGCGGCCCTGAACTATGTCGGCTACACCTGGGCTGACCGGAAGGTCCACCTGGACAAGGCCCTGGAGTACATCCGGCGGGCCGTGAAACTGAAACCGGACAACGGCTATATCCGCGACAGCCTGGGCTGGGTCTATTTCCGGCTTGGCCGCCTGAAGGAGGCCAGGAAGGAGCTGGAAAAGGCCAACCACCTCTCGCCCGATGACCCGGCCATCCTGGAGCATCTCGGCGATGTCTACCTGGCGCTGGGCCGCAGCGGCGATGCCCTGCATGCCTACCGCAGGGCCCTGGAGCTGTTCAAGAAGGAGGCGGACCGGAAAACGGTCCAGGAGAAGATCCGCATCCTGGAAGAGCAGGAGGCACGCTGATGCGCCTGCTGCAGGGGCTGGCGCTGCTGCTCCTCTGCCTGACCCAGCTCTGGGGCTGCGCCGGCAGGCTGCCGCCGGCAACGCCGCTGGCGCCTGGCGAGGAACCGCATGCCAGGGAGCTGCTGGACCGGTTCCTGGCCAGGTCCTGTCCCGGGGCCCTGGACGCGGACGTGACCCTGGGCTGGCAGGGATATGGCAGTCACCGAACCGTGGCCGCCACGCTGCAGGCGCGGCAGCCCGGCCTGTTGCGGCTGTCGGTGAACGATCCCCTGGGCCGGCCGCTGCTGCTGGCGGTGACCGATGGCAGCAGGTTCACCCTGGTCGACGTCACCAGGAGGCAGGCCACGGTCGGCCCGGTGGCCTCACCCTTCTGGCACCAATACGTACCGGCCGCGATCCATGGCCGCGACCTCTTTGCCTGGCTCACCGGCCTGCTGCCGGCCGGACCGGTGCAGGTCCGTTCTGTGCTCCGTGCCACGGAGAACAGCGACTACTGGTTCGTGCTCGACTATGGCGACGGCCTGCTGCACAGGGTCCGGCTCGACCCGGAGCGTCTTCTTGTCCGGGAGCACCTGCTGCTGGATGCCGGGGACCGGGTGGTCCTTGACGTGGTCTACAGGTACGGCAAAAGCGGCAAGAACGCCTGCCCGCTGCCCGCATCCCTCCGGGTCACGGGCCGTGACCTGGACGGCACCTTTACCCTGGCCGTGGACCGGGTCTATGCCAGGACCGGGGTTGCCGATGCCGCCTTTCGCCTGCACCTGCCGCCCCATTACACTGTCGTTAAGAAGTAACTCCCCGGAATGATCATGACAAAGAAGGTCACCATCTATACCGATGGCGCCTGCCTCGGCAACCCCGGGCCCGGCGGCTACGGCGTTGTCCTGCTCCATGGCGCCCACCGCAGGGAGCTCTCCGGCGGTTTTGCCAGGACCACCAACAACCGCATGGAGCTCCTTGCCTGCATCAAGGGGCTCGAGGCCCTGAAATATCCCTGCGAGGTGAGCCTGTACAGTGATTCGCGCTACGTGGTGGACGGCATCAGCAAGGGCTGGGCCGCCCGCTGGAGGAGAAACAACTGGATGCGGACCAGGACCGAGAAGGCCGTGAACGTTGATCTCTGGCAACGGCTCCTGGAGCTGGTCGAACAGCACCGTGTCCGGTTCCACTGGGTGCGCGGCCATGCCGGCACCACTGAAAACGAGACCTGTGACCGGTTGGCCACCAGCGCGGCCCGCGGCAGGGACCTGGCCGAAGACGAGGGGTACAGGTAAGCGGCCCTTGGGCGGCCGGCGGCCACGTTATTCTCCTGCCACCAGGACCGGGACCCGGGCGAATTCAACGATCCGCTCGGCCACGCTGCCGAGCAGTATCCTGCTCACCCCCCGCTTGCCCAGCTTGCCGATGACAATCAGGTCCGCACCCCAGTCATCGGCCTCCTGCAGTATGACCTCGTGGGGTGATCCCTCCCTGAGCACCGTCGACACCCTGACCCCGGCCCTGCGCAGCCGGCCGGCCATGTCGTCCAGGAAGGCCTTGCCGCTCTTTTCCATGTTCGCATGGACCGTTTCATAGGGTTCCCGGCTGAACCGGCACAACTGGTGCATGACCACCGAATCGACCACGTGCACCAGGCGGACCTCGGCATCGTGGTCCATGGCGAGCCGGTTGGCCAGCTCCACGGCCTTCATGCTGAACCTGGAACCGTCCACCGGCACCAGGATCCTGGAAAACAGGCCAGCGCAATGTGTCATCCGGACCTCCCGGCCCTGCCGGGCCATTTCCCGGGGCAGATCCCGGCTGTTTCGGAACTGATTACTTCTGTCGTTTCCGCATCCGCTTCATCTGGAACAGTGCCTCCCGTTCCTTTTCCTCCAGTGTCTCCTCCATGGCCTTGACCGTTACCCGGTAGGAGGGGATATAGATATGCTCCAGGGCGTTGATCCGCTTGAGGGTCTTTTTCAGCTCGGCCAGCAGCCGCTTGATGCCCACCTCCAGCTCGGCCAGCTCGGCCAGGGATTCCAGGGCCTGGTGGACGGCTGTTGCCGTGGCGTCCATGGTGCCGCTGGTGCCGAAAAGCCCGTAGCCGGGCCGCTGCACCCCCAGCCTGATATCGACCAGGGGCAGGACCACACCCATCAGGCTCCGTTCCCTGATCCCGATCTCCTCGCCCGCCCTGACTGCCAGGCCCGCCGCTGCCACCGCGGCGCGGCCCTCGTCGAGCAGGGCCTCGTCCAGGTGGACGTAGCAGCGGCCGAGTTCCCTGTTGACCCGGCTGCGCACGTGGTCGGCCCTGGCGGCGAGCAGGTTGATCTGGCCGATGAGGATCTCTTTTTTCTGGTCCAGGAGGTCGAGTCCGTCCAGGGCCAGGGCAAGCTCCTCCCTAAGGCGCAGCAGGTTGCTCTTTGTTGCCGGTATCTGTAGCTTTTCCATGGGATTTGCCGTATTTCTCCACTTCCTCCTCCCGTACCCTGGTCAGCTCCTGCGCCGGCAGCAGCATGGCCAGTTCCCAGCCCAGGTCCAGGGTGGTGAAGATGGTGCGCTCCTCATCGTCCTTCTGGCCCAGGAACCGGCGCTCGAAGGACCTGGCAAACTCCAGGTACCGCCGGTCGGTGAGGGACAGCTCCTCCTCGCCGACGATCGCCGCCAGCCGCTGTACCTGCCGGGCCCGGGCATAGGCGGCATAGAGCTGGCTGGACAGGTTGCGGTGGTCCTCCCGGGTCCGCTCTTCGCCGATGCCGTCGCTCATCAGCCGGGAAAGGGACGGCAGGACATTGATGGGCGGATAGACACCCTTCCGGGCCAGGGCCCGTTCGAGCACGATCTGTCCCTCGGTGATGTAGCCGGTCAGGTCGGGGATGGGATGGGTGATGTCATCGTCGGGCATGGTCAGGATCGGGATCTGGGTCACCGAGCCGGGCCTGTCGGCCAGGCGGCCGGCCCGTTCGTAGATGGAGGCCAGGTCGCTGTAGAGATAGCCGGGATAGCCCTTCCTGCTCGGCACCTCGCCCTTGGAGGTGGCCACCTCGCGCAGCGCCTCGCAGTAGTTGGTCATGTCGGTGAGAATGACCAGGACATGCATGCCGGTCTCAAAGGCGAGAAACTCCGCCACGGTCAGGGCGATGCGCGGCGTGATCAGCCGCTCCACCGTGGAGTCGTCGGCCAGGTTGAGGAACATGGCTACGTTCTTGAGCACGCCGCTCTCCTCGAAGCCCCTTCTGAATTCCTCGGCCTCGTCGTGCCGGACGCCCATGGCGCCGAAGACAACGGCAAACCCCTCCTCCCCGGTGAGCAGCCGGGCCTGGCGGACGATCTGCGCCGCCAGCCGGTTGTGGGGCAGGCCGCTGCCCGAGAAGATGGGCAGCTTCTGGCCACGGACCAGGGTATTCATCCCGTCGATGGCCGAGATGCCGGTCTGGATGAAGTCCCTGGGATAGGCCCGGGCCACCGGGTTGATGGGATAGCCGTTGATGTTGCGCGGTTCGCCGTCAAACGGCGCCGGACCACCGTCCAGGGGCCGGCCCAGGCCGTCGAAGATCCGGCCCAGCACCTCCTGCCTGGAGACGATGAATTCAAAGGGCCGGCCGGTGAACCGAACACGGGACCCCGGCTGGCTGAGACCGGCGGTGCCCTGGAAGACCTCGATGACCGCGGCCTCCTCGCTCACGGACAGGACCCGGCCCTGGCGCGGGACGCCGTCCGGGCCGGTGATCTCGACCCGTTCCGCGAAGCCGACCTCCCTGATGCCGCGGATCACGATCAGGGGGCCGCTGACACTGTCAATGCCCTGGTATTCCAGTTCCGGTCCCTGCGGATGCCGGGTATCGCGCCTGTCAGGTGACTGGTTCACTGTTCCTCCTCCCTGTCGCCGCCCGTGGCGGCCGGGCCGGCCTGCCGGCGCAGGATCCCGTCCATGGCCTCGTCTATCCTGGCGCGCAGGGCTGCAAACGGCGCCGGGTCGTCCCCTTTCCAGCTGAATTTCGCCCGGTGCAGTTCGGCCACCACCTCCAGTTCCATGGCCTGGTAGAGGGGGATCCGGGACTCGACGATGTCGCGCAGCCGGTGGATGAAATGCATGATGACGCCAAGGAGCAGGTTCTGCTTTTCCGGCCCGGCATAGGTATCCACCGGGTCAAAGGCGCTCTGCTGCAGGAAGTCGTCCTTGATCAGCCTGGCCGACTCGATGATCCGCCGCTGGTCATCGGGCAGGGCCTCCTCGCCCAGCAGCTTGACGATGTTCTGCAGCCTGGCATCCTCCTGCAGGATCTCCATGGCCTCCAGGCGCAGCTCGTTCCATTGCCCGCCCACCCGCTCCTGCCACCACCGGGCCACCTGGTCGCCATAGGCGGAGTAGCTCTGCAGGTAGTTGATGGCCGGGAAGTAGCGGGCGCTGGCCAGCTCCTTGTCCAGGGCCCAGAAGCACTGGACAAAGCGCTTGGTGTGCATGGTGACCGGCTCCGAGAAATCACCGCCCGGCGGCGAGACCGCGCCGATCAGGGTGACCGAGCCCGTGTCGCCGCCCAGGGTCGTCACCTGGCCGCCGCGTTCGTAGAAGGCGGCCAGCCGCGAGGCGAGATAGGCGGGAAAGCCTTCCTCGGCGGGCATCTCCTCCAGGCGGCCGGAGATCTCCCGCAGGGCCTCGGCCCAGCGGGAGGTGGAATCGGCCATCAGGGCCACGTCATACCCCATGTCGCGGTAGTACTCGGCAATGGTGATGCCGGTGTAGATGGAGGCCTCCCGGGCCGCCACCGGCATGTCCGAGGTGTTGGCGATGAGGATGGTCCGCTCGATCAGGGGATGGCCGCTCCTGGGATCGAGGAGCTGCGGGAAATCCACCAGCACGCCGGTCATCTCGTTGCCCCTCTCGCCGCAGCCGATATAGACGATGATATCGGCGTCCGCCCACTTGGAGAGCTGGTGCTGGGTTATGGTCTTGCCCGTGCCGAAGCCGCCGGGGATGGCGGCCGTGCCGCCCCTGGCCAGGGGGAAGAAGGTGTCGATCACCCGCTGGCCGGTGATCAGCGGCTCGGTCGGCAGCAACCGTTGCGCGCAGGGCCGGAGCCTGCGGACCGGCCACCGCTGGTAGAGCCTGAGCGGCCTCCGGTCGCCATCGTCGGTCTCGATCTCGGCCACGACCTCCTCCACCGTGTACTCGCCGGCGGCCGCGATCCGGCGCAGGGTGCCGCCCATGCCCGGCGGCACGAGCAGGAAATGGTCCACGCCCCTGGATTCCGGGATCCTGGCCAGCTTGCGGCCCGGCGTCACGGTGCTGCCGGCCGTGACCAGGGGGGTAAAGGACCAGGCCCGGTCCCGGTCCAGGGCGGTGCCGATCCTGCCCCGGTGGATGAAGTCGCCCCACCTCTCCTTCAGTCCCTTCAGGGGCCGCTGGATTCCGTCAAAGATCTCGCCGACAAGGCCGGGCCCCAGCTCCACGAACAGGGGCATCCCCTGGCCATGGACCGGGGTGCCGGGCCGGATGCCGGTGGTGTCCTCAAAGACCTGGATGGTGGCAACCCCCTTTTCCAGGCCGATGACCTCGCCGATCAGCCGCTCCGGGCCCACGTCCACCACCTCGTTCATGGCAAACCCGGAGGCGGGCGTGGCCCGGACCACGGGGCCGCTCACCATGATGACCCTGGCCTGCCGCCTGTCGGCGGGGTCTGTGTGCGTGTTCTGCTCAGCCGTTGTCATCCGGAATCTCCCGGGAGAGGATTTCCTGCAAAAGGGACCTGTTCCGCTCCAGCAGGGTATCAAGGGAAAAGTCGACAAAGACCCGCCCGTCCCTGCCCAGGGCAAGGCAGCCGCCGCTGATCGCCGCCGGTTCTTCTGCCAGCAGGACCTGTTGTCCGCTCCGCTCCGACAGCTCCCGCAGCCGCGCCTCGGGAAAAAGGGACATGTCCTCCTGCCGCAGCCGCAACCGGCATTCGCCCGGCGGCAGGGCCCGGACGGCCCGCAGGGCCAGCTCGTCGAGGATCTTTCCGTACCGTGGCGTGTGGCGCAGGGCAAGCAGCCGCGACCGGGCCTGCCGGAAGAGGTCTGCCAGGACCTCCTGCCTGGCGGCCATGATCCGCTGCCTGGCCTTGAGATCGGCGCTGTCCGTGATCCGGCCGGCCTCGCGCCGGGCATGGCGCCGCCTGCGGGCGATCTCTGTTTCCGTCTTTGCCGCACTCTCCTCCCGGGCCCGCTTCACGAGCTGTTCGGCCTCGGCCCTGGCATGGGCCAGGATCTCCCCGGCCTCGGTCCGGCCCTTTTCCATGATGGCCCGGCAGAGCAGTGCTGTCTGGTCCGGCAATACCATTTTTCTTTTCCTCCGCTGGCGCCCCGCGGCCATTTTCCGGCAGGGGCTCAGCTTCCCATCAGGGTGACCATCCGTTCCCTTGTCGATTTCCGGCCCGGCACGGGCCCGTCCCGGTCCGGTATCTCCAGCAGCAGCGGAATGGTCGTCTCCAGGACGAGCCGGTCCACCTGCTCCCGGATGGTGTCGGCGACCCGTTCCGTGATCAGGACCAGGCCGGTCCCGCCCCCTTGCTGCACGGCCGCCAGGGCCGCGGCCGCCTCTGCCGCACCGTGGACCGGCCGCGTCTCGATGCCGGCCAGACCAAAGGCGAGGCAGGTGAGCGGATCGGCAATGACCGTGATCCGCAGGGGCATCAGATCTTGCCCAGGATCATGATGGCCACGATAAGGCCGTAGATGGCGATACCCTCGGCCAGGCCAAGAAAGATCAGGGCCCGACCAAGGATCTCGGGCCGCTCGCTGATCGCGCCCATGGCCGCCGAGCCGACCATGGCGATGGCTATGCCTGCGCCGATGGTGGAGCAGCCCACCGACAGGGCCGCGCCGATGAAGGCCCAGTTGGCGGTCTCGGCCGACACGGCCGGCCCGGCTGTTTCCCCGGCCATGGCCAGGACGGGCAGGGCGGCCAGGACAAGGGCGCAGACAGGTGCAAGCAGATGGTTTCTCTTCATTGGTGTGTGCCTCCCGTTGATGTGGTTCCTGCATCTTCACTGCTGGTCAGGATCGGCCTGAACGGTCTGCCGCCGCCGCGGAAGAAGCGGCTGAAGAATTCATAGTACTCGAGCCTGAGGGTCTGGATCGAGACCACCATGCCCTCCAGCAGGATGATCACCAGGTTGCCGACCGCGATGATCAGCCAGTAGGAAAAACCGCGGCCATGGGCGCCGCGGACCATGTCGGCCAGGGAAAAGACGGCCATGAACAGGGCGGCGTGGGTCAGGCCGAAGGCCGCCACCCGGACAAAGGAGACCGTGTTGGCCAGGTAGCGCAGGATCTCGTCGCCGACCTCGATCAGTGACTCGAACAGGGAAAGCCCCAGGCCCTTTGTCAACCCCTGGGTCCTGTTCCTGCCGCGGAGCCGGAGCAGGAGACGGCGCACCGGTTTCTGCAGCAGCATGACGGCAAGGAGCAGGGCCAGGACGATCCCGGCAGACAGGATCTCGCCGTGGCCGGGGGCGCCGGCGAGCATGTAGCGGACGCCGAGCCCGGCCATCAGCCAGTAGAAGAGGGCGCCGGCAAGGCCGGAGGCGGAGAGGAGATCGCCATATTTCCCCTGGCGGAGAAGGTTGACCACGTTACAGGCAAAACCAAGGCTGATGATGCCGATGCCCAGCAGGATCGAGACCTTCATGAAGGAGTCGATGTTCTTCATGGGGTGCATCCAGAGGGGCGGCAGCAGGTCCTCGAACCCGAAAACACTGCCGTACAGGAGACCGAAGACCATGGAAGAGACACCGCATTCCATGAGGATGACACCATAGTCCATGAAGCGGAACAGCCTGCGGAAGATCGCGTAGCCGGCAGCGGCCAGGACAGCGCCCTGGCCCACGTCGCCGAACATCATGCCGAAGAGGACAAGGAAGCTCACTGCCAGGAACATGGTCGGCTCCACCTCGCCGTACATGGGTGTGCCGTAGAGGGTGGTGAATTTTTCAAAGGGCCGGAGCAGCAGGGGATTGTTGAACAGGATGGGGATCCGGAGCGTGCCCGCGCGGACCTCCCTGATGGTCTCCGGATCGACCTGGTCGACCAGGGCCCTGCCGGCCGTGGCCTGGTCGATCTTCTCCTTCAGGTCGGCAAAGAGATCCACGGGCATCCAGCCGGTGATGATGAAGCTGTGGTCAATGGCCCCGAATTTTTCCTGGGCCCGGAGGAGCTGGCTGCAGAGGATGGCCTTTTCCCTGGCCTCCAGCAGGGCCTCGCCATACTCTTCGGCCAGGGCCTGCCGCTGCTGGTCAAGGAGGGCCAGCCTGTCCTCCAGGTCCCGGAGCTGGCCGGCCAGGCGGCCGATATTGGCGCTGACGGGCCCGGCCAGGTCGGACGGCAGGTCAAGGGGCTCGAGAAAGCCGCTTTTGAGCGCCCGGCCGAGCACCTCCCGGTCATCTTCCAGGGCCATGGCCACGAGGACGAAGCGGCCTTCCTTCTTCTGCACCGGCACCAGGACATGGTAGACATCGGAGAGGCTTTCCTCGAGCCGGTCCAGGTTCTCCTCCGGCAGGAGGCCCGCTGTCCAGACCGCGTAGTGCAGGGCGGACAGGCGGTCGAAATCCAGGTCGGCCGGTTCCAGGAGCCTGAGCCGCTCCAGGACCTCCGTGTCGGCTGCCAGCCGCTGCCGGGCCTGCTCCTCTTCCCCGAGAACCGGCAGGACCCTCTTTTCGATCCTGGCCAGTATCTCGCCGATGCGGAAGTGTTCCCGGTCCGGCCTGGGGATGGTGGTGATCTGCGGCAGGGGGGCGGCCGGCCGCAGGCCGTCCAGCAGTCTCCTGATCCGGGCGAGCAGGTCCTGGTAGCGGCCAAGCTGTTCCCGGTCGACGTGGGCCACGAACCCCATCCGTCCCAGGTGGGTCTCCTCGATCCTGATCAGGTGTAGCAGCCGCAGCTCGCCCAGGACGGTCATCACCGGGGAGATCAGCTCCTCGGGACACTGGATGGTGACCCGGCTCAGGCGCACGGTTCTAAACATGGGGACTCTCCCTGAGCAGCGCCGCGGGCAACCGTTCTGCAACAGTCTCCGGTGCCAGTCCCTGCGCCCTGGCCTCCATGATGGTGATGACGGCCCGGATCTCCATCTCCTTTTCCAGGAGATACCCTGCCTCCACGCCGACATGGAAGGGGAAGGAGGCCAGGGTGCGGCGCAGGAGGCGCAGCAGCATCGACTGCAGGGCCGGCCGGAATTCCGGCCAGTCCCGCAGGGATCCAAGCCGGGCCGCCATGCCGGTCGGCAACCGGGCGATGAAGCGGGCCACGGTGTCGGCCTTTGCCAGCCGGTGCAGGTCGCGCAGGGAGATATCCCGGCCGCCGGGAAGGCTGTAGTTGACGATCTCCTCCGGGCTCAGGCCGAAATGGACCCGCAGGCGGATCACCCAGAGGCAGTTGAGGATATCGACGTATCCCCCCAGCACGCGGCGGGCCGCCTTCCGGTCGCTCCTGCCGGCAAGGGCGGCCACGGCGCCGGCCAGGTGGCGGAACGCGGCCAGGTCCAGGGCGGCCTCCAGGGGCGGTATCGCGCCCCCGGCCTGGTACTGGGCCATGGCATGGGCAAGGGGCCGGGCAAACGCGCTGCCCTCCAGGGCCCGGATCAGTTCCTCCGGTGTTGCGCATTCGGAGAGCCGCTCCCAGGCGAGCGTGCTGAGAGGACCCAGGGGGTAGAGCAGGGGGTCGGTAACAGCGTGATCATGACCGGCGGCAATACCGCGGAGCAGGATCTTCAGGTTTTCGGCCTCGAAGCGGGCAAAGAGGGCCAGGATGACGCGGCGGCCGGCAGCATGGCGCAGCGAACCGGCGATCTTGTGGTAGTGGGTGAAAAGGGTGGTGAACAGGTGGCGCTGCACGCTCCGCAGGGGGAGGTCCGGCCTGACGTGGCCGTAGGAGGTGGTGGCAAGGTAGGCGAGCAGGCCGGCCAGGTCGTCTGCCTGGAGGAGAAAATAGAAATCCTCGCCCGAAAGCCTCTTGCTTCGTAGTGCCCGAACCCTGGCATTGGCGAACGAATATCTGGCGGCTGCGAGCAGCATACCATGGCCTCCGGGCAAGGGTTGAGGGTGTCGCAAGGCAGGGGCCGGGGGAACAGGGGCCGCCACGGTTCGCGGCCGCGGCCGCAACAACGGTGTCCCTTCTCGGCCGCGTGGCCCTGCTTCGCGGTGTCAGGCCGCGCTCTGCGGGTAGAGCATCTATCCGGCGGGTCCGCCGGGCGGAAGGACGGCGGCGAGAAATTCGTCCAGGATACGGTCCTGCCGCTCGGCAACAGTGGCCCGCAGCCGCTGGATGTACTGTTCTGCCCTGTCCAGGGTCTGTTTCGCCTCCTCTTCGGCCGTGCTGATGATCGGCCCTGTCTCGGTCTTTTCGAGCTGCGCAATCCTCCGGCGGCTGGTCTCGACAACAGCCGCTGCCTCCTTGCCGGCCTGCTCCAGCAGGGCATCTGCCCTGGCGCGGGCCTCGGCGACCGCGTCCCTGGCAGATTCATCGCTTGCCACGACCTGATCGATTGCTGTCTGCATGGAGCTGTACCCCCTGCCCGGCGGTTTTTTCAAGGGCTGTTAAGAACAAGATAAGTCCGCCCGGGCCGTTGTCAATCAACGCCTCGGGATGGCGGCGGCCACGGGGGCCACATTCTGTTCCGGGACAGAACCGGGGCGCACCCGGTACGCCGCCTACAGGCTGCCGTCGACCATGTCCCTGTCCAGGAGGTGCTTGACGTCGTAGATCACGGACAACTGCCTGCAGATACGGGAGAAATCTTCCGCGGAAAGATCCGCGAACTCGCGGTGCGCAACCGCCAGGACCACGCCGTCGTAGTGGTTGACCGGCAGGTCCTCGATCATGGTGACCCCGTAGAGCTGGTGGGCCTCCTCCCGGTCGGCCCAGGGATCGTAGACCTCGATATTGGCGCCATAGGTCCTGAGTTCGTCGATGATATCGATCACCCGGGTGTTGCGCAGGTCGGGGCAGTTCTCCTTGAAGGTGATGCCCAGGACGAGGATGTTGGCATCGGCGACGTGGATACGTTTTTTCAGCATCAGCTTGACCACCTCGGAGGCGATGTAGCGGCCCATGTCGTCGTTGAGCCGGCGGCCGGCCAGGATCATCTCCGGGTGATAGCCCACCTCCTGCGCCTTGTGGGTCAGGTAGTAGGGATCGACACCGATGCAGTGGCCACCCACCAGGCCGGGCCGGAAATGGAGAAAATTCCACTTGGTGCCCGCGGCCTTGAGGACCTCGATGGTGTCGATGCCCATCCGGTTGAAGATCAGGGCCAGCTCGTTGACCAGGGCGATATTGACATCGCGCTGCGTGTTCTCGATGACCTTGGCGGCCTCGGCCACCCGGATGGAACTGGCCTTGAAGGTGCCGGCGGTGATGATGGTGGCGTACAGACTGTCGACAAAGTCGGCGATCTCGGGCGTGGAGCCGGAGGTGACCTTGACGATGGTCGGCAGCCGGTGTTCATGGTCGCCGGGGTTGATCCGTTCCGGGCTGTAGCCGGCATGGAAGTCCTCGTTGTAGACCAGCCCGGAGACCTCCTCCAGGACCGGGATACAGACCTCCTCCGTGGCGCCGGGGTAGACCGTGGACTCGTAGATGACCACGTCGCCTTTCCCGAGCACTTGGCCCACTGTTTTCGAGGCACCGATCAGGGGCCGCAGGTCCGGCCGCTTGTTGGCGTCGATGGGCGTGGGCACGGCGACGATGAAGACGTTGCACTCTGCCAGGTCTTCCACGCTGTCGGTGAAGCGAAGCCCTTCAGCCTTCCTGAGCTCGTCGCTGCTCACCTCGCGGGTGACATCGATATGGTTGCGCAGCTCCTCGATACGCCGGCTCTTGAGGTCAAAGCCGGTGGTGGGCAGCTTGTGGCTGAATTCAACGGCCAGGGGCAGGCCGACATAGCCCAGGCCGATGACCGCGATGCGGGTTGATGCAAGATCCGGCATACTTGTCTCCTTGTCAGTCTGTGATGGACTCGTAAAAAGTCTCCCTTCCGGCTAAGACCGACATTTTCGGGACGGTTTTCTGGCCGGCGCTAAAACTCGCGAACTCGGCTATCGCCTCAAACAAGCGAGTTTTTTAACGCACCGGCCAGGAAACCGTCTGTATCCGAAAATTGTCGGATACGCCTCCAGGGAGAC
>WFUT01000137.1 GCA_015484845.1 Desulfobulbaceae bacterium
TGGAATTCCTTGTTGCCCCGGCTCGTGGTCACCAGTTCGATGCCGTCCATGCGCGGCATGTCGACGTCGGTGATGAGCAGGTCGAACGGTTCCTTGCGCAGGGTGTTCCAGCCATCCTGGCCGTCCACCGCCACCCGGACATCGTAGCCCCTGGCGGTGAGCATCTTCCGCTCCACCTCGCGGACGGTGATGGAGTCGTCGACCACCAGGATCCGCTTCAGCCTGCCGCCGGAGACCTGTTCCTCCTGCTCGATGCGCTGGACACGGTTGCCGGAGATCAGGTGGTCGATGGAACGGACCATGTCCTCCACGTCGATGATCAGCACCGGTGTGCCGTCCTCGAGGATGGCGGCGGCATTGACATCCTGGATCTTCTGCAGCCGCCGGTCGAGCGAGTGCACCACCAGGTCGCGGATGCCGATGAACGAGTCCACGATCAGGCCGTAGCGGTTGTGGCGGTCGCTGAGGACGAGGACCGGCATGCTGGCCTCCGGGTCGCTCTCCCCGCTTTCGCCCTTTTCCAGGACCTGCCTGGCAGAGATCAGGCCGATCCGCTCCTGGTTGAAGGTGACGTACTGGCGGCCTTCAACCTCCTTGACATTCTCCGGCCGTAGCTTGAGGACGTGGTCGATGGCGACCAGGGGAAAGGCGTACTCCTCGCCGCAGATCTGTACCAGCAGGGACCTGGTGACCGACAGGGTGAGCGGCAGCTGCATCTCGAAGGTGGTGCCCCGGCCGGGATCGGTGCTGGTGCGGATGATGCCCCGTACCTCGTGCACCGCGCTGTGGACCACGTCTAGGCCGACGCCGCGGCCGGAGATCTTGCTGACCTGCTCGCGGGTGCTGAAGTTGGGCAGGAAGAGAAATTCGAGCAACTCGGTCTCGTTGAGCTCCCGGGCCACCTCCTCGGCGATCATCTTCCTGGCGATGATGGTCCGGCGCAGCTTCTCCAGGTCGATACCGCGGCCGTCATCACTGACAACGATACTGAGCATGCCGGCGCTGTGCCGGGCCTCCAGGCGGAGGGTGGCCTTTTCCGGCTTGCCGGCCTGGCGCCGCTCCTCGGGAGATTCAATGCCGTGGTCCAGGGCGTTCCTGATCAGGTGGTTCAGGGGTGATTCGATCTTGTCCAGGACATCGCGGTCGACCAGGGTGTCGGCGCCGACGATCTCGAACTGGACCTGCTTGCCCAGTTCCCGGGCTATATCGCGGACCATGCGGGGAAAACCACGGGTCCAGTCGGAGAAGGGGCGCATCCGGTTGGCGATCACCTCCTGGTGGAGATGATGGGAGATCTCGGTGGAACGGCGGGCATGGTCCTCGATCTCCACCAGGCACTCGTTGACCAGCTTGCGGCAGTCATCCATGCCGCGCAGCAGGCCGCGCACGTTGTTCTCGTCCGGCATCGCCGCGTGGCTGCCGAAAGAGAGGCTGTCCAGGTGGTTGTTGAGCAGGCGGTAGATCTTGTCCTGCCGGTGCTTGAGCTGTAGCATCTTGAGGGCAAAGGTGGGCAGCCAGCGTGCCTCCACCTGGACCTCGCCGGCCAGGCCCATGAGACGGTTGAGCCCCTCGGCCGAGATACGCAGCGACTGGTCCGGCGCCCTGGTCTCCGGTACAACGGCGGCTTTCTTTGCCGGCGCGGCTTCCCCTGCCGCGGCCGGGGCATCCGCCGGGGGCACGGCCTTGTCGTCCTGCTTCTTCCTGGCCGGGACCGCGGCCGCCTGCCGATAGCCGTCGGCCAGTCCGGCCATGGTTTGCAGGTTGTCCTCCAGCCACTGTTGCTGGCCGCTGTCGGTCTGGCGGGCCAGGTCGTTGAGCAGGTCCACCCCGGTCAACAGCCGGTCGATGAGGTCGCTGTTCGGGACAATCCTCCCCTCCTGCCCGGCCACGAAGAGATCCTCCATGGCGTGGGCCAGGTTGACCACCGGGTCAAGATTCACGATGCGGGCCGCCCCCTTGATGGAATGGGCTGCCCGCATCAGGGCCGTCATGGCCTCGGTGGACGAGGCGTCCTGTTCCAGGAGCAGGAGGTTGTCGCTGAGTGCCTGGCTGTGTCCTTCCACCTCCTGCCGGAACAGGTCCATCATGGACAGGGCGCTCAGGTCGGGGGCGGCCTCCTCTTCCCGTTCCTGACGGGGCTGCTGGGTCTCCTTTCCGTCCTGTTCACCCTGTCGCTCCTGTTCGTCCGCCACGGGCCGGGGCCGGGTCTGTGCCTCAGCCGTTTTTTCCGCCCCTTCCCCGGTGGCCACGTCCCCTGCTGTCGCGTCCGCGGCCAGTTGCCTGTAGCTCTCCTCCAGCTGCTCCACCTTGTAGCGCTGCTGTTCGAGCCAGTCCGGCAGTTCCTCGCCAGTGACCGTGGTGGTCTCGCCCAGCAGGTCGACGCCGGTAAACAGGAGGTCGATACCGTCGGCATCGAGCCGCAGCCGGCCCTCCTGGGCAGCGACAAAGATGTCCTCCATGGCGTGGGTCAGCCCGACCAGGGCGGTGAGGTCAACGATGCGGGCCGCCCCCTTCAGGGAGTGGGCCGCCCGCATCAGCGCTGCCAGGGCATCGGTGTCGTCGGGGTTGTTCTCGAGGAGCAGGAGGTTGTCGGACAGCGTGGCGCAATGGTTTTCGGCCTCCATGCGGAAGAGGTCCAGCATGGACATTGCACTGAGGTCCTGGCCGCTCATAGGTACCTCATCAGGGTATCAAAAAGGATCTTGTCATTGAGAAAACCGACTTCAAAGTCCTCGACGCAGAGGATGCCCTTGCTGAAGGCGGCCTTGGACCCGGAAACGGTTATGGGCAGCTGCTGCAGCATTCCCTCGGCATAGCGGAAGGTTCCATACACCTCGCTGACCGGAAAGACGATCCGCTGGCCGTTCCTGGCCGCCACCACCAGCCGCTCGGGCGAAAGGTAGCGCTGCCAGGTCTTTGGTTTCTCGAAGCGGTCGATGCCGAGAACCGCGCCGATGGAAAAACAGATCTCCAGCTTGCCCCGGATGTTGACCAGGCCCCGGAGCACGTTGTTGCTCTTGTGGGGCAGGCTGTGGATCTTGCCCATGTCCACCACCTCCTGGATCAGGCCCGCCGGCAGGCCCAGCCATTCACCCCCGGCCCGGAAGATGAAGGCGGAACGGATGGTGGTGATCTTCTTCTCCGGCGGCCTGGCAAAGGAACTGGTCCATTCAACCCGGTCCCCGTCGTCGATGGGACGTTCCAGCAGGCGGCGGCCGGTATGGGAATAGACCGGGCAGTTCCGGCAGTGGCCCAGCTCGGCAAGCCTGGGGCACCGCTCCTTGCCCTCTCCCCATATGCCGTGCTGGTTCCAGCAGTCCTGGACCGGCGGCTGCTCCTCTCTGATACGCTGCTCTGACACGTCTCTTATCCTTGCTCCAGAATCCTGCGGGCCCGTCGCCGGTAGTGGCGGGCCCTGTCATGATCGCCGCTCTGTTCCGCCAGCAGCGCCAGCAGGACCAGGCTCTCCTCGTGCTGCGGATCCAGGTAGAGCGCCTTGCGCAGGAGGCTGACGGCCTCCCCGGTCCGTCCCTGGCTGTCGCGGATCACGCCGAGCAGGTAGTACCAGCGGGCCGACGGATCGCCTGTCCTGGCCATGTGGATCTGGCAGTGGGCGGCGGCCTCGGCCAGGCGGCCGCTGTCAGCCAGGTGCATGACCTGCGCAAAGGTGTCGTCGTCGCTACCGCCTGGTTCCGTCGCCGTGTCGGGTCCCGGTTCCGGGATCGGTTTCCTGGCCGGTCCGGGCCACCCCTTCAGCGCTGCCGCAGGTGCCGGGGTTCTGTCATCATCCTGCTGCCCCGGGAAGCCGACCAGGGACGGCTTTTCGGACGCCGGCCTGAGAAAGGCAAAGGATCCCGTGTCGGGCGAGCGGGTAAAAGGGGTGTTCAGGAAAAGGTTTGCCTCGGCATGGCCCGTGAACAGCGTGCCACCGGGGACGAGCAGGTGAAACAGGTTGGCGAGCACCTTTTCCTGCGCATCCCTGCTGAGATAGATCAGGATGTTGCGGCAGAAGATGACATTGAAGACGCCCAGGCTGGCCGTGAACGTGGTATCAACGATATTGCCGCGGCAAAAGCGGACCAGGGACCGGACCTGTTCTTCCAGGAGATAGCCGTTGTCGGTCCTGCGGAAAAAGACGTCCCGGAAGGTGAGATCCCGGGAGCGAAAGGAGTTGTCGCCGTAGATGCCGCGGTCGGCGATCTCCAGGGCACGCTTGCTGATGTCAACGCCCGTGACCTCGAAATGGACCGGGGGAATGCCGGCCAGGAGCAGGGCCATGACCGCGGAGTAGGGCTCCTCGCCGGTGGAGCAGGGCAGGCTCAGGATACGGAAGGGCAGGGGACGGGCCTGTGCCTTTGCCGTGCGCACCTGGTCGACCAGGATGTCAAAAGGTTCCTGGTGGCGGAAAAACCAGGTTTCCGGGATCACCACCTCCTCGATCAGCCGGTCCAGTTCGGGGCCGGACGCGGCAAGGAGCCGTGCGTACCCGGCCATGTCGTCGACACCAAGCGCCTCCATGCGGTGCCGGATGGCCCGCTCGAAGGTGGAGCTGCTCACGGTCTCGATATTGAGGCCGATGCTCTGCTCGAGGCGGTCGATTATGTGTTGCCTGGCGGGATCCATTGGCACCTGAATGCTGCACTACGAAAATGAAGAAAACCTAAATCCTGCAATTGGCAATTTTACCGAATCTGCCACGTTGCCGGTTGGTTGAAGCGTTCTTTGTCCCTTCGCGCCCCGGTGTCCC
The DNA here is from genome assembly GCA_015484845.1 of Desulfobulbaceae bacterium. Lineage (GTDB taxonomy): Bacteria > Desulfobacterota > Desulfobulbia > Desulfobulbales > Desulfobulbaceae > DRKI01. The sequence goes on from WFUT01000137.1 coordinate 4,748, forward strand.
GCATCCCTGCCGCGTGCGAGCGGTGTTCTTGCCGTTACTGGTACAGCAGCTCCTCCATGGTTGCCCTGGGGAGCATCCTCTTGATATTGAACCACTGCACCATCTCCTCGCTGCCCGGCTGGGCAATATACTCGTTCAGGGCCTCGTCGATGAGCACCCCCGAGGTCCGGCGGTAGGTCTGGCTTGACTTGACCACGTCGGTGACCCGCTCGGCGATCAGTCCCACCAGCCTGTCGTCCCCCTCGGCAAGAGGATAACGGACCAGGATGATGCGGGTGGAGTAGACCTCCCGGCAGGGGACGTTTTCAGTGAGCGCGCAGAGGTCGAGCACCGGTACGGCCTGGCTGTGATAGTTGATGATCCCGGCCACGTATGGTGGCGATGCCGGGATCTTCTTCAGCCGCAGCAGCGGTATGATCTCGACGACCTCGCGGCAATCCAGGGCAAACCGGCCATTGCCTGTTTCAAAGAGCAGGAGCAGCATACGGTCGCCTCCGGCGGCCTCAGGCGATCTTGAAGCGGGAGATGGCTTCCTGCAGGCCCATGGCCGCCTGCTGGAGCTGTTCGATGGTCATGCTCATCTGGCTGATGGACTGGGCGGACTGCTGGGCAGCCTCGTTGAGCTGGCTGGTGGCGTCGCTGATCTGCTTCGCCCCCAGGGACTGGGCCTCGATGCCCTCGCTGATGGTGGCCACCTGCGGGCGGAGGACCTGGACATGCTCGATGACGCCCTCGATCCGCTCACTGCCCTCCCGGATGTCGGTGACGCTGACCCGCACGTCCTCGGCGAACTTGTCAATGGCCATGACCGCCGACGAGACCGCCGACTGCACGCCCTGGACCATCTGCTCGATATCGTAGGTGGCCACGGCGGTCTGGTCGGCAAGGCGCCGGATCTCGGTGGCGACCACTGCAAAGCCGGTGCCGTATTCGCCCGCCTTTTCCGCCTCGATGGCCGCGTTGAGGGAAAGCAGGTTGGTCTGGTCCGCCACCTTGTTGATGGTCTTGACCACGCCGGCGATGTCGGCCGCCTTTTCGCTCAGGATCGAGAGCTTGGCCACGATGGAACCGGTGGCCTCCTCCATCTTGACCATGGTCTTGTCGATGTGGCTCAGGCCGGCATGGCCGTTCTCGGCGGCATAGGCGGCATTCTTGGTCAGGCTGTTGACGCTCTTCATGGTCGACATCAGGTTGGCCGATGTCGCCGCGATCTGGGTGGTGGATGCCGCGATCTCGCTGGTGGTGGCGGCATGCTCGTTGGCCGTGGCCTCCTGCTGCCGGGTGGTCGCCGCCAGCTCGGTGATGGAGCTGGTCACCTGGATGCCGGCCTTCTGGATCTCCTTGACCAGTTCGGCCAGGTAGCTTGCCATCCGGTTGAATCCCTCGATGAGGACGCCGAACTCGTCCTTGGCGTCGTAGTCAAGCTGGTAGGTCAGGTCACCCCGCATGACCCGGTTCAGGGCGTCGGTGAGGTGGCGCAGCGGCTCTTCGATGCTGCGCATGAGGAAAAAGCCGGCCAGCAGGCCCACGCAAAGACCAGCGGCCAGGGTGATGATAAAGGCCTTGCGGGAGAGGTCGTAGCGCCTCTCGGCCCGGAGGTATTCTTTCTGGACCGTGGTGACCCGCTGCATGATGAGGTTGTTGACCTTGCCCTCGAATTCCTCCTGAAAGGGTTCGAGTTTCTCGGCAAACAGGGCGTCCACCTTGTCGACATCCCCCTCCTCCAGGATGACGATGGCGCTGTTGGTGAGGGACTGGGCCTTCCTGAAGAGCGGCAGCGACCGGCTGAGCCAGTTGTTGGTGCCGTCCACGTGGTCTTCCCCGTTTTTTTCCAGCGCATTCAGGTTTTTCTCGAAGCCGGCCTTGGCCTTCCTCAGCCGACTGGCGGCCTCCTTCATGGTGATCTGTTCATAGAGCACCCTTTCCACGTTGCCGGTGACGTCGAACTTGAAGAGTTCGTTGAGCTGCCGCAGTTCTTCCATGGGCCGGACATGGTTTTCATAGACCCTGGACAGGGACTGCTTGGTATCGCGCATGCCAAGCAGGCCGCCCGCGCCGGCAGCGGCGAGGAGCAGAAGCAGAAAGAAGATAAAAAACAAGAGCCGCCAGCGAACGCTGATCTTGTTGATGAATGCCGCGGTCATGGTCACTCCCTGTTGTAAAACGCAGGCTGCATCGGAACCCGGGTTGGAGAGATGCCGGATCTCGGGCCGTGGTCAAAGGGGCGGAAAAAAACAGGCATTGCCGCCCGGAAATGCTTCCGGCAGTAGAAAGCCCCCTTCCTCTAACGTCATGATATCAGCTCGGGAGATGGCAAACAAATTTTTTTCTCCGAAAATGTCTGCCCGCAGCGTATCGGGCGGCGGCATTCTCCTGGTCTGTTGTGGCTGTGACCCGAGAAACAGGTCCTGTCCTTGCTTGGTTTTTCCGAAAATGGCGCAGAGCGCCTGTGAAGTGTTGCTCCGCGCACGCGGTGCAACAAGGGCAACCACGCGCCGGGTTGTACCCCGCACCCCCGGCTGCCACCTCAACCTCGTGGCATTGTTTCGCGGTGCGGCCCAAGGGCTGCGGCTCATCTCCATGGCTGGTTGTGCCCGCTCCGGGGGCATGAATGAATATCTGACAGATGTTTGAAAATGGTGCCCGCGGCAACGGCGAGCTGGCCGCACCGGCAGGGCGGAGGGGAGGGGTCAGGCCAGCCGCGCCAGGGCCAGGTGGATCTCCCGGCTGACCCAGGCGTCGGTGGCCGCATAGGTGAGCTGGGCCGGGGTGAGCTGGTCCCTGGCCCAGTTGGAGGTCTGGGCGGACTTGGTGATACGCAGGCCGAGCAGGACCGCGGCCAGGCCGCGAAGGCCATGGTTCCTGATGCCCGCCTTTTTGGCAAGCCGGCCGATGTCCACGAAGCCGGCCGGCCTAAACGACGCGATCTTCTGCAGCTCACGGATGTCGAAATCCACCGAGACACCGGCCTTGATGATGTCGGGACTGGCGAGGATGGCCCGGACAGGGGCCGGCAGGCCGACGTGCCTGAGCTGGAAGATATAGACCTGCCGCTCCCCGGCCAGCTGCAGCAGCGAGGGCAGGTAGCTCTGGCCCTTCCTGAAGGCGGGCCTGGTCTCGGTGTCAAAACCGAGCAGTTGCTCGCGGCCGAGGGTCTGCGCTGCTCGCTCTACCTGCTCCGGCGTCCGGACCAGGTGAACAGGACCGGTCCATTTCCTGATGGGCCGGGCATTGATCTCTTCCCTGGTCATGCGGCGGTCAAAGCCGCTCCCCCTGCCGGGGTGTCTGTTGGTGGTCATGGTCAACACTGTTCTGGCCGTGGCACTGCCTGCTCTTGCCGGATTGTCGGACTGCCGCGTAAAGAGGTTTAAGGATACCGGGAGCAGCCAAAAGACGCAACAGCTAACCGTTTCGCCAGGAGGCCATTTCAGGCCGCAGCGAGCATTCCTTCCCGGCGGATAAAGGCAATGACCTCTGTCAACCCCTGGCCGGTTTTCATGTTGGTGAACACGAAGGGCCGGCTGCCGCGCATGCGCAGGGTGTCCTGTTCCATGACCTCGAGGGAGGCGCCGACCATGGGTGCGAGGTCGATCTTGTTGATGACCAGCAGGTCGGAGCGGGTGATGGCCGGTCCGCCCTTGCGCGGGATCTTGTCGCCGGCCGCGACATCGATGACGTAGAGGAACAGGTCGGCCAGTTCGGGACTGAAGGTGGCGCTCAGGTTGTCGCCGCCGGACTCGATGAAGATGAGCTCCAGGTCCGGGTAGCGTTCGCCCAGGTCCTCCATGGCGGCCAGGTTCATGGAGGCGTCCTCGCGGATGGCGGTATGGGGGCAGCCGCCGGTCTCCACGCCCATGATCCGCCCCCGGGGCAGTACCTTCCTGGCGGCCAGGAAATTTGCATCCTCCCTGGTGTAGATGTCGTTGGTGACCGCGGCCAGGGAGCAGGTGGTCCGCATGGCGCGGCAGAGGGCCTCGAGCAGGGCGGTCTTGCCCGATCCCACCGGGCCGCCGATCCCCACCCGCAGGGGGTGTCGCTGCTGCATTGTTTCCTCCTCTGTCGTGATCGTTTCAGGAGCGGTAGAGCCGGGTGTACTGGTCCTGGTGGCGGCTGGAGGCGATGGCCAGGGCCTGGCAGGCAGAGCCGATCTCTTCGTCGGCCAGGCCCGCTGCCTCCTGCGCGGCTGCCACCACCTTTGAGCCGAGCTGCAGCAGGATCTGCTGCCCCCGGGACTGGCCCAGGGGGATGATCTTGACGCCGGCCATGACCTGGTTTTCCAGCCAGGCCCAGGCATGGCCCACCGCGGCCTGGCACGGGTCGATGCGCCAGTGGGCCGCGGCGCAGGCAAAGCCTGCCAGCTGGCAGGGGCCGAGCAGGTGCGGCCACCTGTCGGCCTGCGGCACCTGCAGCTGCCGCAGGAGCGAGAGCAGGGCCCGGCCGCGGTTGTTCTCTTCCATGCGCAACTCGTCGGTCTCCCGGCAGGCGAGCAGCAGGTCGCACCAGCGGGCCATCGCCTTTTCGTCGCCCTGCCGGCAGGCCCCGTGCATGCGCAGGAGCAGCGGCAGGTCAACCCGGGCCATGGTGTTGTCCAGCAGGTCGGCGAGCCAGGCGGCCAGCTCGCGGTGATCCCTGATCCAGCCGGCCTCCACGCACCACTCCAGTCCCTGCGAGTAGCTGAAGGCGCCGGTGGGCTGGCAGGGGCTCACAAGCTGCAGCAGCCGCACCAGGCCGAGCTGTTCAGTCATGGTGGCCATGGGGCAGGTAGGCCCCGTCCTCGGGTTCAAAGGGCAGGCTGGCCGCGACCACCTGCAGGCCCAGGCCGCGCACCATCCGGTCCAGGACATGGTCCCGCAGGTAGCGGATCTCGCCGTGCAGGATCTGCACCTCCGCGTGCCGGTTGCCCAGGTGGTAGCAGGCCCGCGCCAGGAGCAGGGGATCCCCGCACCGGACCCGGGAGACAGCTTCGACCGCGGCCCTGACCCGGACAACGATGCCGTCCTCCGAGGCCAGCAGGTCGCCATGGCGCAGGATGGTGCCGCGGGGCAGGAACAGGCCGGCCGGCTCGCCCGTGTCCAGGCACACCCGCAGCCTGCTCCGGACGCGCTGTTCCCGGGCCAGGGTGAGGGTGGCGTCCACCGGGGGTGTGCTCTTCAGCTTGCGGGTCAGGCAGAGCATGGTCAGAACAGGAAGTAGCGCTGGGCCATGGGCAGGCAGCGGGCCGGCTCGCAGGTGAGCAGCTCGCCATCGGCCCGCACCTCGTAGGTCTGCGGGTCCACCTCGATCACGGGTTGCCTGTTGTTGAGGACCATGTCCGCCTTGCTGACGGTCCGGCAGTCGCGGACAGCCTTGGTCGGCGACCGCAGGCCGATGCGCCGGCCGATGTCCGCCTCCACCGCGGCCCGGGAGAGGAAGGTGACCCTGGTCGCGCTGCAGGCCAGGCCCAGGGCCCCGAACATGGGCCGGAAGTGGACCGGCTGCGGTGAGGGGATGGAGGCGTTGGCATCGCCCATGGGCGCGGCCACGATCATGCCGCCCTTGATGACCAGGGACGGCTTGACCCCGAACATGGCCGGTCGCCAGAGGACCAGGTCGGCCAGCTTGCCCACGGCCACCGAGCCCACCTCGTGGCTGATACCGTGGGAGATGGCCGGGTTGATGGTGTACTTGGCGATGTAGCGGCGGGCACGCAGGTTGTCGTGGCGGGCCGGGTCGCCCTCCAGGCTGCCGCGCTGGACCTTCATCTTGTGCGCGGTCTGCCAGGTGCGCAGGATCACCTCGCCGACCCGGCCCATGGCCTGGGAGTCGGAGGCGATCATGGAGAAGGCGCCCAGGTCGTGCAGGATATCCTCGGCCGCGATGGTCTCCCGCCGGATGCGCGACTCGGCAAAGGCGATATCCTCGGCGATGTTGGGGTCCAGGTGGTGGCAGACCATGAGCATGTCCAGGTGTTCGTCCACCGTGTTGACCGTGTAGGGCCGGGTCGGGTTGGTGGAGGAGGGCAGGACGTTGGCCAGGCCGCAGGCCCGGATGATGTCGGGCGCATGGCCGCCGCCCGCGCCCTCGGTGTGGTAGGTGTGGATGGTGCGTCCCTTGAAGGCGGCCATGGTCTCCTCCACGAACCCGGACTCGTTCAGGGTGTCGGTGTGGATGGCCACCTGCACGTCCATGGCCTCGGCCACGGCCAGGCAGTTGTCAATGGCCGCCGGCGTGGTGCCCCAGTCCTCGTGCAGTTTCAGGCCCATGGCCCCGGCCCGTACCTGTTCTTCCAGGGCCGCGGGCAGGCTGGCGTTGCCCTTGCCCAGCAGGCCGATGTTCACGGGCAGGGCATCCACCGCCTGCAGCATGCGCTGCAGGTGCCAGGGACCGGGCGTGCAGGTGGTGGCGTTGGTGCCGGTGGCCGGGCCGGTGCCGCCGCCGATCATGGTGGTGATGCCCGACATCAGTGCCTCCTCCACCTGCTGCGGGCAGATGAAGTGGATGTGGGCGTCGATGCCGCCGGCCGTGACGATCAGCTTTTCACCGGCAATGATCTCGGTGCCCGGGCCGATCACGATATCGACTCCCTCCTGGGTGTCCGGGTTGCCGGCCTTGCCGATGCCGTGGATCCTGCCGTCCTTGATCCCTATGTCCGCCTTGACAACGCCCCAGTGGTCCAGGACCAGGGCGTTGGTGATCACGGTGTCCGCGCAGGCGGCCGCGGCCTGCTGGCCCTGGCCCATGCCGTCGCGGATCACCTTGCCGCCGCCGAACTTGACCTCGTCGCCGTACACGGTGCGGTCCTCCTCCACCTCGATCCAGAGGTCGGTGTCGGCCAGCCGCACCCGGTCGCCGGTGGTGGGGCCGAACATCTCTGCATATGCCCTGCGGGAAATGGTGCTCATTGTTCCTCCTCCAGGGGGCCCATGATCTCGGCCCGGAAGCCGTAGACCCGGCGAGCGCCGGCCAGGGCCACCAGCTCCACCCGGCGGCGTTGGCCCGGCTCGAACCGGACCGCGGTGCCGGCGGCGATGTTGAGGCGGAAGCCGCGCGCCATGGCCCGGTCAAAGGAGAGGGCCGGGTTGGTCTCGGCAAAGTGGTAGTGGGAGCCGACCTGGATGGGACGGTCGCCGGTGTTGGCCACCTCGAGTTGTCTTGTGGGCCGGCCCTGGTTGATATGGATGGCGTCGTCGCGGGTGATGATCTCGCCTGGAATCATGTCTGCCTCCTTGTCGTGGCGTGGGTCCTCAGAAAATCGGGTTGTGCACGGTCACCAGCTTGGTGCCGTCCGGAAAGGTGGCCTCGACCTGGACCTCCTCCACCATCTCGGCCACGCCCTCCATGACATCGTCGCGGCCGAGCAGGGTGCGGCCGTGGTCCATGAGCTCGGCCACGCTCCGGCCCTCGCGGGCACCCTCCATGATGGCGGCCGAGATATAGGCCACCGCCTCGGGATAGTTGAGTTTCAGGCCACGCTCGCGCCGCCGCTCGGCCAGGAGCGCCGCCGTGAACAGGAGCAATTTGTCCTTTTCTCTGGGTGTAAGTTCCATGATCTTATGTCCCTGGTAGTGAATTGATGTGCAGGTGGAGGCCGTTGCGGTTATGCGGCCGCAGCCGCTTTCACGTCGCCCATATCCGCGGCGGACAGGGGGGGCGGCCACAGGTGGCGGGCCTGAGCAGTGCCCAGGTCTCCTGGAACAACTGCCGCGCCGCCATGGTCGAGTCCCCCAGGTAGCGGACCACCAGCAGCTCGCCGGCCAGGGTGACCCCGGCCAGGCCGTCCTTCAGCCCGGCCGCGAGGGCACGCAGGGGCGGGAGGTGATGCGCTGCGCAGTCCGTGGCCACAAGGGTGGCGCAGACCGGCAGGCCGCGCAGGCCGGCGGGCCGGTCCCGGTCGCGGCTGTTGTCGATGCCGAGACGTTCCAGGAGCAGGGGGCGGCCGTTGCGGCTGATGTCCAGGCCGGCGGCCAGGGAACCGGCGTCGAAACGGGCCCGGCTGGCCGGAAGCCCCAGGCAGAGGATCTCCCAGCCCATGAAGGAGGCGCCCTGCTCCAGCTCGACACGGGTCTCCAGCACGGCCCTGGCCCCGGGAAAGAGGATGGTCTCCTGGGGAAACCACTCCAGGCGTCCCTGGTCGCGGATCCTCAGCCGCTGCTCCTGCACGGCCGTTGCCCCGGCCGAGCGGTAGAACTTGGCTGCGCCCGGCGTGGTGAGCAGGGCCGCGGCGCCCTCCTGCACCCGGACGTCAATCTCCAGCCGGTCGCCGCCGACCACGCCGCCCGGCGGGTGCAGGATGCAACCGTGACAGGCACCCTCCTCGGGATAGAGCGGCCGCTGCACCAGCAGCGGGCCCTGGTGACGGTTGCGGACCAGGAGGGTGCGGTCCCCCTGCAGGGCAAAGTCCAGGTGCAGCCGGGCCTGCCAGCCTCCGGCCTGCCGTGGCGGCGCCGGCGCGGTCATACGGTCAGGTACCTGCGGACCAGGTTGTCGTCGAGCCGGTCCAGCTCGCCGTGGACCACGATACTGCCCCGGTCCATGATGGCGAACCGGTCTGCCACGGCCCGGACAAAGCGCAGCTTCTGTTCCACCAGGAGCACGGTCATGCCCATCTCGTTGATGAGCCTGCTGATGATGGCGCCGATCTCCTGGACGATGTTGGGCTGTATTCCCTCGGTGGGCTCGTCCAGGATCAGGAGTTCGGGCTCCAGGACCAGGGCCCGGCCGATGGCGAGCTGCTGCTGCTGGCCGCCGGACAGGTCGCCGCCCCGGCGGCCCTGCATCTCGGCCAGGACCGGGAAGAGCTCGTAGACGATCCCCGGGATCTGTTTTTTTCTCCTCCGGCCGGTGGCAAGGCCGATCTCGAGGTTTTCCCGCACCGTGAGGCGGGAGAAGATCTGCCGGCCCTGGGGCACGTAACCGATGCCGAGCCCGGCCCGCTGCTCGGCGGCCGCCCGGGTGATGTCGGTCCCCTGGAAGTCGATGCGGCCCGAGGCTGTGCGCAGCAGCCCCATGACGCAGCCGAGCAGGGTCGTCTTGCCGACCCCGTTTCTGCCCATCAGGCAGGTGCAGCGGCCGCGGGGTACTTGCAGGTCGACATTGCGCAGGATGTGGCTCTCGTCGTAGTACTGGTTGAGTTGTTCGATCCTGAGCATGGTCAGTCTCCAAGGTAGACGTCGATGACCCGCTGGTCGTTCTGGATCTCGTCCATGGTGCCCTCGGCCAGGACGCTGCCCTGGTGCAGGACCGTGACCGTGCGGGCGATGGAGCGGACAAAATCCATGTCATGCTCCACCACCACCACGGTGCGGCTGCCGGCCAGCGAGGTGAGCAGTTCCGCGGTCCGCTCCATCTCCTGGCCGGTCATGCCCGCCACGGGTTCGTCCACCAGCAGGAGCTTCGGGTTCTGGGCAAGGAGCATGCCGATCTCCAGCCACTGTTTCTGGCCGTGCGAGAGGGATCCGGCCCGGACGCGGACCAGCTCCTGCAGGCCGACCAGCTCCAGGATCTCGTCGATGCGGTCCTGCTGTTCCCTGTCCAGGCGGGCGACCAGGGTGGACCAGACCCGCCGGTCGCCGGCCATGGCCAGCTCCAGGTTCTCGAACACGGTGAGCTGCTCGAAGACCGTGGGTTTCTGGAACTTGCGGCCGATGCCGGCCTGGGCGATCTCGGGCTCGGTCATCCTGAGCAGGTTGATCTGCTGCCCGAACCAGGCCGAGCCCGTATCGGGCCGGGTCTTGCCGGTGATGATATCCATCATCGTGGTCTTGCCGGCGCCGTTGGGACCGATGATGCAGCGCAGCTCACCGTCCCTGATGTAGAGGTTCAGGTCGTTGATGGCCCGGAAACCGTCAAAGCTGACCGTGATCCCCTCCAGGTAGAGGATCACGCCATGGGTGATATCCAGGTCCGGCGGCGTGTCCGGGATGAGGAACTCAAAGACCTGGTCGCGCCGCATGTAGGAGCGCATGGACTCGAGCATACTCATGACGCCTCCTCCTCTGGTGTGGCCGGAAGCGGGTCTGCTGGCCGGTTGCCGGTTCTGCCGCTGCGGCGGAGCAGGCCTGCCACGCCGTCGGGCAGAAAGAGGGTCACCAGCACGAACAGGCCGCCCAGGCAGAAGAGCCAGGCGTCGGGCATGGCCGCGGTGAGAAAACTCTTGGCATAGTTGACCACCAGGGCGCCGACCACGGCCCCGTACAGGGTGGAGCGGCCACCCACCGCCACCCAGATGACGATCTCGATGGAGGCCAGGGGCGAGAACTCGGTGGGGTTGATGATACCCACCTGCGGCACGTAGAGGGCGCCGGCGATCCCGGCCAGCATGGCCGAGAAGGTGAAGACCCAGAGCTTGACGTTCTCCACCCGGTAGCCGAGGAAGCGGACCCGGTCCTCCTGGTCGCGGATGGCCCGGCAGACCCGGCCCAGGCGGGCGGTGGTCAGAGCGCGGCAGGCCAGGTAACCGCCGGCCAGGGCCAGGGCCGAGGCCACGAACAGGCCGGCCCGGGTGGTGTCGGCCTGGAGGGAGAATCCCAGGAGATCCTTGAAGTCGGTGAGGCCGTTGTTGCCGCCAAATCCCATCTCGTTGCGGAAAAAGGCGAGCATCAGGGCATAGGTCAGGGCCTGGGTCATGATGGAGAGGTAGACCCCGCTCACGCGGGAGCGGAAGGTGAACCAGCCAAAGACCAGCGCCAGCAGGGCCGGCACCAGGACCACCATCAGGGCCGCGAACCAGAACCACTGAAAGCCGTGCCAGAACCAGGGCAGGTGCTGCCAGTTGAGAAAGACCATGAAATCGGGAAGGACCGGGTTGCCGTACACGCCGCGGGCGCCGATCTGGCGCATCAGGTACATGCCCATCGCATAGCCGCCCAGGGCGAAAAAGGCGCCATGTCCCAGGGTGAGGATACCCAGGTAACCCCAGACCAGGTCAACGGAGATGGCCAGCAGGGCGTAACAGAGGTACTTGCCGACCAGGGCCATGGTATAGGTGGAGACGTGCAGGGACGAGGCCGGCGCCACGACCAGGTTGCACACCGGCACCAGGATGGCGGCCAGGAGCAGCAGGAACAGGAAGATGCTGCCGCCGGTGTCGTTGGCAAGAAGCGAAGTCAGGCGGTTCATGGCTCATACCTCGGCGCGGCCCCCCTGCGGAAACAGGCCGCTGGGACGCTTCTGGATAAAGAGAATGATAAAGACCAGGATCAGGATCTTGGCCAGGACGGCGCCGGTCCAGGGCTCCATGAACTTGTTGGCCACGCCGAGGGACAGGCCGCCGAGCAGGGTGCCCCAGAGGTTGCCGACACCGCCGAACACCACCACCATGAACGAGTCGATGATATAGGACTGGCCCAGGTTCGGGCCGACGTTGGTGAGCTGGCTCAGCGCCACGCCGGCCATGCCGGCGATACCGGAGCCGAGGCCGAAGGTGAGGGCGTCGACCCGGGCGGCCCGCACGCCCATGGCCCTGGCCATGGCCCGGTTCTGGGCCACGGCCCGGACCTGGAGGCCCATGGCGCTCTTCTTCATGGTCCAGTAGAGGCCGGCAAAGACCAGGGCCGTGAAGGCGATGATGGTGAGCCGGTTCACGGTCAGGGACAGGACCGGGTTGACCTGGATCATGCCGCTCATCCAGGCCGGGGTGGCGACGCTGCGGTTGAGCGGCGAGAAGATGGTCCGCACCGCCTGCTGCAGAACCAGGCTGATACCGAAGGTGGCGAGCAGGGTCTCCAGGGGCCGGCCGTAGAGAAAACGGATCACGGTTTTTTCGATGACAATGCCCACGGCGCCGGAGACCACGAAGGCCGCGGGAACCGAGAGCAGCAGGGCCAGGCCGATGGAGTGCGGCAGCAGCTGCTGGAGGACATAGGTGGTGTAGGCGCCCAGCATGATCAGCTCGCCGTGGGCCATGTTGATGACCCCGATGACGCCGAAGGTGATGGCCAGGCCGATGGCGGCCAGCACCAGGACCGAGCCTGCGCTGAGGCCGAAGAAGAGGGTCTCGGCCAGGGAGGACCAGGCGATGCGCGTCTCTATGGAGGCCAGGGTGGCGCGGGCCATGCCGCGGACCTCCTGGTCCTTTTCGTCCCTGATCAGGCGGGTCAGCTCGTTGCGCACCGCCGGGTGGAGGTTGCCGTGCAGCGCGGCCAGGGCCGCGAGCCTCGTCCGCCGGTCGGTGCTGCGCAGGCCGCCGATGGCAATGGCCGTGGCCAGGGCGTCGCGGACCCGGCTGTCCCGTTCCCTGGCCCGCAGCTGCTCGAGCAGGTCGATGGAGCCGGGGTCCAGGGTGGCCAGCATGGCATTAACCGCGGCCAGCCGGACCGAGGCGTCCGGGTCCGAGAGGTCCATCCGGGCCAGCACGCCCTTGAGCCGGGAGCGCAGCCGGTTGTTGATGGTGACCTTGCGCAGGGCCCGTTTTTTCACCGTTCCCGCCACAGCGCCGCTCAATGCGTCGCTGATCCGGTAGGTGCGGCCCTCTTTCTCTGCCAGGACCAGGGCGCCGGTCTTCCTGACGTGGAAGAGGCGTCCTGCCAGCAGGGCCGTCAGGATGGGCCTGGCCCTGGGATCGTTGCTTTCGGCCAGCAGGTCGATGGCCCGGCCCTTGCTCTGGAAGTCCTTTGCCGCCAGCAGGGCGATGCCCCGGGCAAAGGGAGTGTCGGTGGCGGTTGCCCACCCCGGCAGGAGCAGCAGGCAGAGCAGGGCCAGCGGTGCTGCCAGCAGGCGCAGGACCGGGCCGCGTGGTGCAGGGATGACTGTCATGGGTTGGATCCTTGGGGCTGGACCCGGAAACCTGGTCCAGCCCTGCTGGTTTATCTGTTGCCGGAACACTTGCCGGTCTTGACGTTGAAGTTGCCGCAGGAGAGCGGTTCCCGCCAGTCGGCGATCAGGTCCCTGGAGCCGGGCAGGTAGTCGGACCAGGCGTCGCCGGCCACCATGCCGGGGGTGCGCCAGACGATCTCGAACTGGCCATCGTCCTGGATCTCGCCGATGAGCACCGGCTTGGTGATATGGTGGTTTGGCATCATGGCCGCATAGCCGCCCGAGAGGTTGGGCACGGTCACGCCGATGATCGCCTTCTGCACCGCGGCGGGATCCGTGGTGCCGGCCTTCTGTACCGCCTTGACCCACATGTTGAAGCCGATGAAGTGGGCCTCCATGGGATCGTTGGTCACCCGGTTCTCGTCCTTGGTAAAGGCGTGCCAGGCATCGATGAAGTCCTCGTTGATCTTTGTGTCCACGCTCATGAAGTAGTTCCACGCTGCCAGGTGTCCCACCAGGGGCCGGGTGTCGATGCCGGAGAGTTCCTCCTCGCCCACGGAAAAGGCGATGACCGGGATCTTGTCGGCCGTGATGCCCTGGTTGCCGAGTTCCTTGTAGAAGGGGACATTGGCGTCGCCGTTGATGGTGGAGACCACGGCGGTCTTCTTGCCGGCCGAGCCGAATTTCTTGATCTCGGCCACGATGGACTGCCAGTCCGAGTAGCCAAAGGGTGTGTAGTTGATCATGATGTCCTCGGGCTTGACCCCCTTCTCCTTCAGGTAGGCCTCGAGGATCTTGTTGGTGGTCCGGGGGTAGACATAGTCGGTACCGGCCAGGACCCAGCGCTTGACGCCCATCTCGTTCATCAGGTAGTCCACGGCCGGGATCGCCTGCTGGTTCGGCGCCGCCCCGGTGTAGAAGACATTTTTCGATGACTCCTCGCCCTCGTACTGGACCGGGTAGAAGAGCAGGCTGTTGAGCTCCTCGAAGACCGGCAGTACCGACTTGCGCGACACCGAGGTCCAGCAGCCGAAGACCGCTGCCACGTGATCCTTCTCGATGAGTTCCCGGGCCTTTTCGGCAAAGAGCGGCCAGTTGGAGGCCGGGTCCACCACCACTGCCTCCAGTTTCTTGCCCAGCAGGCCGCCTTTCTTGTTCTGCTCGTCAATGAGCATAAGCATGGTGTCCTTGAGGGTGGTCTCGCTGATGGCCATGGTACCGGAGAGGGAATGCAGGATACCCACCTTGATGGTATCCTCGCCGGCACGGGCCCGGCCCGTGGTCATGAGCGCCGCGAGCAGGAACAGCGACAGCAGCAGGACTGCAGATCGTGTTTTCTTCATAGGTTCCTCCTTTTCTGTTGATGATGTCGGTGGCTGGTCATACTTGCCTGTTCATGCAGGTCCCGATGGGTGACAGGGACATGCTGTCTCCAGGGAAAAGCAAGGGGTGTGCCAGCGAAAACCGTTGCGGCAGAAGGATTCTTTTCCTGCTGTATCCCCGGGCAATACGGGGTAGAATGGAGCGGAAAGGGTTACTGCCGGCATGGGTAAAATATCACGTAATTGTTATGTCAGTTTTCCTTGTTGTAGAAAACTGGACAAAATTGTCAACACGTGCGCGGTTACTGTACAAAAGGAGACACTGGTGGCGGCAGGGACGGTCCGCCAGGGGAGGTGAGGATGGCAGGAGAACGAGGGAACATCCCGGGGAAGCGGCCGGCCGGGATGCCGGAGCAGAGGCCGCCTTTTATGCGGGTGCTGAAGCGGAGCGGGCTCATGTTCTGGTCCATGGCGCCGCTGCTGGTGGGGATCATGGGGTTGGTGGGACTGCTGGAGACCCTGGTGACGCCGGAGATGCTGGCCACGCTGTTCCGCGGCCGGCCCGTGGCCGATACCCTGGTCGGGACCCTGGCCGGGGCCGCGGCCACCGGCAATCCCGTGGTCAGCTACCTGCTGGGCGGCGAACTGCTGCAGCAGGGGATCTCCCTGTACGCGGTGACCGCCTTTATCCTCTCCTGGGTGACGCTGGGGGTCATCCAGCTTCCCATGGAGGCGGAGATGTTCGGGGCCCGCTTCATGGTCCTGCGTAACCTGCTCGCCCTGGGCGGCACCGTGCTCATCGCGGTGCTGACCGGCCTCACCATGCAGGTGCTGTCATGAAGGCCGGGGAAGAGCAGCCCTTTGCCTTTCGCGGCCGCCTGTTCCTGCTCCTGGTGGTCCTGGCCTATGTCGTCCTTGCCTGGCACGACGCGCCGGTCGCGCTGGTGGCCCTGCGCCGGGGCGGCCTGCTCCTGTTACGGCTGCTGCCGGTCTTTGCCGTGGTCATCTGCCTGATCGCGGTGGTCAACTATTTCCTGCGGCCGGCGCGCATCGTGCGCTGGCTGGGCCGGGAGAGCGGGCTGCGCGGCTGGCTGCTGGCCCTGCTGGCCGGGGTGATCAGCCATGGTCCCATGTACGCCTGGTATCCCATGGTCCAGGACCTGCGCCGCCATGGCGGCCGGGACGGCCTGGTGGTGGTCTTTCTCTTTGCCCGTTGCATCAAGGTGCCCCTGCTGCCGGTGATGGTCGATACCCTGGGGTTGCGCTTCACCCTGGTCCTGAGCCTCTACATCCTGGCCGGCTCCCTGCTCCAGGGGTGGCTCATGGAGCGGCTGCAGCGGCGGGCAGGTGGGTGATGCCGCCCGCGAATCACACGGCTTTCGTGTTTGGCCCGGAGACGGCCGGGGGCTACCACTCTTCGATCCGCTTGCGGAACCAGAGGATCTGCCGGTCGCGGATCTCCTGCATGTCCAGGTGGTAGATATCGGGTGGAAAGAGGAACTCGGCCACGCCGGTGTCAAAGAGGCGTTTGACCTCGTACTCGTCATGGGCCACGTCCCGCTGGTAGATGTAGTTGAGGTAGGAGCGGTTGGTGTGGATGATGAACTCCACCCGCATGCCGCCCAGGCGGGCGAAGAACTTGAGCATGGGGGTCTTGTTCGAGCTGCCGGTGGCGCTGGAGCTGTAGCGGCCGCCGGTCAGGGTGTCGGAGATGTCCTCCAGGGTCATGAAGGAGTCGGCCCGCACCGCGCTCCTGGTCAGGTGGCGCAGGAAACGTTTCACGTCGCCCACCGAGTTGAGGACCGCCATGAGGCCGAGCTCGTCGTCCACGGCCGTGGCCGGGTTTTTTTCGTTTTTCCGCAGGAGCTTCAGTACCTTGGCTGCTGGAGGCTTTTTCCTGATCGTGACATAGATCGGGATCTCGCGGTCCCGGTCCCGGAACAGCCTGCGCTTGATCAGGGTCAGTTTCTCGCCCCGGGCCGGGGTGGTCTGCCGGGCCTCTTCCTCGGTCAGCACCCGTACCTCGGTGCAGGAAAAGTCGTCGGCACTGTGGAAGCTGTGCAGGTAGCTGATCTCGAGCTCGCCGATCTTCAGGCTCGGGCTCCAGACGTAGTCGTTGAGAAAGTCGAGAAAGTCGGCGAACTTGGTCTCGATGTCGGTCTCCCGCTCCCGCTGGTCGATGGAACCGGCCAGCCCCATGAGCACCAGCTTGCGCTTGGCCTCGAAGCGCGCCTTGCGGTGGAAGCGGTCGTCAAAGATGATGAGCAGCAGCTCCATGGGGTCGGAGGTGGTCTCGATCTCGTTGGTGATCTCGATATGGGCCCGGTAGGGGGCCAGCACCTTGGCCGACAGCGAGTTGACCACGTCGTCGGCGGTGCGGGCATAGTCGCGCAGGTAGCGACCTATCTCGCGCGGCGAACCCTCGATGCCGAACATGTTGCCCAGCAGCCGGTGGGCCCGCTCCCCGTTGCGCGCCCGCAGCTCCCGGTCGTGGATCAGGTGCAGGATCTCGTCAAAGTTGCAGATGCCCAGGAAATCGAAGATCTGGTTGCGCACGGCCCGGTACTTGGTCTTGAGGAGCTGGTCGCTGCCCAGGGCCCGGACCCATTCCTTGGTCCCCCTGGAAAAGGGATGGCCAAAGGGCGGCGCATCGTTGACGGCAAAGGGACCGTCCTGGAGCATGGCCGTGAAGATGGATTTCTGGCTGAGGAGGTTCATGGAGGGGGCTCGTCCGTGGCTGGGGTCATGTCTTTCGTCCCGCGGGGCAGGGGCTGGTTGTCTGTGAGGGTGATAAAATTTTTTATCAGTTTTGTAAAGGTCTGTCGCATCTCTGCCAGGTGGCGCCCGGCCTGGTCGACGAGTTTCCGGGCACTGGCGTGCTCCGGCAGCGCCAGCGAGGGCACGGAGCCGCAGCCCGCGATCCAGCGGGCGACATCGTCGGGATGGGCCGCGTAATTGTCGCACTGCAGGCCGATGATGGAGGGCCGTCCCTTGATGCTGAAGGCCTCGACCACGCAGTGGCTGGAGGTGGCGAGCAGGACCATGTCGGCCGGTGCCGGCATCTGGATGGCCTGGTCGTGCCACTTGAAAAGCAGCAGGGGGCTGGCGATGCCGTGAAAGAGGGGATGGTTGCGGCCGTCGTGGGTCAGGTGCGCCTTCTGGAAGCCGATGCCGGACATGAAGTTGGCGCCGGTGCGGGCCCTGAAGGCATCGGCGAGCAGCAGGTGGCCCAGGTTGAAGCCGAGACAGGGCCGGTCCAGGGAGAGCCAGGCCTGCAGTAGCCGCTTGACCTCGCTGACAAGAGCGCGCTGTGTCCTGTCGCCGGTCACCATGGGGCCGCCGAGCAGGATCAGGGCATCGAAGTCGGCCGGATCCGGCGCTGCCTGTTCCCATAGCCGGACCACGTGGAAGCCGGCCTCGGGCCGTGGCACGGCATCCAGCAGCAGCCGGCCCGGTCCGGCCCACTCAACATGTTGTAAGACGAGGATTTTCTTGCTCATGGCACTGACGACGGTAGACAGGTGGCAGGTCGGTTTGTTCCCTGGCGGGTATGGCGGCCGGTCCGGCCGTCACCGGCGGTGAGCGGACCGTCAGCGGGAAGCCGTTCACCGGGGCTGTGGCCATGTGGTTTCATGTGGCGCATCCACGCTCGGACGGGGGGTTGTTGTACTTGCGGGCCGGCCCTGGTCGGGGCGCCGCCCTGGTCTCTGCAAAGACACGGCCGCCCCCGCCTGGAGGAGGGTGCGGAGGCAGCCGCTTTGGGGAGGAGGTTGCCGGGTGCCCCGGGGCGCGGACAGGCGCCGCCGGGGCATCCGGGGCAGGTGGGTATCAGTTGCTTACCTGGAAGTCGTTGTAGGCATGGGCGGCATGCTCCGCGATATCGACCCCGATCATTTCCTCTTCCTCGGTGACCCGCAGGCCGAAGATCATGTCAATGGCCTTGAAGAGGATGAAGGCGGTGCCAAAGGCCCAGGCAAAGGCGGCGCCGATGCCGATGAGCTGCGTGGTGATGATGGTCATGCTGGTGCCTCCCATGTTGAAGAGCCCGGCGGCCAGGGTGCCCCAGGCGCCACAGACACCGTGCACTGAAACCGCGCCAACAGGGTCGTCGATGTGCAGGCGGTCGATGGTGACAACCGAGATGACGACGATGACACCGGCGATCAGGCCGATGATCACGGCGCTGGTGGGGGAGACGTTGGCGCAGCCGGCCGTGATGCCGACCAGCCCGGCCAGGGCGCCGTTGAGGCTCATGCCGACGTCAGGCTTCTTGAACATGATCCAGGCGACGGTCATGGCGCTCAGCACGCCGGCAGCCGCGGCCAGGTTGGTGTTGACAAAGATCATGGCGATGGAGGTGTCACCGGTGGTGGTGGAACCGGGGTTGAACCCGAACCAGCCGAGCCAGAGGATGAAGACGCCGATGGCCGCCATGGGGATGTTGTGGCCCGGAATGGCCCGGACCTCGCCCTTGGGACCATACTTGCCGAGACGGGGTCCGAGGACGATGGCCCCGGCCAGGGCGCACCAGCCGCCGATGGAATGGACCACGGTGGAGCCGGCAAAGTCGATGAAGCCTTTGGCCTCGAGCCAGCCGTTGCCGTGCAGCAGGGATCCCCAGGCCCAGGAGCCGAAGATGGGATATATAAAGGCGCAGATGACAAAGCTGTACATCAGGTAGGAGGTGAACTTGATCCGCTCGGCGACCGCGCCGGAGACGATGGTGGCGGCGGTGGCCGCGAACACGCACTGGAACATCCAGAAGGCCAGGACCCAGGGATCGCTGTTGGGGCCATGCCACTCCGAAAGGAAGAAGTCGCTGGTGCCGAACCAGCCGGTCTTGGTGACGCCGAACATCAGGCCGAAGCCGATGGCCCAGAAGGCAATGGAGCCCATGCAGAAGTCGAGCAGGTTCTTCATCATGATGTTACAGGCCGACTTGGCGCGGGTGAATCCCGACTCAACCATGGCAAACCCGGCCTGCATGAAGAAGACCAGGGCCGCGGCGACCAGGGTCCAGACGTAGTTGAGGTTGGTCTGGACAGCGGCCACGGCGGCGGCATTGCTCTCCACGGTTGCCTTGACGACCTTTTCATCGGCCAGGGCCGGGACCGCGGCGATGGTCGCCAGGACGATCAGGGCCAGGAAAAATGTTCTCTTTCGCATTGGTTTCTCTCCTCGTGCATTAATTCTGAATATGTATCCGAAAATACCTGCCCGCAGCGCAGGGGGCGGCGGTATGTTCATGGTTTGTCCGGGCTGCGATCCAAAGGCCGGGTCCGGCCCTAGATGGCGTCCTTGTCCGTCTCTCCGGTCCTGATGCGGCAGACCTTTTCCACGGGCAGGACAAAGATCTTGCCGTCGCCGATCTTGCCGGTGCGGACTGAGCCGATGATGGCCTCGATCACCTCGTCCACCCGTTCGGCCTGGACAATGATCTCCACCTTGATCTTGGGTATGAAATCGACCATGTACTCGGCGCCGCGGTAGATCTCGGTATGGCCCTTCTGGCGGCCAAACCCCTTGACCTCGCTCACGGTCATGCCATGGACATTCAGCTCGTGCAGGGCCTCCTTCAGGGCATCGAGCTTGAAGGGCTTGATGATCGTCTCGATCTTTTTCATGATACTCTCCTTTTTATGAAATACGTGATGGCACAAATTCGTTCCATGACCTGTCATTAACAAACGACATGCCAGTTTGCCCTCCTGGGTGCCTGTTTTGTATTACTCTTTGGAATTACTGCATTATTTTATGGAAACCGTGGTGGTGCCCAGGAGCTCTTCACCTGTATAAAATTTACAAAAATGTTTTGATTGAATCTTATGGTTTGCAAAAATGTTACATATCGGGTGGGATTCGGCCTCCGCGACCGGGCACCTGTTCGGCCGCCCTGTTTTACATTGACTGCCGGCGGAACGGTTGGTATCCTCGCTAACATGTGGAGGTGTGTCCTTTTCCCGTCTCCACGCGGCAGAAAAATCGAGGACCTGGATCCTGCAAGTGGCAAGTCCGCCGGCAGTGCACGGCACCAGGGGCGCAGACGGCGACAGAATGCTTCCGGCCCCCTGGTAACGTGCAGCTTCGGTGAAGTCGTCACTCTACAAGGGCGGGATTCAGGGTGGAAATATCCGTCCCTTTCCGTGGTGGAGCTGATCAATCTGGAGAAACCTGATGAGTATTCGTGAAGATGCCCTGGCCGGCAGAAAGACCGACCTGTTCGTGAAGTGCGCTGCAAATGAAAACATGGATGTCGATACGCTGATGGCCGGGGTGGCCGACGGCAGCATCGCCATCACCAGGAACCGTCACCATGATTTTGACAGGATCATGGCCATCGGCAGGGGGACGCGGACCAAGGTCAATGCCAATATCGGTTCGTCCAGGGATATCTCCAATCTCGACGAGGAGCTGGAAAAGCTGCGGGTGGCCGTCAAGGCCGGCGCCGACACGGTCATGGATCTCTCCATGGGCGGTGATCTCGACGAGGTACGCCGCGGTATCCTGGCCGAATGCCCGGTGCCGCTGGGCACGGTGCCCATCTACCAGGCCGTGGCCGAGACCGTGGAGCAGCAGCAGAAGGACATCGTCGAGGTCACCGAGGACCACATCTTCAGGACCATCGAGAAACAGGCCATGGACGGGGTTGATTTCATGACCCTGCACTGCGGCATCACCCGTCACCTGCAGCAGCGGATGATGCACCAGAAACGGCTGATGGGCGTGGTCAGCCGCGGTGGCTCCTTCCTGCTCGAGTGGATGAGCCATCATCGCAAGGAAAATCCGCTTTACGAGCATTTCGACGACCTGCTGGCCATCCTCAGGGAACACGAGGTCACCCTCAGCCTCGGCGACGGCATCCGGCCCGGCTGCCTGGACGACGCCACCGACCGCAACCAGGTCCAGGAGCTGATCCATCTCGGCGAGCTCACCGAGCGGGCCTGGGCCGCCGGCGTCCAGGTGATCATCGAGGGGCCGGGCCACATGCCCATGGACCAGATCACGGCCAACGTGCTCCTGCAGAAGCAGATGTGCAAGGGTGCGCCATTTTATGTGCTTGGTCCCCTTGTAACCGACATCGCGCCGGGGTATGATCATATTACCGGGGCCATTGGCGGTGCCATCGCTGCGGCCGCCGGCGCAGACTACCTCTGCTACGTCACCCCTGCCGAGCATCTCAAGCTGCCCGACATCGACGACGTGCACGAAGGGGTCATCGCCTCCAAGATCGCGGCCCATGCCGCGGACCTGGTCAAGGGAATCCCCGGGGCCAGGGAGCGGGACCGGGAGATGGCCAGGCGGCGGAACAACCTGGACTGGAAGGGACAGATCGAGCTCTCCATCGATCCGGACAAGGCGGCCCGGTTCCGGCACGAGGGACAGAGCGACAAGGGGCCGACCTGTTCCATGTGCGGTTCCTACTGCGCGATCCAGGTGTTCAACCGCTCACAGCACAACCTGGAAAAGGAGCTCAGAAATGCTGGATGTGGGAGCAATTGCGGGGAGCATCAGTGATGCGGTAGGGCCTGTTGTCGACAAGGTGACGGCCTGGATCCAGGCCACCAACCTGCCTGAGCAGATCCGCGAGGTCGATTACGTCGGCCTCTTCACCAATCCCTGGTTCCTGGTGCCCTTTATCTGCCTGGTCGTCTACCAGATTTACAAGATGGCCTTTCGCGACATGCTGATCATGGCGCTGATCTTCGGTGTCTGGTTCGCCTCGGGCACCCAGTACATGCAGACCCTGGTGGTGGGCGACGAACTCCAGGTCTCCAAGGTGCTGCCGGTCCTCTTTGGCGGCGCCGTGGTCATGGGGATCATCATCTATCTCATCTTCGGCCGCTCGGATTAGCGCTGCGGGGCCTCATGGAATTTCGCAATGCCATCTTCGTGGTCACCGAGGAGCGCTCCTGCCCGATCTACAACGTGGGCGAGGAGTTCAAGGTCGAGGACATGGGCCTGACCGTGCCCGAGGCCAAGCCGGCCTGCCTGGTGCTGGTGCGCGAGATCATGCAGGCGGTTGCCCAGGAGCGCAGTTTTGAACGGTTCACCCAGGAGGGGATCCGCAGGTCCAAGTTCGAATGCGGCGGCTGCACCGGCATGATCCGCTTCGAGTACAAGAAGGAAAAGGAGTTTGCCACCCTGCAGATGAAACTCCTGGCCGCGGCCGAGCAGCGGGCCCGGATGCGCCACATCGACAGGTTCTACGGCCTGCTTCGCCGTCTCGACATCTTTGAACCCCTGGACGACGACAACCTGCGGGATCTCTCCGCCCTGCTCAAGCTCAAGGAGTACGAGGCCAACAAGGTCATCCTCAAGCAGGGCGAGCCGGGGACCCATCTCTTTATCATCCTCGAGGGCAGGGTCGCGGTCATCAGCGGCAACGGCCAGACCCTCTCCGAAATGGGGGAGGGGGAGATCTTCGGCGAGATGAGCCTGCTCTCCGGCGAACCGGTGACCACGTCCATCCATTCCCGCGCCAGGACCAGGCTGGCCAGCCTGTCAAGCAAGGATTTCAAGCATGTGCTCAACAAGTATCCCGTGCTCCAGGTCTTCTTCTACCGTATGCTGGTGGACCGGGCCCAGGCCAATACCCTGCGCGCCGGCACCATCAGCTCCGGCATGAGCGGCGAGCTGGCCGAGATCAACCCGGTGGAGCTGCTGCAGCTCATCAACTCCAGCCAGAAGACCGGCCGGGTGGAGCTGGTCCTGGACGACGGCAAGGCCGAGGTCCTCTTTCACGAGGGCGAGGTTATCGACGCGCGCTACCGCAACCGGCGGGGCAAGGAGGCCCTCTTTGCCCTGCTGGGCAGGAGCAGCGGTCGCTTTGTCTACACCTCCGGCATCCCGGAGGAGGCGCGCGAGCTGCCGGTGATCGGCGGCTTCATGGGCTTGATCATGGAAGGGATGCGGCGCATCGACGAGGAGGAAGAGGTGGAATCGTAGGTGGGGCGCTCAAGGATTGCGGGACCGGGAGTTGCAGCCACGTCCTGAAATCGTCACGCCCGGGGGCGGTTGGTTTCAGTACCTCCTGCCACTGGCCAGGGTCGGCCACTGCTGCATGATGCGCAGCGCGTCCTGTCGCTCCACCTGGTGGGTGGGCAGTTGGCGTCTTTCCGGCGGCAGGCAGACCTGGCGATAGATCCGCGCATCGTCAAAGCCGATGGCCGCGGCGTCATCGCGGCTGGCGGCAAAGGTGAGCGAGGCCAGCCGCGCCCAGTGGATGGCGGCCAGGCACATGGGGCAGGGCTCGCAGTTGACAAAGATGTCACACCCGTCAAGCCAGTAGTTGCCGATCCGGTCGCAGGCGTCGCGGATGGCCACGATCTCGGCATGGGCCGTGGGATCATTGCTGGCCAGGACCCGGTTCCAGCCGCGGCCGATCACCTCGCGGCCGCGGACGATGACCGCGCCAAACGGCCCGCCGTCGCCCCGTTCCATGCCGGTTGCGGCCAGTTCGATGGCCAGGGCCATGAACTCCTTTTCCCTGTCTGCTGTTGCCGCGTTGCGGCTCTCCGTGCCTTCCCCCCTCATACCTTTCTGAAGACCAGGCAGGCGTTGGTGCCGCCAAAGCCGTAGCTGTTGGACATCACCGTGGCCAGGGGCTGGTGGCGCAGCTCGGTGACGATGTTCATGTCCGCTGCCTCGGGATCCAGGTTCTCGATGTTGGCAGAGGCGGCAATGAAGCCGTGCCGCATCATGAGCAGGCTGTAGATGGCCTCGTGCACCCCTGCCGCGCCCAGGGAGTGGCCGGACAGGGACTTGGTGGAGCTGACCGGCGGGATCCGGCTGCCGAAGACCTCCCGGATGGCGCGCAGTTCCACCAGGTCGCCCAGGGGCGTCGAGGTGCCGTGCGCGTTGATGTAGTCGATGGGGTCGTGGACGTCGGCCAGGGCCAGGCGGATGCAGCGCACGGCGCCCTCGCCCGAGGGAGCCACCATCTCGTGGCCGTCGGCCGTGGCGCCGTAGCCGATCACCTCGCCGTGGATGGTGGCGCCGCGTCTCTTTGCGTGCTCGAACTCCTCCAGGACCACGATGCCGGCGCCGTTGGCGACCACAAAGCCGTCCCGCTCCAGGTCATAGGGCCGGGACGCCCGCTGCGGCGCCTGGTTGAACCGGGTGGAGAGCGCGCCCATGGCGTCGAACATGGCGGTCTGGGTCCAGTGCTCCTCGTCCGAGCCGCCGGCAAAGACGATATCCTGCTTGCCCATCAGGATCTGTTCCATGCCGGCGCCGATGCAGTGGGCGCCGGTGGCGCAGGCCGAGGCAATGGAGTAGCAGACGCCCTTGATCCGGAACGGTCCGGTCAGGCAGGCCGAGACCGTGCTGCTCATGGTCCGTGGCACCATGAAGGGCGAGAGCCGCTTGAGGCCACGCTGGCGCATGGTGTCCGTGGTGGCGACCACGTTCTCGGCCGATGTGCCGCCGGAGCCGATGATCAGGCCGGTGCGG
Organism: Desulfobulbaceae bacterium; assembly: GCA_015484845.1. Lineage (GTDB taxonomy): Bacteria > Desulfobacterota > Desulfobulbia > Desulfobulbales > Desulfobulbaceae > DRKI01. The sequence goes on from WFUT01000137.1 coordinate 29,254, forward strand.
GGGCTGGAGACCATCTCCGGCGCAAGGCCGGCGTCGTTGATGGCCTGTTCCATGGCGATGTAGGCATAGGCCGCTGCATCGCCCATGAATCGCAGGATCTTCTTGTCGATGTGTTTCCTGGGATCGATGGTGGTAAAGGAGCCGATGCGGGAGCGCAGGCCGATTTCCTCGTACTTCCGGATATACCTGGCCCCGGACCTGCCCTCCATGAGCGCGGCGAGGACCTCGCCCGTGCTGTTGCCCAGCGGCGAGACGATCCCCATGCCCGTGATGACGACCCGGCGCATGCTCACGGGGCTCCGCTGTCCGGGCCCGGCGGCCCGGCTTCCGGCCGGCGGTGGATGGCAAAGGGGGCGCAGCCCTGGCAGACGGGCATGACCTCCACCGTGTTGATGTTGACGTGCGGCGGCACGCTGGTGACCCAGTGCACGATCTCGGCAATATCGGCGGGCGTCAGGGGGTCGGTGCCCTGGTAGACCTGGCTGGCCCGGGCGCGGTCGCCGTGGAACCGGACAATGGAGAACTCGCTTTCGGCAAGCCCGGGCTCGATGTTGGTGACCCGGATCCTGGTGGCCACCAGGTCGGCGATCAGGTTGCGCGAGAACTGCCTGACAAAGGCCTTGGTCCCGCCGTAGACATTGGCGCCGGGATAGGGATAGATCCCGGCCACCGAGCCCATGTTGATGATGTGGCCGCGGTCCCGTTCCACCATGGCGGGAAGGATTGTCCTGGTGAGGTGGCAGAGGCCCTTGATGTTGGTGTCGATCATGGTCTCCCAGTCGTCGGGATCCGCCTCGTGCGCACCTTCCAGGCCCAGGGCGAGGCCGGCATTGTTGAGCAGGACGTCGATCTCCCGGAAGCCCGGCGGCAGGTCGCGGACCAGGGCCCGCACCTGGCCGCGGTCGCGGACATCGAGCCGGGCCGCGTGCACCGGTGTGCCGGCCAGCTGTTCCGCCAGCTCCTCCAGTCGCTGTTGCCTGCGACCGGTGATGATCAGCTGCCAGCCTTCCCGTGCGAACCGTTCTGCACAGGCCCGGCCGAATCCGGAGGTGGCGCCGGTTATAAGGATTGTTTTGCTCATTGCTGCCTCTCTGGGGGGAAAGTCGTAATTGACTAAGAAAACAGGTTTAATTTCAAAAAACAACATTTTTCAATGATAGCCTGGAATTTTCAGGGCTTATGATTATACTAGCAACCACTCCTCCCCGGCGCCCCCGACCGGGCCGGGGAGGGCAACCGGAACCGTCAAGGAGATTGTGAACAATGCTGAAGAAAAAGATCCTCAAGGCCCTGAACGAGCAGATAAACGCCGAGATGTACTCCAGCTACCTCTACCTGTCCATGGAGTCCTATTTCCAGTCCGTGAGCCTGGGCGGCTTTGCCGCCTGGATGCGGGCCCAGGTCCAGGAGGAGCTGATGCACGCCATGAAGTTTTATGACTTTGTCAACGAGCGGGGTGGACGGGTCACCCTGAATGCGATCAACAAGCCCGAGCGCGACTGGGAAAGTCCCCTGGCCGCCTTCCAGCATATCCTGCGCCACGAGCAGCTGGTCACCTCGCTGATCAACGACCTGGTGGACCTGGCTGCCCGGGAAAAGGATCACGCCACCGGCATCTTCCTGCAGTGGTTTGTCTCCGAGCAGGTGGAGGAGGAGGCCACGGTGGGCGAGATCGTCAACCGGCTGGAGCTCATCGGCAATGACTCGTCGGGGCTCTTTTTCCTGGATGCCGAGCTGGGCAAGCGGGTCTTTGACGCCTCCCAGGCCGGCTAGGAACAGGGAGGCAGACATGAGCAGCCGGAGGCTGAAGCGGGAGGTGCTGGCCCTGCTGGCGGAACCGGACCTGGAGGCGATCCTGGCGCGGCTGCGGCAGTACCCGGCCAAGGACGTGGTCAATGTCCTCTTCTCCGCCATCTGCCACACCGACGAGCTGGTGCGCTGGCACGGCATCAGCGCCATGGGCGAGATGGTGGCGCGCCTGGCCGACCAGGACATGGAAGAGGGTCGCATCATCATGCGCCGCCTGCTCTGGAGCCTCAACGACGAGTCGGGCGGCATCGGCTGGGGCGCGCCCGAGGCCATGGCCGAGATCATGGTCCATCACCGGGGGCTGGCGGACGAGTATGTGCACATGCTCATCTCCTACATGCGCGAGGACGGCGAGGAGATCTGGCAGGATGGCAATTTCCTGGAGCATGAGCTCCTGCAGCGCGGTCTGCTCTGGGGGATTGCCAGGCTGGCCGGCAGCAGGCCCGATCTCCTGGCCGGGCGAGGGGTCGGTGACGAGATCCTGCCCTATCTCGGGTCCCCTGATGCCGGTGTGCGGGGCATGGCCGCCCTGGCCGCGGGCCGCCTCGGCCTGGCCGCCGCCCGCCGGCCCCTGCAGGAGCTGCTGGCGGACAGGGCCGAGGTGCGCCTCTACGAGGAGGGCCGTATCCGCACCCTCACCGTGGCCGGGCTGGCCCGGGATGCCCTGGCCGCGATCGGTCCGTGACCATGCTGCCCTTTCGCCGGGTGGCCCTGCTCCAGTTCCGGGTCAGGCTCGGTGAGCCGGCCGCCAACCTGGAGCGGGTCCGGGCCCTGTTCGCTGATCTTGCCCCGGCAGAGGGGACCCTGGTCCTGCTGCCCGAGCTCTGGTCCTGCGGCTTCGATGCCGGCCGCATGGCGCGCCATGCCGCCGCGACCCCGGCCCTGCTCGATGCCCTGCGCGGGCTGGCCGCGGCGAGCGGCGCCTGGTTTGCCGGCTCGTTGCCCGAGCCGGCCGGCAACGGTGGCCTGCCCCGCAACACCTTCTTCCTTACCGGGCCGGACGGCGTGGCGGGCAGGTACCGCAAGCAGCATCTCTTTGCCTTCTGGAAGGAGGACCGGCTCCTGGCGCCGGGCGACCGGCCACGGGCCATTGCCACGGCCGCCGGCCTGCTGGGGGCCCTGGTCTGCTACGATCTCCGCTTTCCGGAGCTGGCCCGGGAACAGGCCTTTGCCGGCTGCGGCCTGCTGGCGGTCAGCGCCCAGTGGCCCATGGTGCGCCTGGACCACTGGCAGGCCCTGCTGACGGCCCGGGCCATCGAGAACCAGGTCTTTGTCGCGGCCTGCAACAGTTGCGGCCGCACCGGCCACACCGAGATGGCCGGACATTCCATGGCGGTCGCACCCGACGGGAGTCGACTGCTGACGCTGGGCAGCGATGCCGGCTCCGGGCAGTGCTCCCTGGATGGTTCCCTGCTGGCCACGCTCCGTTCCCGGTTCTGCAGCGTGGGCGAACGGCCATGGCCATGGCATGACCGCGACAAGGTGATCAGCCTGGAGGGGCTGCTGCCGCGGCTGGCCGCCATCCGGCGCCAGGGCAGCAGGGTCGCCTTCACCAACGGCTGCTTCGATATCCTGCACGCCGGCCATGTCAGCTACCTGGAGCAGGCCCGCCGCTGCGGCGACTGCCTGGTGGTGGGGCTCAACTCGGATCGCTCTGTCCGGTTGCTCAAGGGCGATTCCCGGCCGGTCAACGGCGAGCAGGAACGGGCCAGGGTGCTGGCCGCCCTGGGGTGCGTGGACTTCGTGGTCATCTTTGACGACGAGACCCCCATTGACCTGATCCGCGCCCTGCTGCCCGATGTCCTGGTCAAGGGCGCGGACTGGCCCGAGGACAGGATCGTGGGTGCCGCCGAGGTGAAGGCGGCGGGCGGCCGGGTGGAGCGGATCGCCTTTGAGCACCAGGTCTCGACCTCGGCCGTGATCGAGAGCATCCGCGGGCAGGGGGATTGATTTTTTTCATCGCTGGTTATGCCCGCTTGCGGGCATGCCGGTTCACCAGGGGGCCCGGGGGCCTGTTTCCCGGGTCTCGTTGGCAGCAAGGATCATTTAGAGGAGAAGAGAACATGCAGGTCATCAGGATCAAGGGAATGAAGTGTCCGCACTGCCAGGCGTCGGCCAGGAAGGCCCTGGAGGCCCTGGAGGGCGTCAGCAACGTGGAGGTCGACCTGGAGAAGGGTGAGGCCCGTTTCGAGGGGGAGGTGCCCCGGGAGCGGCTGCGGGAGGCCATTGTCAAGATAGGCTTTGAGCTGGTCGACTAGCGGACGGAGGCGGGGAATCGTGAGGTTGCCGGTATTGACCGCTCTGGACCGCCATCCGCCGGGCTGGCGGCGCAGGGGGAACCATGGCCAACGGTGAGATGAAAGAGTGCCTGCGGGTAATGAAGGCCCTGTCCGACAGCAGCCGGCTCAGGATCCTGAAGATGCTGGAGGGGCGGGAGCTGTGTGTCTGCGAGATCCAGGCCCTGCTGGCCCTGTCCCAGTCAACGGTCTCCAAGCATCTCAAGATCCTGGAGGACGCGGGCCTGGTGGACCGGCGGCGGGACGGGCAATGGGTCATCTACAGCCTGGCCGGCGGTGAGCGTTCCGTCTATGCCCGCGAGATGCTGGAGCGGCTGCACTCCTGGCTCGACGATGACCCCGAGATCCGTGCCCTGTCCGAGCAGGTGCCCCTGGTGAACCGGGCCTCCTGTGCCCGGCGCTACCGCCAGTCCTGAGGCCCCGGTTCTCCCGGCCGACAAGCGGTGTTCCGCCCCCTTTTCGCTACTCCTCCTTCCAGTCCGGCCTGAGATAGAGCTCGGTGAGCTGCTTGCGGCTCACCGGTGCCGGCGCCTCGGTGAGGGGACAGGTCGCCTTCTGGGTCTTGGGAAAGGCGATGACGTCGCGGATGGAGGAGGAACCGGTGAGCAGCATCATCAGGCGGTCCACGCCAAAGGCGATGCCGCCATGGGGCGGTGCGCCGAGTTCCAGGGCGCGGAGCAGGAAGCCGAATTTTTCCCGCGCCTCCTCTTCGCCGATGCCCAGGGCCTGGAAGACCTGTTCCTGCACCTGTTTGTCGTGGATACGGATGGAGCCGCCGCCGATCTCGTTGCCGTTGAGCACCAGGTCATAGGCCCGGCTCCTGACCTTGCCCGGGTCCGTGGCCAGGAGGCCGAGATCCTCCTCCCGGGGCGCGGTAAAGGGATGGTGGACCGCGGTGTGCCGTTTCTGGTCGTGGTCATACTCGAGCAGGGGAAAGTCGGTGATCCACAGGAACTCGAAGGCCGAGTCGTCGGTCAGCTCCAGGCGGCGGGCCAGCTCCAGGCGCAGCTCGGCCAGGACCTGGTGGACGATGTCGGTCCGGTCGGCGCCGAACAGGATCAGGTCACCGGGCCGGGCGTCCAGGGCCTCGCCCATGGCACGGATCTCGTCGTCGCTGAAGAACTTGGTGATGGGGGACTGCCAGTCGTTCTCCCTGATCTTGATCCAGGCCATGCCCCGGGCCCCGAAACGGGAGGCGTACTCGGTCAGGTCGTCCAGGTCCTTGCGGGAAAAGGTGGCGCAGCCGCGGGCATTGATGGCCTTGACCGAACCGCCCTTGTCGATCACCGAGCGGAAGACCTTGAAGCCGCAGCCCTGCAGGGTCTCGGTCAGGTCCACCAGCTCGAGGCCGAAGCGGGTGTCGGGCCGGTCGGTGCCGAAGCGGCGCATGGCCTCGTCATAGGTCATGCGTTTGAACGGCGGCGTGAGCTCGATGTCGCGGGTGGCCGCGAACAGGGTCTTGATCATGCCCTCGGTGACAGTGATGATCTCTTCCTCGCTGACAAAGCTCAGCTCCATGTCGATCTGGGTGAACTCGGGCTGCCGGTCGGCGCGCAGGTCCTCGTCCCGGAAGCAGCGCACGACCTGGAAGTAGCGGTCCATGCCGGCGATCATCAGGATCTGCTTGAAGAGCTGCGGCGACTGCGGCAGGGCATAGAAGCGGCCGGCGTTGACCCGGCTGGGTACCAGGTAGTCCCGGGCGCCCTCGGGCGTGGAACGGGTGAGCATGGGGGTCTCGATCTCGAGAAATCCCTGCTTGCTCAAGTAGGAGCGGACCGCCTGCAGGCCCTGGTGCCGCATGACCAGGTTGGCCGCCATCTCGGGCCGGCGCAGGTCCAGGTAGCGGTACTGCAGCCGCAGGTTGTCCGAGACCTCGATCTCCTCGTCCAGGGGAAAGGGCGGGGTCTCGCTGGTGTTGAGGATGCGGAGCTCGTCCACCAGCACCTCGATGGCGCCGGTGGCCAGCTTGGGGTTCTCCATGTCCGGCGGCCGCCGTTCCACCCGGCCGCGCACCGCGATGACCCACTCGCTGCGCAGCCTGTGCGCCTTGGCATGGACCTCCTCGTTGATGGCTGGGTTGAAGACTACCTGCGTGATCCCCCACCGGTCCCGCAGGTCGATGAAGATCACCCCGCCGTGGTCCCGTCGGCGCAGGACCCAGCCCATGAGGATCACCTCCTGGTGGAGCTGGTCCGGACCGAGTTCATTACAGTTGTGTGTACGCCGCAGCGCTCCCATTGCATCCATTTGCTCTACTCCGTCTGTGTGGCCTCTGCCCGGCTGCGGCAGGAGGCTAGCTGTTGTCTCGTACCCTGCGGGCCAGGGAGTGCGCCTGTTCGGTAACGGTGCCCTGCAGGGGCACGGTCTCCTGTTCCCTGGTTTCCATGTTGCGCAGGATCGCTTCCTGCTGTTGGAGCTCGTTGTCGCCGATGATCAGGGTGTGGGCCGCGTTGACCCGGCCGGCCTGCTTCATCTGGGCCTTGAGGCTGCGGCCGCTGTGGTCCATGGCCACCTTCAGGCCCTGCCGCCGCAGCTGGTGGACCAGGGGAAAGGCATGGCCGGCGGCCTTCTCACCCAGGGCGGCGACAAAGAGATCCATGCGCGGCCCGGGCCGGGCGACCTCCTGCTGCTCCATGAGCAGGGCGATGCGCTCCATGCCCATGGCAAAGCCGATACCCGGCAGGGCAGGGCCGCCGAGCTGCTCGATGAGGCCGTCGTAGCGGCCGCCGGCGCCGATGGCCGCCTGGGCGCCGAGATCGCCGGTGATGAACTCGAAGGTGGTACGGGTATAGTAATCCAGGCCCCGGACCATGAACCGGTTGACACTGTAGGCGACGCCCAGGGCCTCCAGGTTGCGGCAGACGTGGGCAAAGTGATCGTCGCACGGGCCGCACAGGGCATCCAGGATCGAGGGCGCGTCCTGGACCTGGCTCCGGCAGTCCGGGTTCTTGCAGTCCAGGACCCGCAGGGGATTGGTGTCAATGCGGCGGTCGCAGTCGCGGCAGAGCCGGTCTCGCCGCTCCTTGAGGAAACTGACCAGTTGGCGCCGGAACCCGGGCCGGCACTCCGGGCATCCCAGGGAATTGATCTCCAGGCTGGCGCTGATGCCGAGTTCGTCGAGCAGCATGCGGCCCATGGCGATCAATTCGGCGTCCACCCGCGGCTCGGATGCGCCGATGACCTCCACGTCCATCTGGTGGAACTGCCGCAGCCGGCCCTTCTGGGGCCGCTCGTGGCGGAACATGGGGCCGATGGTGTAGAGCCGCTGCACCGGCTGCTGCACGTGCAGGCCGTGTTCGATGAAGGCGCGCAGCAGGGAGGCGGTCCCCTCGGGCCGCATGGTGATGCCCTTGTCGGGAAAGGTGTACATCTCCTTTTCGACGATATCGGTGGCCTCGCCGATGGAACGGGCAAAGAGCTCGGTCTTTTCCAGGATGGGCAGCCGGATCTCGCGGGCGCCGAACCGTTCAAAGATGTCCCTGGCCACACCTTCCATGTACTGCCAGCGGACCGCCTCGTCGGGCAGAATGTCTTTGAAGCCGTTGATGGCCTTGATTTTCAAGTCTTCCTCCGTGTAAAAGACGTTCGCCGGCCCCTGGCGGCTGCAGGGAAACCGGCACCGGGTCAGGAAAAAAATAAAAATTTAAAATTTACTCGAATTACGGGGGAAAAGTCAAGCCGATCCGCCGTAATTATGGTATAAACCTTCATCCGCGGCGCGCCAGGAACAACAGGCAATGAAAACAGCTGGATAGGGAAACCGGGATGTATCCGGCCGATGTTGCCGCGGCTGCCGGGATGCAGGGGCGCTAGACCGGCAAAATCTTTTTTGTTCCATGGTTTCCCGGCGTTTTTCTGGTATAATATATTGACTGAAAAAGTGTGATTCCCCGGTGCGACCGGGGCAGAGCAGACTTGACAACACGGGGTGTTCGCGGCATTATTCAGCCCTACGTTCTTGAGTGAAAAGGATATAGATGAAATTACCACCACTTAAAATCGGCTCCCTGGTGGCCCGCATACCGATTATCCAGGGTGGGATGTCCATCCGGGTCTCCACCTCGGCCCTGGCCGTGCCCGTGGCCGAATGCGGCGGTATCGGGACCATAGGAGGTTCCGGCCTGCCGGTCCCCGAGCTGCAGGAGGATATCCGCCGGGCCAAGCGTGCCACCGACGGCGTGATCGCCGTCAATATCATGTACGCGATGAAGGACTTCTATGAACTGGTCATGGGGTCCATCGAGGCCGGCGCGGACATGATCATCACCGGCGCCGGTTTTTCGCGCGACATTTTCAAGATCGGCAAGAAATACAACATTCCCATTGTCTCCATCGTCTCCTCGCCCGCCTTTGCCAGGCTGGCCGAACGTCTTGGCGCAGCGGCCATTGTCGTCGAGGCCACCGAGGCCGGCGGTCACCTGGGCACGGACAGGAAGCTGCGCGACATCTTTCCCGAGGTCAGGAAGGTGGTCTCCAAGGTCCCGCTCATCGCGGCCGGCGGGATCACCAACGGCTTCGAGATGGCGGAAATGATGGACCGCTACGGTGCCGATGGCGTACAGATCGCCTCCCGTTTCGTGCTCAGCGAGGAATGCTCGGTCTCCCGCGAGTTCAAGGAGACCTTTCTCAAGGCCCGCAAGGAAGACATCATCCTGGTCCAGTCCCCGGTGGGTATGCCGGGCCGGGCGATCAGGACGCCCTTTGTCGAGCAGATGCAGCGGGGCGAGGACGTCTCGGCCAAGGAGTGCAAGTTCAAGTGCCTCAAGAAATGCAGTTACAAGTACTGTATCAATGACCGGCTGATGGCCTCCTGCACCGGGGACGTGGAGCACGGCCTTGTCTTCTCCGGGGCCAACACCTACCGCATGAACGAGATCCTGCCGGTGCGCGAGATCTTTGACCAGTTTGTCCGTGATGCCGAATCCGTCTACCGAGAAAAATAGATCATCCCTTGAATCCCTTGTCTTTCCATTGCCCGCAATCCGGCACTTTTCCCACTGATGACCATGACAGCAGCAGTTGACAGCGGGGGCAGCGAACCGGACCGTGACGGCGGCGTGACCGCCAGGGTGATCCCCGAATCCGAGCATCCCATCCGGGAACAGGATATCGACCTGGAGGCCCTCAAGGTCCTCTACCGTCTCCGCGATGCCGGTTTTTCCGGTTACCTGGTGGGGGGCGGTGTACGGGATCTCTACCTGGGCAAGCGGCCCAAGGACTTTGATATCTCCACCAACGCCAGGCCGGGCCAGTTGCGCAAGCTCTTCCGCAATTCGCGGACCATCGGGCGGCGGTTCCGCCTGGTCCAGGTCTTTTTCCGGGGCAACAAGATCATAGAGGTCTCCACCCTCCGTTCCCAGTCGGAGTATGACATCAACGAGCCGGACAAGGTCCTGCCCAGCAACAACACCTTCGGTACCCTGGAGGAGGACGCCTTCCGCCGCGACCTGACCATCAATTCCCTCTTCTACGAGATCGAGACCAGGTCAATCATCGATTACGTGCACGGGGTGGAGGACCTGGACCAGGGGGTGATCCGCATCGTTGGCGAGCCGCAGCGACGCATCACCAGGGACCCGGTCCGGATGATGCGGGCGGTGCGGCACGCGGCCCGCAACGATTTCACCATTGAAAAGAAGACCTGGCAGGCCATTGTCGACAACCGGGACAAACTGACCCTCTGCCCTCCGTCGCGCATCCGCGATGAGCTGCTCAAGGACCTCCGTTCCGGTGCCAGCCGGCCATGGGCCGAGATCTGCATCCGCTCCGGGCTGTGGTTCACCCTCTTCCCTTTCTACCGTTCCATGCTGACCGGCCGCAATGCCGGCAAGGGCAGGGAGGAACTCCTCGCGGTCCTGGCTGCCCTGGACCGGCTGTACAGCGCGGCCGGCGACCGCCGGGTCAATGTGCCTGAATACATGCTCTTTGCCGCCATGCTCCTGCCCTGGGCATGCCACCGTTTTGACCTGCCCGGCATCGCCACCCTGAAGGGGGCCGCCTACAGCCAGCTCATGCGCGCCATCCGCGCCGAGCTCGACCAGGTCTTTGGTGAGCAGTTCAATGTCAAGCGGATGACCAAGGAGACCATCGCCACCCTCTTTGTTCACCTTGTCACCTTCCGCCAGCACCATCGCAATGGCTCCTGGCCCAAGTGGCTGGAGAAGAAGAGCTATTTTGCCGACTGTTCCCGTTTTTACGGCCTGTACCAGGAGGCGCGGGGCGGTCCGGAGGTGGATGTCGCCCTCTTTGCCGACACCCCGGCCGACGAACAGCCGGTTGCCACCGCCGGCGACCGGCGACCGGGCAGTGGCCGCTCCCGGGGCAGGCGGGGGATCAACCCGGCCTTTTCGAGCAGAAAGAGGGGGGTCTTCGGCCTGCGCAAGGGATAATTTTTCCGTTTTCCCACCTTGCATCGGCACGGTCAGGGCTTATAATAAAGAAGGTGCGTGCTGCCGCGGCCGATGGCCCGCCTGTTGCGGCGGCCCGCGCGAAGATCCCTTTTTGCCCTGAAACCGAGGATGCCGCCATTGCGTTTTCTGCTCTACAATATCCGTTACTGCGCCGGTATAGGCGCCCATTTTCACCTGCCGCTCCCCTATGCCGGCTACCTGAAGCGGTCCACCAGGAACCTGGATCGGCTGGTCTCCTTCATCAGGTCGGTGCAGCCGGATATTGTCGGCCTGGTCGAGGTGGACAGTGGTTCGTTTCGCAGCGACAACCGGTGCCAGGCCGAGGTTATCGCCAGGGCCCTGAACTACAACCACCTGGTCGAGACCAAGTATGGTGTTGACTCGGTGGCCAACAGGCTGCCCCTGCTCAACAGGCAGGGGAATGCCCTCCTGAGCCGCCAGCCCATTGTCAGCTATCACTACCACTACTTTGAACAGGGGGTGAAACGGCTGATCATCGAGGCCCGCCTGGAGGAGGTGACCATCTTCCTGGTCCATCTCTCGCTGACCTACCGCAATCGCCAGTACCAACTGGAGCAGCTCTACCACCTGATCAAGCGGGTGAACGGTCCCCTGATAGTGGCCGGCGATTTCAACATCCTCTGGGGCGACCGGGAGCTGGAACTCTTCCTGGCCGCCACCGGCCTGCTCTCCGCCAATAACGAGGGAATGCCTTCCCATCCGAGCAGGGCCCCGAAACGGCAGCTGGATTTTATCCTCCATTCCCGTGACCTGGTGGTCACCGATTTCCAGGTTCCCTCGGTCACCCTGTCCGATCATGCGCCGCTGCTCTGCGATTTCAGCAGGAGCCGGGTGGCTGACAGGTCGCTACAGGCCGCGTGAGTCCCTGTTCAGGGCACCCCTGTCTCCTCCCCGGGCGGCAGCAGCATGATCACCGAGCCGTTACGGCCGGTGATGCCGTTGTTTTCCCCCTTTGCCCTGCGAAAGGAAAAAAAATCCCTGCTGCAGCGACTGCAGATCCCGGCAATGGTGATGTTCTCCGCCCGCAGGCCGGCCCGGCGCAGCTGCCAGCGGCTGATCTCCCAGAAATTGAAGTGGTTTTCACCTGAACGGAAACGGGCAAAGGCCTCAGGCAGTTCCAGGGCATGGTTGACGAACTGGCTGCAGCAGGGGCCCAGGGAGGGGCTGACAAAGGCCAGCAGGCGGGAGGGGTCAGTGGCAAAGGCCTCTGTCATCCGGGCAACGGTACGACCGATGATGTTACGCACCGATCCGCGCCAGCCGCTGTGTATGGCCCCGATGGCCCCCTGTTCGGGATCGTGCAGGAGAACGGCCTGGCAGTCGGCCTGCTGGATCAGCAGGCCGATACCGGGCCGGTCGGTGATCAGGGCGTCCACGCCGGGGATCTCTGTTCCCTCCACGGGACCGGAGACCAGGTGGATCCGGTCCGAGTGGACCTGCCTCGCCGAGACCAGTGCCTCAAGGCCCAGTGTCGCCCGTACCCGATCGCGGTTGCCAGCCACCTTTCCCGGGTCATCGCCGACCCCGTAGCTGAGGTTGAGCGAGGCAAAAGGCGGTCCGCTCATGCCGCCATGGCGGGTGAACATCGCCAGCCGTATGGCGGCGGCATCACCTTCCAGCCACCTGAGGCTGTTCTCTGTACGCCAGCGCAGTCTGTTCATGTCGGATTGTCTATCAGGTCCAGCGGTTGGCAATCTCGGAGTGCGGAATCCAGGAGACAGGCAGCAGGGGCCGGACCGGCCTCCGCCTGCGGCGCAGTTGCAGGGACCGGCTCCTGTTGCCCGATAAAAAAAGGGAAGGCCCCGGCGGGACCTTCCCTTTTTTCTTGTGTATCTCTCCTGCCAGTCGGTCTAGAAGTAGGCCTCGAAGGTCAGGTAGATCTGGTTGGCATCCTGGACCGGGTTCACGCCCATGGCCTGCAGCTCGAACCGCTCGTCGTCCAGGTCGTAGGGCTTGACATTCCAGTCAAAGCCGCCGGAGTAGTTGTAGTCATAGTACTGCCAGCCGAGGCGGACAAAGGTCTTGGCGTACTTGGAGATGGCCTCGCCGGTGGGCAGGTCGTAGATCAGGTAGAGCTCGAAGACCTGGCCGCGGGTGGCGAGCTTGGACATGTAGAGATCGTCATGACCCGGCGTAAAGGCGATCCAGTACTGGGAACCGTAGTTGTACTCGGCGCCGAGCTTGAGGCCCAGGTTGTTGAGATCGTAACGGATACCGGCATAGACATTGTAGCCGTCCTCGGAACTGGTGTTGGGACCGGTGGTGCCCATCTGCATGCCGACAACGTCGTTGAACAGGCCGTTGCCGTTGGGATCGGTATGGCTCCAGCCACCGGCGATGAAGTAGTTGAGGTTGCTGATCCGGTCCATGTACACCGTGGAGGTATGGAAGATGTTGCCGAGCTGCTTCCTGTCTCCCATGCCGGAGATGTTACCGAACTCCTGGTTGATGATCGGATCCTGGAAGTTGGGATAGCTGAAGATGTTGGTAACGGCAAAGGACTGCAGGTTCCAGAACCTGGGCCCTCTCTTCATGATATCCCAGTCAATGCCCATGAAGTCGGTGTCAGCGAGCTTGTTGGACGCCGAGTCGCCCTGGAGGCCGTTCTCGAAACCGCGGCCGTAGCAGAGGCGGATGCGGCCGGTACCCATGGCCTCGCTGCCCCAGGCATAGGCATAGCCCAGGGAGATACCGTCAAAGGGGTAGTCCATGTAGGCGATGGGGGTGCCCATGCGCTGGTCGGTGCCCATGCGCAGGTGGGCGGGCGGTCCGTCGGTGGTGGGCCGGCGGCCGATGGAGAACCAGATCGGCAGGCCGCCGATGTTGTTCCAGTTGACGAATGCTCGGTCGACCCGCAGGGCGTTGTCGGACGGGGTACGGGTGGAGTTGCCGTCGAACTGCGGAAAGATGGTGCCGGAATCATCCCGGAAGGCGGACTCCATGCCCCATACCTTGTACATGGCCAGGCGGGCCTTGAACTCGACGTTCTCGGTGGCCTTGACCCGCATGTTGAGGCGGAAACGGTTGGTGAAGATGGTGTCGTTGGAGAGGTCACCGGTGGCCTGCTTGGCATAGACGGGCGCTCCGTTGGCGTCGACTCCGGTCATCAGCAGCGGGGTGCCGGCAGCAAAGACGGTGTTGCCCTTGTAGAAATCAGCCCGGGCCCTGAAATCACCATAGAACTTGAACCTGGCCGCAAGATCCCATGACTCGGATTTCTCGTCGAGCATTTCGCCCATGTCATCGACCTTGTCGCCATACGTGGTGATGGTCTCATTCTGCTTGGCAAGCTGGGCTTTCAGGGCGTCAAGCTGACGGGAGAGTTCCTCGATCTTGCTCGTCAGATCCTGAGGTGCCTTGCCGGCGCTGGCAGAGGCCACTGCGGGCAGCGCAATCAGCCCGGCCAGCGCCAGCATGGAAAATTTCTTGACCATTCTCTTCTTCCTCCTAGGTGTTGGATTCTTTCAGGACATTCACGGTATGCTGATGGTCACACGTTGTGGTTGCCGTAACCGGACGGTCCCGCCTGCGGCAATCGCACCATGAAACCTGCGAACACTGGTAACCTTGAGGGGATTTGTATCGTATTTGACATGCCTTGTCAACACGATCGATGGAAAAAGTAAAAAAAATTGTACCCGGGGCAGGGGCCGGAGGGAACTCCGGGGGGCAGGGACACGTCCCGGCACCGGCACGGCCGGGGGACGACCGTGCCGGGGACAGGGA
>WFUT01000138.1 GCA_015484845.1 Desulfobulbaceae bacterium
AGGCAATGATCTGGTAGGAGGCATCATTTTCTTCGCATAACTCCATCCTTGCCTTGTTGGCGAGCCGGTTAAGTTCATGGACCAGTTCATGAAGACGGGCATCATCGATCACCATGAGCAGCAGCCAGCCCAGCATATCCTTGACCGCCGTGGCGAGTTGTCTCCTGGCTTCTCCTGGCTCGGTGTCCAGGAGGACCTCATCCAGCCAGTCGAGAATCTTCCCCAGGCAATCGGCAAACGCATCACCCCTGCTGGTGGCGCAGTCAACCAGCCGGGCTGCCAGGGAGGTATCTGTCCTCTCCTGGATGGGAAATTCTTTCCCGAGCTGTTCAAACCAGTGGGCAGTCTTTTTCCTCTTCATCACCCTGTTCATGCCGACCACGACCCTTACCCGCTTCTGGCTGGCCGAGACAAAGGCAAAACGGGGTTTTGGCAACTGACCCAAGAGACTCAGTACCTCGCGGGCCGTCTTCCCCTTTTCATCCGCCTGGACCACTGGAAACAGGGTATCCCACTCTCCCCTTTCCTTGTCATACCGGCCAAGCAGCCAGGCGTGCGCGGCAGGTAGTCGCCTCATGATGCGCTTGGCAAAGCGTTTTCTGGCCTCGAGTTGGTCCGGCGCCAGCTCCTGCGCACAGTTGTCTTGTCCAGTCGGCCAGTTTTGCCAATAGTCCCGCAGACTGTCCAAGTTACAATCACCGGGTGAAAAGCCGTCAACAAAGGCGACGATCGGCACCAGGTCACCTGCCCACTTGCCATAGATTGCCAGCAGCTCGGTCAGGCAGTAGGGCGACTGGAAATAGCCGCGAGAGAGCAGGAAGATAATGCGCTCGCCCTCGCTCAGCTCGTCCATGAAGCCGCAGATGGAACTTAACTGCTTGAGCCCGTTTTCGTCATAGATCAGCTTCCATTGGTCGAGATCAATGTTGTCGGGCGGATCGGGCGGAAGGGCCGTCCTCTTCGGCTCCTGCCCATGCTCCGCGACAAGGGACTGCAGTTCAGGTCGGTCCTTTCCGTTTTCCGCTGTCTTGAGCAGCTCCTGGATAAAGGAGTAGTCCGATCTGCGGCTGTAGGAGATGTAGACGCTGGGCATTATTCCCCCCTCCCTCCCGGCTCAGAGTGTTTCCAGCGGCCCCTGGTCCAGGGCCTGGAAGTCCTCCACATCGGCCACCTGGGCGAGCAGGCTGGCATAGCCGCGCAGGGTCTGCTGGAGTTCCCTGAGCTCATTGCGGAACAGGCGACACTTTCCCGGGTCGCCAAAGGCCCCTTCGATGCTGGGCTTGTGCCAGCGGGCAGTGAAGGGCCGGATCTTCTGGTTGAGGATCACGATGGCCACCTTGGAAAAGGTCTCGGCCTTGCGCCCCTTTTCCCGGAGCAGTTGCCGGGTGACCCTGAACAGGTCGTGCACGGACTCAAGCGCGGTTGTCTCGTCACCATACTCGTCGGCCAGGGGCTGGGTGGCGATGCGGGTGAGCAGCTCGATGTAGAGTTCCCAGGCCGCCTGCTGCTCCTCGGGCTGCGGCTGCCAGTCCATCTCAAGGAACCCGACATTGACCTTGAGACCGGTGATCCCCCAGTTTTCAAACAGGTCTTTGATCTTCATGGCTCTTCCCCTCGTGGTCTGTGGAGGTTGCGGTTCCCTGGCCGGGCCGGGGCGGTACGTGGACCGGACCCCGGCAGGCGGGCTCAACCCCGGGCCTGGAGGCGGTACTTTTTCATCTTCTGGTACAGGGTGGAACGGGCAATACCCAGCATCCTGGCGCAGTCGGACATGTTGCCCCGGGCCCGCTCCAGGGCTAAACGGATGTGGAGCCGTTCCATCTCCTCCAGGCTGGCAAAGGAGTCGAGCCGCTGCTGCCGCGCGCTGCCGGCCAGGCCCGGGATCCCGGCCAGGTCCTGTTCCGTGATCCGCCTGCCGCGGCACTGGACACTGAGGCGCAGGATGACGTTGCGCAACTGGCGGACATTACCGGGCCAGGAAGACCCGGCCAGGACCTCCATGGCGCCGGCGGTGATATCCGGTTGCGGCCAGTTGTACTCGGCAGCGAACCGGCGCAGGAAGTAGCGTGCCAGGGGCTCGATATCCTCCTGCCGATCCCTGAGCGGCGGCACCTTGAGCACGAAACAGGAGAGACGCTGGAAAAAATCGTCGCGAAACCGCTTTTCACCAACCATCGCCTCCAGGTCCTGGTTGGTGGCGGCAACGATGCGCACGTCCAGGCGCCGGACCCGGGTATCGCCCAGCCGTGTCACCTCGCCGTTTTCGAGGAACCGGAGCAGCTTGGGCTGCAGGGCCAGCCCCATGTCACCGATCTCGTCGAGAAAGAGGGTGCCGCCATGGGCCTGCTCCAGCTTGCCCGGCTTGTCCACGGCCTCGTGAAAGGCGCCGCGCACCGAGCCGAAGAGTTCGCTCTCAAAGATCCCCTCCGGGATGGCGGCACAGTTCAGGCTCAGAAAGGCCCCCTTCCTGTTGCTGAAACTGTGCAGGGCCGAGGCCACCAGTTCCTTGCCGCTGCCCGCCTCGCCAAGGATCAGCACCGGCACGTTGATGGGGGCAATGGTCCTGATATCCTGGTAGAGCTTGAGCATGGCCGGGCTCTGGACAATGGTCTCCTCCTGCTCGGCCAGGCGCGTCCGCAACCCCTGCTCCTCCAGCGCCAGCCGCTGGTGCTGGCGAAGACGATCGAGAAGGACACCGCCGTGCAGGGCCAGGAGCTCCAGGCCCTGGCAGCCATCCCGGGACAGCCCCTGCTCGGCGTCACAGTAGAGGCAGCCCTCTGGTTGCCGGCCCGCGCAGAAGATGGGTGAACAGACCACTCCCCCCTGCCCTGGTCCTCCGGGCCGGGCCATGTGCAGGCCCTGTTCCATGACCCGGCGGACGATATCGTCCCGGATCTCCTGACCGCGGCCGGGCTCAATCCCCATGCTCTGCCGGAAGACCAGTTGGCGACCGGCATCGAGCAGGGCAACGAAACCGCGCTCCGCGCCACAGGCCTCCAGGCCGCTGCGCAGGAGCAGGGCAAGCAGCTCCTCTTCATCCTCCAGCTCGCGCAGGACGGCAAAAAGCGGCGCCAGGGGTGCGGCGGCCACCGGCGCCCCGGTCCCCTCGCGCGCGGCCGCGGGTAAATCCGCGGGGACGGCCGCGTCTTCCGGGCCAAAGAAGAGCGTCCTGTCATCGCGGATCCCGGTCTGCCGGTCCTGGCCGGAACCGGCAAAGACCGGCAGATCCCGCGGTTCATCGTCAACAAAGGTCAGGGAGTAGTCCGCGATCCGAAAGGAGAGGCCAGTGGCGAGGGGGAAACTGCTGATCCGTTCCCGGCCGACCCAGGTGCCGTTGGTGGAGTCACGGTCCACGAGGACCAGGGCCCCGTTGTCCCGGACCACGGCGGCATGGCGCCGGGAGACCCGGGGTGAATCAAGGACAACACTGTTGTCCGGGTCGCGGCCGATGGCCAGATCGTCGCTGAACTCGACAATCCGGTAGTCGCGGCCGTCCCGGCAGATGATCAGTTTCGGCATGGCAACCCTGCAGGAAGGATACCCCCTGTATATACCCTGCCCTCTCCCCGGCCGCAACTCGCCATGCCGGCCATGCGGCAGGTCACCTCAGGACAGGAGCACGATACCAGCGGCGGGAACAGGGAAGCCTGATCCGGCAGAAACCGTACCTGCTGGAAGTGTTTCGCTAAAAAGGGGCGGCCGACAG
>WFUT01000139.1 GCA_015484845.1 Desulfobulbaceae bacterium
TGTTCGCATATAATGGTTTCTGGGCAAACGAATCACGGAGATCCTTGGTCTTGCCAGGCCATTTGTTTTGCATTTTCGGGAGGATAAATGCAGCCTTGCCCGAGCCATGCCGGCCGGTTTTATGAGCATATGCACAGTATATGGACGTGTCGCTGCTATGTCAAGCTGCGAAGGATATGACCGGTAATTTGGGCATGGGGGTCTCTTTTCGTCGGGGATGCGAAAAGACACTGGAACAGGGCGGTATGATGATGGGGTGCGGGTATTCGGATGTTCAGGGCCCGGGGACAAGGTTTTGAAGTGGTAGCGAAAATCGGAGAAAGAGAAAAAATCAATTGGAAAAACTGTAGAATATCCTTTATTGATAGTCCGGTAATGTTGTCGTCTCTTTAAGAATCGCTGCCTGCCGCGGGATGTTCTCATCCCGGCGGGTGCCAAGCCAGAAGGAATTCCCGTGCAAAAGATACTGATCACCGGCGCAGCCGGGTTCATCGGCCACGCCCTGTCCAAACGTCTGCTGGAAGAGGGCCGTACCGTTGTCGGCCTGGACAATCTCAATGACTACTACGACCCGGAGCTCAAGCGGGCGCGCCTGGCCCGGCTCACCCCCTATCCGGCCTTCACCCATGTCGGCTTTGACATGGCCGACCGGGACCAGGTGGCCTCGCTCTTTGCAGAGCACCGTTTCGATGCCGTCGTCAACCTGGCCGCCCAGGCCGGGGTTCGCTATTCCCTCGTCAATCCGCACTCCTACGTGGACACCAACCTGGTCGGCTTTGTCAACATCCTGGAGGGGTGCCGGCACACGAAGGTCAAGCACCTGGTCTATGCCTCGTCCAGCTCGGTCTACGGGGCAAACACGAAAATGCCCTTTACCGTGCACCATAACGTGGACCATCCCGTCTCCCTCTATGCCGCCTCCAAGAAGGCGAACGAGCTCATGGCCCACTCCTACAGCCACCTGTACGGCCTGCCCACCACCGGCCTGCGCTTCTTCACCGTCTATGGTCCCTGGGGCCGGCCGGACATGGCCCTGTTCCTCTTCACCAAGGCGATCCTGGAGGACCGGCCCATCGACGTGTTCAACAATGGCAACATGGAACGGGACTTTACCTATATCGACGATATCGTCGAGGGGGTGGTCCGGGTGATCGACCACGTGGCCGAGCCCAATCCGGACTGGAGCGGCGATGATCCGGACCCGGCAACCAGTTACTGTCCCTGGCGGATCTACAACATCGGCAACAATGCCAAGGAGAAGCTGATGCGTTATATCGAGGTCCTGGAGGACTGCCTGGGGCGGAAGGCGAAGAAGAATTTCCTGCCCATGCAGGCGGGTGACGTGCCGGCGACCTATGCCAACGTGGATGACCTGGTGCGGGAGATCGGCTTCAAGCCGGACACGCCCATCGAGGTCGGTATCCGCAATTTTGTTGACTGGTACCGGGAGTATTACCAGGTCTGAGAGGGGATGGTTCCGCCGGCGCAGCCTGGTAGCAGGGCATAAAAAAAGGTGGCGATTTCGCCACCTTTTTTTATGCCGTCTTGGTGGTTCACCGGGTCCTATTTCTTTTGCTTGAGTACCTCCAGGGCGCCGTTGATGATGCCGGCCGTGTCAATGCCGGCGTTCTTCCACAGGATCTGCTGGGTGGCGTGCTCGATGAAGGTGTTGCCGTAACCCAGCAGGCGAACCGGGATGTTGATGTGCAGCTCGGCCAGCATCTGCAGCACAGCGCTGCCAAAGCCCCCCTTCTTGACATTATCCTCGATGGTGACCATGGCGCCGGTCCGCTCGGCCAGGGTGCCGATCAGCTCGTTGTCCAGCGGCTTGATATAGCGCGGATTGATCACGGTCGCCTCGATGCCCAGCTTGGCCAACCCCTCGGCCGCGGCCAGGGCCGGGTAGACCCTGTTGCCCACGGGCAGGAGCAGGAGATCGCCGCCCTCCCGCAGCAGCTCGCCCTGGCCGATGGGCAGTTTCTCGAGCCCGCTGTCCAGGGGCACGCCTTCGCCGGTGCCGCGGGGATAGCGGATGGCCACGGGATGGCCATGGTTGACGGCGGTGTAGAGCATGTGCTGGAGCTCGTTTTCGTCCTTGGGCGCCATCACGGTCAGGTTGGGGATGAAGCGGAGAAAGGAGAGGTCGAAGACGCCGTGGTGGGTGGGGCCGTCGTCGCCGACCACGCCGGCCCGGTCCAGGGCCAGGGTCACCGGCAGGTCGGGCAGGCAGACATCGTGGATGACCTGGTCCAGGGCCCGCTGCATGAAGGTGGAGTAGACCGCGACCACGGGCCGCATGCCTTCCATGGCCAGGCCGGCGGCAAAGGTGACCGCGTGCTGCTCGGCAATGCCCACGTCGAAGAACCGGTCCGGGAAACGCCGGCTGAACTTGACCAGGCCGGTGCCGGCCGGCATGGCCGCGGTAATGGCGGTGACCCGGCTGTCGCTCTCTGCCAGGCGGCAGATGGTGTCCCCGAAGACCGAGGTGTAGGACGGCCCGGCGGAGCGCTTCTTGGGCTTGCCGGTGGCGATCTCGAAGGGGCCGACCCCGTGGTAGTCGCCGGGACTGGTCTCGGCCGGCTCGTAGCCCTTGCCCTTGGTGGTCAGCACGTGGACCAGGACCGGCCCGTGGCTGTGGTCACGCACGTTCTGCAGGGTCTCGATCAGGTCTTCGAGCTCGTGGCCGCGGATGGGACCGATGTATTCGAACTTCAGGGCCTCGAACAACATGCCCGGCGTAAAGAAACCCTTGAGGCTCTCCTCGCTCTTGCGCAGCACGGTGAGGATGTTCTCGCCCACCGAGGACAGGGAGAGGAGCCGTTCCTCCACGTGCTCCTTCATGCGCCGGATGGTCCGGCCGGTCAGCTTCTTGCTCAGGAAGCTGGACAGGGCGCCGACGTTGGGCGAGATGGACATCTCGTTGTCGTTGAGGATGACGATCAGGTCCTTGTCCATGTCCCCGGCCTGGTTCAGTCCCTCGAAGGCCAGGCCGGCGGTCATGGAGCCGTCGCCGATGATGGCGATCACCTTGGCGTCGTCCTTCTTGAGGTCCTTGGCCGTTGCCAGGCCCAGGCCGTAGGAGATGGAGGTGGAGCTGTGGCCGGTCTCCACCACGTCGTACTCGCTTTCCGAGCGTTTCGGGAAACCGCTTATTCCCTGGTACTGGCGCAGGGTGTGGAAGCTGTCCCGGCGGCCGGTGAGCAGCTTGTGGGCATAGGCCTGGTGGCCCACGTCCCAGACCAGCTTGTCCCTGGGGGTGTCAAAGACGTAGTGCAGGGCGATGGTCAGCTCCACGACCCCCAGGCAGGGCGCCAGGTGACCGCCGGTCTCGGCGACCGTCGAAATGATCTTTTCCCTGATCTCGCCGGCCAGGGTTTCGAGTTGTTCAGGATCGAGTTTCCGCAGATCCTCGGGCGAGTCGACCTGCTCCAGCAGGTTGGTATGCCGGTCCGCGGGTGCATTCATCATGAGCATGGTTATCTTTTTCTCTCCACGATGTAGGTGGCAAGGGCGCGCAGCGGTTCTGCGCTTTCCCCGAAGGATTCCAGGGCGCCGATGGCCGTGGCGACCGCCTCCCTGGCCATGGTGCGCGATTTCTCAATTCCGAACAGGGCAGGGTAGGTGGCCTTGCCGGCATCGGCATCGCTGCCGGCGGTCTTGCCGAGCTGTTCGGTGGTGGATTCAACATTGAGCAGGTCATCGACGATCTGGAAGGCCAGGCCGATGGCGTTGCCATAGGTGACCAGGGCATCGAGCTGCGTGCTGTCCGCGCCGGCCGCGATCCCCCCGGCCTCCACCGCCGCGGTGATCAGGGCGCCGGTCTTGCTGCGGTGGATGGTCCGGAGCAGCTCGTAGGGAATGTCCTTGCCCTCGTTGGCCATGTCCAGGCTCTGGCCGCCCACCATGCCCAGCGGCCCGGCCGCCCGGGCAATGGTGTGGCAGATCCGCAGCCTGGCCCCGGCGGGCAGGGTGGAGTTGTCCGGGGCGCCGAGCAGCTCAAAGGCAAAGCTCAGCAGGCCGTCCCCGGCCAGGATGGCCTCGGCCTCGCCGAACACCTTGTGGTTGGTCGGCTTGCCGCGGCGCAGGTCGTCGTTGTCCATGGCCGGCAGGTCGTCGTGGATCAGGGAGTAGGTATGGATGCACTCCATGGCGCAGGCCACGGGCATGACCTCCCGGTCCAGGGACGTATCGCCGGTGACGGCACGGGCCGCGGCCAGGCAGAGGATGGGCCGTACCCGCTTGCCGCCGACAAAGAGGCTGTAGCGCATGGCCTCGATGAGGCGGGCAAAGTCGCCCTCGGCCGGCAGCATGAGCCGGGCAAGGTGCTCCTCGACCAGGCGGCGCTGCTCTTCAAGATAGGGTTTGATCTCCACGTTCTTCCTCATCAAAAGGGACTGGTTCCAGCTGGCCGCTCTTTTCGAGCAGCAGGTCGACCCGGCTGCGCGCCTCCTCGAGCTGGGTGCTGCAGAACCGGACCAGTTGGATACCCTCGTCGAATTTTTTCAGGCTCTTTTCCAGGCTCAGCTCGCCCTGTTCAAGCTCGGCGGTGATCTGCTCCAGCCGGGAGAGGGCGCTTTCAAATGTCTTTTTGGCCATGGCCTCTGCTCCTTACCGATGCCGCTGCGTGCCATAATCAGCGACGATGCCGGTTGCAGCGCGGGGGTTTCGGGTTTACAATGCACCGGCAACGGAACACTGTACAAAAGGAATCTTTTATAATAAACATTCCCTGCAATGCTTTCAACTCCTGTTTCATAATGACCGGCCAGATCGACAATTTTGCCTCCTGGCTGCTGGTGGAGAAGGGATATTCCATCCACACGGTTGACTCTTATCTTTCTGATGTCAGGGAGTTTTACCGCTCTGCCGGCGAGCCGGCCGACGCAGCGGCGCTGACCAGCGAGCAGGTGCGGGCCTTTGTCGCCTCCCTCTATGGCACCGGTTCCGCCGCCACGGTGGCGCGCAAGCTCTCGGCCCTGCGGACGTTTTTCCGCTTCCTGGCCCGGGAGAAGGTCCTGGATCACGATCCCCTGGCCGGTATTGCCAATCCCCGCCTGGCACGTTATATTCCGACCTTTCTCACCGTGGACGAGGTCTTTGCCCTGCTCGAGGAGCCGGTGCCGGGCAGGGACAGCTTCGCCCTCCGGGACCGGGCCCTGATGGAACTGATGTATTCCACCGGCATGCGTGTCTCGGAGCTGGTCTCCTGCAACATGGAGGACCTTGATTTTACCGAGGGCATGGTTAGAGTGAGGGGCAAGGGCAACAGGGAACGGATCGTTCCCTTTGGTCGCGCGGCCGCCTCTGCCCTGGAGGCCTATTTCCCGCAGCGGCAGCGGCTGATCGCCGACCGGGTGAGCCGCGGCCATGTGGCCGAGCGCAGGGCCCTGTTCCTGAACAGCCGCGGCAGTCGTCTGTCGGCGCGCAGCGTCGAGCGGCTGGTCCGGATGTACGGCGGGCGGGCCGGCATCGCCACCGTGGTGACACCGCACGCCCTGCGCCACTCCTTTGCCACCCATCTGCTGGAGATGGGGGCCGACCTGCGCGTGGTCCAGGAGCTGCTCGGCCACGCCAGCCTGTCCACGACCCAGAAGTACACCCATGTCAACATGGACCACCTGAACCGGGTCTACGACAGCGCCCACCCGCAGGCCCGGTCTGGCGGGCGGGGGCCTTCCGGAGACTGATCCGGGCCCCGGCGGGACGCGGCGCGCCGGTGGTTCCTTTCCCTTTCCGTACAATGGAGTTCCAATGAAAAAGACACGATCAACAACCATCCTGGCCATCCGGCACAAGGGCGACGTGGTCGTTGCCGGTGACGGCCAGGTCAGCCTCGGCGCCACGGTGATCAAGCACCAGGCCCGCAAGGTGCGGCGGCTCTACCATGACAAGGTGATCACCGGTTTTGCCGGTGCCACGGCCGACGCCTTTACCCTCTACGACAAGCTGGAACAGAAACTCGAGCAGTACAACGGCAACCTGATGCGCTCTGCCGTGGAGCTGGCCAAGGACTGGCGCACCGACAAGATCCTGCGCCGGCTGGAGGCCATGCTCATCGCGGTGGACAAGAAGGACTCCCTTCTTCTCTCCGGCACCGGCGATGTCATCGAGGCCGATGACGGTGTCCTGGCCATCGGTTCCGGCGGACCCTATGCCCAGGCCGCGGCCAGGGCGCTGCTCGGCCATACCGACCTGGATGCCGAGGCCGTTGCCCGGGCCGCCATGGAGATCGCCGCCTCCATCTGTGTCTACACCAACCACAACATAGTGATCGAAAAGATATGAAAGAAATCAACTCGCTGACGCCCCGGCAGACCGTGGCCGAGCTGGACCGCTACATCATCGGCCAGGGGGACGCCAAGCGTTCCGTGGCCATCGCCCTGCGCAACCGCTGGCGGCGGCAGCAGGTGGAACCGCCCCTGCGCGAGGAGATCGCGCCCAAGAACATCATCATGATCGGCCCCACCGGGGTCGGCAAGACCGAGATCGCCCGCAGGCTCGCCCACCTGGCCCAGTCGCCCTTTCTCAAGGTCGAGGCCTCCAAGTTCACCGAGGTCGGCTACGTGGGCCGCGACGTGGAGTCCATGATCCGGGACCTGACCCAGCTTGCCGTCAACATGGTGACCAGGGAAGAAGAGGAACGGGTGCGGGAAAAGGCCGAGGCCATGGCCGAGGAGCGGCTCCTGGACCTGCTTTTGCCCGCGACAACGCCGCAGGGCGGCCCCCGGGGCCGGTCGTCGGACTCCAACGTCATCTCCATGGGCTACAGCGACGTGCCCGCCGAGCTCACCGGGCCGGGCGAGAGTTTCCAGGAGACCCGGGAGAAGCTGCGCCGCATGCTCCATACCGGCGAGCTCGACGACCGGCTGGTGGAGATGTCGGTCACCGCCAGGCCGGCCGCGCCCATGGTGGAGGTCTTTTCGGCCTCTGGCCTGGAGGAGATGCAGTCCTCATTGCAGGATGCCTTTTCCCGGTTCTTCCCGGGCAAGAAGCAGAAGCGCAGGGTGCGGGTGCCAGAGGCCCTGGAGATCCTGAAAAAGGAGGAGGCGGAGCGGCTGGTGGACCAGGAGAGTGTCACCGAGAAGGCCATCCGGCGGACCGAGCAGTCCGGGATCATCTTTCTTGACGAGATCGACAAGATCGCCTCCCGCGGCGGCACCTCGTCGGGCGGGCCCGAGGTCTCCCGGGAGGGCGTGCAGCGGGACCTGCTCCCCATTGTCGAGGGCGCCACCGTGACCACCAAGTACGGGCCGGTGCGCACCGACCACATCCTGTTCATCGCCTCGGGCGCCTTTCACCTCTGCAAGCCGTCTGACCTGGTGCCCGAACTGCAGGGCCGGTTTCCCATCCGGGTGGAGCTTCACGCCCTGGGCGAGGAGGAGTTTTTCCGGATCCTCACCGAACCGCAGAACGCGCTTATCCGCCAGTACACCGCCCTGCTGGCCACCGAGGGGATCGACCTGGTCTTCGAGGAGGACGCCATCCGGGAGATGGCCCGGATCGCGGTGGAGGTGAACCAGAAGACCGAGGATATCGGGGCCCGCCGCCTGCACACGATTATGGAGCGGGTCCTGGACGAGGTCTCCTTTGACGCGCCGGACCGTGAAAGCGCCACCTTCACGGTCACGGCCGGGTATGTGCGCAACCAGTTGAGCGATATTTCCGAAAACGAGGACCTGAGCCGTTATATTCTCTGACCGGCGGTCGGGACGGTCCGATGCAGGGCCCGTGGGCCGGCCGTGGCGGCAGCCCGCGGCAAGGAGGGGAGATGGAGCTGTTCATTGATCCGGATCTGAAGTACTGCCCCCGGTGCAACGACGAGTACCGGGCCGATATCGTGACCTGCGCCGAATGTGGTGTCGAACTGCTCACCGGCAGGCAGATGCAGGCCATGCTCGAGAAGCGGCGGCAGGGCCGGGCCGCCGGGGCCGTGCCGATCCGCCCGGACGAGGAGCTGGTCGACGTGCGGCGGGGAGCGGTCCTGCAGATCAAGGAACTGCAGGTCATCCTCGGGGAACACGGCATCCCGTCACTTGCGGTCGGAGAGGGCGGCGGTGGCTGCGGCAAGGGATGCTGCGGCACGGATCTCGTCCTCAGGGTCCGGCCGGGCGATGCCCGGGAGGTGGCCCGGATCCTGGAAGAGGAGTACATCCGCGGCACGGCCCTGGCCGAGCACGATGGCGGCCACCTGGATGCGGTCTTTGACATGGACGCGCAGCAGGCGACCTGTCCGGCCTGCGGCTGCCGGTTTGCCACCACGACCACCACCTGTCCGGAGTGCGGCCTCTGTTTTGCCTGAATTTTCAGTACCCCTCGTAGTCACCGCGCCGCCGCTGCGCCTTGATCCGGCCGCGCAGCCTCTTGGCCTTGAGCCGGCGTTCCTTTGCGCTGCGGCCGGGCCGCGTCCTGCGCCGGACCTTGTCCCGGTGCAGGGCCTGGCGCAGCAGGGCGGCAAACCGCTGCAGGGCCTCTTCCCGGTTGGCCCGCTGGCTGCGCCGCTGTTCGGCATGGAGGAGCAGGATGCCCTGGCGGTTGATCCGGCCGGCCAGCCGCTGCCGGACCAGTTGCTTCTGTTCGTCGGTGAGGGCGGTGGAGGCCCCGATGTCGAAGCGGAGGGTCACCTTGGTGTTGACCTTGTTCACGTGCTGGCCGCCACTGCCCGAGCTGCGGGAAAAGGAGAACGAGATCTCGGACATGGGGATGCGGACCGTGGGGGTGACAGCGCACCATTGCCGGTCATTCATTGGCAGATGTCTCCTTTTGCGTGGGCGCCGGAGGAGGTTGAGGTGGCGGCCGCAGATAAGGTGGAACCCGGGGGGTGCTTGCTCGTGTTGCACCGCTCTGCGGCGCAACACTTCACCAAGGCGCTCAGCGCCATTTTCGGATAAATGCTTGCAATGTACCTGACCCTGACCATCCTGGCGCTCACCTTCGGCCTGCTGATCTTCACCCGGCTGCCGCCGGTGGCCATCTTTGTCGGCGCCCTGACCCTGACCATCACCTTCGACCTGGCGCCGCTTTCGGCCTCGCTCAAGGGGTTCTCGAATCCCGGCGTCCTGACCATCGGCGCCCTGTTCATGATCGCGGCCGGCATGTACTCCACCGGCGCCATCACCATCCTCAGCGACCGGCTCATCGGCCGGCCGAAATCCGTGTTCCGGGCCCAACTGAAGATCCTGCCCAGCATCGCCTTTGGCTCCGCCTTTCTCAACAACACGCCGCTGGTGGCCATGATGATCCCGGTGATCAGGGACCTGTCGCGCTCCTGTGACCTGGACGCCAGGAAGCTCTATCTTCCCCTCAGCTATGCCTCGATCCTCGGTGGCACCTGCACCCTGATCGGCACGGCCACCAACCTGGTCATTGCCGGCATGATCTCCGATCTCATCAGGGATGGGGGCGGCAACCTGCCCTACCTGAAAGAGGTGGGCCTGTTCGATCTCTCGGTCGTCGGCGTGCCGGTGACCGTTGCCGGCATTGCCTTCATTCTCTTCACCAGCCGCTGGCTGCTGCCACGGACCCCGACCAGCGGTATTGTCCACGACAAGAAGGAACGCCGCTACTTCCGGGTGGAGCTGAAGGTGGACCCCGACGGTCCCCTGGTGGGCAAGACCATCGAGGAGGCGGGCCTGAGCACACCGGAGGGATTTGAGATCATCTCCATCATCCGCCGCGAGAGCAGCATCGAGTTCGGGCCCGGCACCAAGCTGCAGCCCAACGACGTGATCGCCTTTGCCGCCGACATCGACGGCGCCAAGACCCTGTGGGCCACCATCGGCCTGCAGCCTGTCTATTCCTCCAGGAAGAGCAAGGCCGAGCGCCACAGCCATAACCTGGTCGAGGTGGTGGTCTCCAACCGCAACACCTTCCTCGGCCACCGCATCGGCGACCTGGCCGAACAGGAGGACAGGGAGTACGATGTCTGGCTGGTGGGCATGGCCCGGGACGGTGCTGCCATGGATTATCCCCTGCGCGACACCATAATCCAGGCCGGCGACGTCGCCCTGCTCGAGGTCAAGGACCGTTTTTTCTACCGCAACCGCAACGAGATCGATTTCTCCATCACCAAGCGGCTGCGCGGGGCCCGTATCCAGCGCACCGACAAGGCCATCGTGGCCAGCCTGATCACGCTGGCCATGATCATCTGCGTCACCATGGGCTGGATGACCATGCTCAACGCCGCCCTGCTGGCCGCCGGGGCCATGCTGCTCACCGGGTGCATGGACCTCACCACCGCCGGCAGGTCCGTGGATTTCTCCACCCTGGTTATCATTGCCGCCGCCATGGGGCTCGAGTCGGCGGTCACGGCCAGCGGTCTTTCCGAGGTCATCGGCAACGGCCTGGCGGTCCTGGGCGGTGATTCGCCCTACATCGCCCTGGCCGTCGTCTTCCTGGGCTGTATCCTCATGGACGCCATGGTCACCAACGTGGCCTCGGCGGTGTTCATCTTTCCCATGGCCCTGACCATGGCCCAGGACCTGGGTGTCTCGTTCATGCCCTTTGCCATCACCGTCATGGTCGGCGCCTCGTGTTCCTTTATCTCGCCGGTGAGCTACCAGACCAACCTGATGGTCTACGGGCCCGGCGAATACAGCTTTGCCGACTATGTCAGGATCGGGGTCCCCCTGTCCCTGCTGGTGGGGGTGATCACCGTGCTCCTGACACCGGTCTTTTTTCCCTTCCACCCATGAGCGGGGTTGGCGGGCGGCGCGGCTCTCAGGACCGGGGACGGCCGTTACCGCGCCGTTTCCCGGTCTCTGACCGGCGCATGCTGACCTGGAGGCTGGCCGGGCCGCAGAACTGCTCCACCCTGTGAAAGAAATCGGGGCAGGGCCGGATGGTCAGGTCCTTGAGCAGCTCGATGTCGACCTCGCCGCGGCCGTCGAAGTGCAGGGTCAGGTGGACCGGGGTCGGGCCGTGGTACTGGTAGAAGATCTCCTTGAGCTGTTCCATGTGCTGGCGCGAGGTCCGGTCGGCCCGCAGCGTGATACAGGCCCGCTCGGTGTAGCGGGCCATGGCCTCGGCCAGGGGCGAGATCTCCTCGGCAATGACCTTGGCGCCCCGTTCTCCCTGCTGGACCGTGCCCAGGACCACCAGGGGTTCCTCGCCGGCCAGCAGGTCGCTGCAGCGGGCAAAGGTGGAGGGAAAGACGATTACCTCCACCGAGCCGCTCATGTCCTCCAGCACGGTGAAGGCCATGCGGTCGCCCTTCTTTGACTTGTGCTCCTTGATGTGCTGGATCAGGCCGCCGATGCGCACGGCCTGCCCGTCCCGCCAGGAGTCGAGCCGCTCGATCTCCGTGTCCACCACCATGCGCAGGTCACGGCTCACGCCCTCCAGGGGATGGCCGGTGAGAAAGAACCCCAGGGTCTCCTTCTCCAGGGCCAGTTTCTTGAGTTCGGGCCATTCCTCGACATCGGGCAGCTCGATCTCGGCGGCCGGGGTCTTGTCCTCTTCCGCGGCCAGGGCAAAGAGGTTCATCTGGCCGCTCATCCGGTCGCGCTGCACCGCCTTGGCCCGGTCCAGGGCCTGCTCGAGCACCGCCATGTACTGGGCGCGGCGGCCGCCGAAGGAGTCAAAGGCGCCGGCCCGGATCAGGCTCTCGATCACCTTGCGGTTGACCCGGCTGGGGTCGATGCGGTTGCAGAAGTCGCTAAGCGACGCATAGGGGCCATTCTTCTCCCGTTCCTCGATGATGGAGTCCAGTGCCGCGCCGCCCACGTTCTTCACCGCGGCCAGCCCGAAGCGGACCCGGTCGTTGATGACCGTGAAGTCGTCAAAGGACTCGTTGATGTCCGGCGGCAGGACCTCGATTCCCTGCTGCCGGCACTCGCTGATGTACTTGACCACCTTGTCGGTGTTGTCCACGTCGCAGGAGAGGAGTGCGGCCAGGAACTGGGCCGGGTAGTGGGCCTTGAGGTAGGCGGTCTGGTAGGCGATCAGGGCGTAGGCCGCGGAGTGGGACTTGTTGAAGCCGTAGCCCGCGAACTTGGCCATCAGGTCGAAGATGTAGGTGGCCTTGTCCTCGGGAATCCCCTTTTCCCTGGCCCCGTTCATGAACTTCTCCCGCTCCTGCTCCATGACCTCGGGGATCTTCTTGCCCATGGCCCGGCGCAGGATATCGGCGTCGCCCAGGCTGTAGCCGGCCAGGATGTTGGAGATCTTCATCACCTGTTCCTGGTAGACGATGACGCCGTAGGTCTCCTCCAGCACCGATTTGATCTGGGGCAGGGGATAGTCGGGCAGGCGGCGGCCGTGCTTGGTCTCGACAAAGGTGTCCACCATGCCCGAGTCGAGCGGGCCGGGCCGGTAGAGGGCCACCAGGGCGATGAGGTCGGAGAACTGTTCCGGCGCCATCTTGATCAGCAGCTCGCGCATGCCGTCGCTCTCGAGCTGGAAGACCCCCAGGCTGTCGCCCCGGCAGAGCAGGTCGTAGGTCTTGGCGTCATCCATGGGGATCTTGTCAAGCTCGACCTCGATACCGATGTCCTTCTTGATCAGCTTCAGGGCCCGGTCGATGACGGTGAGGGTCTTGAGGCCGAGAAAGTCGAACTTGATCAGCCCGGTCTTCTCGGTGTACTTCATGTCATACTGGGTGAGCACCTCCTTGTTGGGGCCCACGCAGAGCGGCAGGTACTCGACCATGGGGCCGGGCGAGATGACCACGCCCGCGGCATGGATGGTCTTGTGCCGCGCCAGCCCCTCCAGGGTCCGGGCCACGGTGAGCAGCTCGCGCACGGCGTCGTCCTTCATGGCCTCGCGCAGGCGCGGCTCGGCGTCAATGGCCTTGTCAAGGGTGATCTTCAGCTCGTCGGGCACCAGCTTGGCGATCCGGTCCACCACCGGCAGCGGGATCTCCAGGACCCGGCCCACGTCGCGGAGCACGGCCCGCGCCTTCATGGAACCGTAGGCCACGATCTGGGCCACGTGCTTGTCGCCGCCGTAGCGCCTGCGCACGTAGTCGATCACCTCGTCGCGCCGGTCCTTGCAGAAATCGACGTCAAAGTCGGGCATGGACTTGCGCTCGACATTGAGAAAGCGTTCGAAGATCAGGCCGTAGGGGATGGGGTCGATGTCGGTGATGGACATGCAGAAGGCGGCCAGGCTGCCGGCGCCGGAGCCGCGGCCCGGGCCCACCGGGATCTTCTTGCTCTTGGCCCAGTTGATGAAGTCGGCCACGATCAGGAAGTAGCCGGAAAAGCCCATCTCCTGGATCACGCCGATCTCCATGTCCAGCCGGTCGCGGTACTGCTTTTCCTCCTCGTCGTCCAGGCCCCTGACCTCGCGGATGTGATCGAGCCGTTTTTCCAGTCCCTCGCGGCAGGCCTTCTCGAACAGGCTCTCCAGGCTCTCGCCTTCGGGCACCGGGAAGACGGGAAAGTGGTGGGCGCCGAATTCCAGCTCCAGGTTGCACCGCCGGGCCACCTCCAGGGTGTTGGTCACCGCCTCGGGACAGTAGGAGAACTGGCGCGCCATCTCGTCGGGCGACTTGAAGTAGAGCTCGTCGGTGGAGAAGCGGAACCGCTTGGGATCGTTGATGGTGCGGCCGGTCTGGATGCAGAGCAGGACCTCGTGCGCGTAGGACTCCTCGCGGTTGAGGTAGTGGCAGTCGTTGGTGGCCACCAGCTTGATGCCCAGCTCCCTGCCCAGCTCCATGAGGCCCTCGTTGGCCACCTTCTGTTCCGGGATGCCGTTTTCCTGCAGCTCGAAGTAGAGGCGGTCGCCAAAGATCTCTTGCAGCTCGACCGCCTTGGCCCTGGCGCCGTCCGGGTCGTTGTGGGTGAGGCGCCAGGGGATCTCGCCGTGCAGGCAGGCGGTGAGGGCGATCAGGCCCTCCTGGTGCCGGAACAGCACCTCCTGGTCGATGCGCGGCTTGTAGTAGAACCCCTCGGTCTGGGCAATGGAGGCCAGTTTCATCAGGTTCTGGTAGCCGGTCCTGTTCATGGCCAGCAGGACGATGTGGAAGTTGTGGCCCGCGGTCCGGTCCTGCAGGAGCCTGCTCTTCTGGGCGATGTAGAACTCGCAGCCCACCAGGGGCCTGATGCCGGCCTTTTTCGCCTTTTCGTAGAATTCCAGGGCCCCGTACATGGCGCCGTGATCGGTGATCGCCACGGCCTCCATGTCAAATTCCCTGGTGCGGTCGATGAGGTCGGCCAACCGGATGGCGCCGTCCAGCATGGAGTACTGGGTATGGACGTGCAGATGGACGAATGGAGCAGACATGGTCGCTGGTGTGCCGTGTTGTGGTGTTGGGAAGGTGATGGAGCCGGCCCCGCCGGAGGAGCGGGACCGGCCGTGCAGCGCAGACGGTACTATTTTTCCCGGCTCAGGGACGCCGTTTCAGGCCCTTGACCCCCTCCAGGTTGGCCCCCTTGAGGTTGGCCCCCTCGAGCTGGGCCCCGGACAGGTCGGCCCTGAGCAGGTTGGCGCCCTTGAGGTTGGCGCCCTTGAGGTTGGCGCCACGCAGGTTGGCGCCCGGCAGGTTGGCGAAAACCAGGATGGCGCCCTCCAGGTTGGCGCCCTCCAGGTTGGCCCGGCGCAGGTTGGCCATGCGCAGGTTGGCGCCGGCCAGGTTGGCGCCGGCCAGGTCGGCACCCACCAGGTCGGCCTTTTTCAGGTCGGTATGGGCCAGGTTGCAGCCGGGACAGTCACGGGCCATCCACTTGATGGTGGAGCGGAAATCCTTGTCCGCGGCCGGTGCGGGGGTCGTGTTCTCGTCAATGATGGCCGGCTCGGTCTCTGTCTCCGGCG
Organism: Desulfobulbaceae bacterium; assembly: GCA_015484845.1. GTDB lineage: Bacteria > Desulfobacterota > Desulfobulbia > Desulfobulbales > Desulfobulbaceae > DRKI01. The sequence goes on from WFUT01000139.1 coordinate 14,752, forward strand.
TTGCCGGTTTGGCGGCCTCGCTGGCCGGTGCGGGCGCCGGCCGGTGCTCCCCCTGCTGCCTGCGGATGGAGCGGCGATAGCTCCTCCGCCGTGCCTTGATCTCGTGGTAGAGGCTCTTGGCATCGCCGGGCATCTGCTCTGCCGTGTAGGCAAGCACGCCCGAGCCGTTGACCAGGTAGTAGGTCCCGTCAGCGACAAGGACCTGGAAACAGCGCAGATCACCGTACCACCATGATTGCATTCGCAGGCAGAGCTCTCCCTGGTCGCTGACGTCCCACTTGCCGATGTCCTTGTTGTCAAAGATGTCCTTGCCAAAGAGACGTCCCGAATGGTCAAAGAAGAGGTAGGTGTCCTCCTGGAGCGAGTGGATGAACAGGGTGTTGCCATCCACCAGGGCGAGCACCTTGGCCGGCGGCAGTTGCCTGGCGCCCTTGCGTTTTTCCAGGCTCCTGGTGTTGTTGGGAGCACAGCCGGCAAGGAGGGAGAGGACCAGGACGATGGTAAAAAAGCAGAGACGTTGCATGTCGACCTCGGGGGACGGAAACCTAGGGGACAGGTCCGGGCGGCGGCCGCCTGCGCCGGACTCCTGCCTGTTACCTGTTTTCGTTGATTGTTGTGCCTGCGTGTGCATGACCGGCCGGCCGCGCAGGGACATGGCGTCCGCATCCCGGAGCATGCACGGAAAATGTCACTGACCAGGAGTGCCGCGGCCCTGGCCAGGCGCCATGGTTCGCCTTGGCCGTCCTGCGCGGGGGGTGGCGATGGCGCGGGGTATCCGTGACGGCTTGTCCCTGGTCACGTGCCGGGTATGGCTGCGGCCGGAACAGCAGCGGGGCTGGCATGGGATCTCCGCCCTGCCAGCGGTATCTTACACGTTCGCCACGCTTTTGGCATCTATTTCTTGCCGGCCGGCCGCCGACCGGGCCAGGCGCAGGATCTCCGGCCCGCCTGCCGGGTCCTTCTCGGCACGCTAGGCCTGGATGCGGAACTGTTCCCTGATCCTGGCCAGCGGCACCAGGTCGGCCTTTCGCTCGGAGGGGGTGAGGAAGGAGAGGAGCTTGGTCTTGAGGATGGTGGGGTTGAGTTCACTCTTGATGGCGATCACCCCTTCCATGATGATCTTCTGCAGGAGCAGCTCCTGGTTGGTGCGCTCGCGCAGGTTGGCGGCAAAGGGGAGGAAGAGGAAGTTGGAGAGGATCAGGCCGTAGAGGGTGGAGGTGAGGGCCACCGGGATGGCGGACAGGATGACCGAGGTGTCGCCGATGCCGGCGAGCATGGAGATCAGGCCGACCACGGAACCGATGATGCCAAAGGCGGGCAGGAAATCGGCAATGGTGCGCAGGACCCGCTCCGAGTCCTCCCGCCGCAGCTTGAAGAAGTACATCTCGGTGTTGAGGATGTCACGGATCTGCGCCGGCTCGTAGTTGTCCACCAGGCACCCCAGGGCGCGGCGGAGGAAGAGGATCGAGGTCTCGTTCTCGTCGGCCTGCAGGGAGAGGATCCCCTGCATCCTCGACTTGACGGCAAGGTCGATGAGGATATCGACGATCTCGCTTTCCGACTTGATGCGGCGGCCGTAGGAGGCGCGCACCACCTTGCCGACGATCCTGAGCCGATCGAGCCGGAAGCTGAGCAGGGCCGCGGCCGTGGAACCGCCGACCACGATCATGAACCCGGCCAGGTTGAAATAGAGGCTGATGTTGCCCTTGAGGAAAAATCCCGCCGCAAAGACCAGGCAGCAGAGGATAAGGGCAAGGAGGTTCTGCCGCTGCATCAGGATCCCTCCTGCAGGGGAAAGGGCTCCTCTGCCGCCGGCACCGGTACGCTGGCCGCCTGTTGGCCGTTATCCAGGGGCATGGTCCGTATCGCCGGCGCCGGCTCGCGGGAGAGGATGATCTCCACCCGCCGGTTGGCGCTGCGGTTGGCTGCGCTGGTATTGGGCCGTACCGGCCGGAAATAGCTGTAGCCCGAGACAACGATCTGGGAGCCGGGGATGCCGGCCTCCTCCATGAGATAGCGGGCCACCTGGCAGGCCCGGGCCGTGGACAGTTCCCAGTTGGTGGGATAGCGGGGCGAGCTCATGGGCACCGAGTCGGTGTGGCCGACCACGTTGATCATGTAGGGGGTATGGCTGATGATGGCGGCCAGCTTGCGCAGGGAGCGCCGTGCTGCATCGGTCAGCTCGGCCCGGCCCGAGTCAAAGAGCAGGTCGCCGGTGAGAATGATGCGCATGGTCTTGTCCGGGACCAGTTCCACGGAGGCGAATTTTTTCATCTTTTCACTGGCCAGGGTGGTGCGGGAGAGATCATAGATCCTGGTGATCAGTTCCCTGCCGTCAGTTCCCGGCCTGTCGGCCACGGCCTGCGTCCTTTCCGGTTCGCCGGTCGTGACCGCCAGGGTGGCTGCGGCCGGCCTCTTTTCGTCCCCGGCCGCGGGCAGTGGTGCCGCCTGCCGGACCGGGGACCCCGGCGAGGCGTCTGCTGCGGCCGCAGGCGGTGTCTCCCCTCCCCCTGCCGCTTCCCGGAATCTGCCTGGTGCGGGTGTGCGGTCCTGGCGTGTATCTTCCACCGGTCGCAGGACCTTGCCCCTGTTCCTGGCGATCTCCGGGGAGATGGGATAGAAGGGCAGGGTGGCGGACCGGGGCAGGGGCATGGCAAGGGGCCTGCCGCCGACCACCTCCACCTTCCTGCTGCTCAGGAAATCGCGGTGGGCGACCTGGTAGACAAACAGGGTCAGGAAGAGCACGAACATGGTCATCATCAGGTCGGACCAGGCAATGGACCAGTGCGGCGTGGAGGGTGTGCGGGAACGGAAGAAGGTGTCGTCCACGACAAAGACCGGGTGCGCGGAGATGGAGAGATTTTCTGGGCTGTCCTGCCGGATGTGTTGATCCACCGCTGACCAGTTGACGGTTCGGGTTGACTGTCGGGGGCCGGTGCTGCCGGGCGTGGTGGTCCCTGACCACCTTTTTCCCATTTTTTCTATCGGCAGATCCCAGCCGTCGGACAAGGAAAAAAGGCTCAGGTCCTGTTTTTTTCGTCCCGGCCCTGCTCCTCCCCTGCCGGTTCCGCGGCCAGGATCCTGCGCACGGCGAGGCCCAGCTCGGTGATGGTAAAGGGTTTCTTGAGAAAGCCGCCGGCACCGAGTTCCATGGCCCTGTGCAGGTGGCTGTCCTCGGCATAGCCACTGACGACCAGGGCCCGCTGGCCGGGCCGGAAAGAGACGATGCCGGCATAGGTCTCGGCGCCGTTCATGCCGGTGCCCATCAGCATGTCCAGGAGGACCAGGTCGGCCTCCTGCTCGCGGAGATAACCTATCGCCTCCTCGCCGCTGGCCACGGTCGTGACCCGGTAGCCGAGCTGGGTGAGCATCTTGTCGGCAATGTCGCGCTGCATGGCCTCGTCATCCACCACCAGGATGGTTTCGCCGTTGCCGCGCAGGTCTGCGGCCGGTGCCGCTTCATGCCCGTCCGGCGCCGTCTCCCCGGCCATGGGCAGGTAGATGGAAAACACGGTGCCCTGGCTGCCGCTGGTCACGGTGATGCAGCCGTCGTGCTCCTGGACGGTGTTCCAGACAATGGTGAGACCGAGGCCGGTGCCGCTTCTGCCCAGCTTCTTTTTACTGAAAAACGGCTCAAAGATCTGCCGGCACGTTGCCTCGTCAATGCCGGGGCCGGTGTCCCTGACCCGGAGCAGGACATACTCGCCCGGGGCCATGGCCTCGCAGTCGGGCAGGGCGGAGCTGGCTGAAAACCGGCTGGTGGTCACGGTCACCGTGCCGGAACCGGTCATGGCCTCCAGGGCATTGATGACCAGGTTCATCAGGCACTTCCGGATATGGATGACCGAGCAGAAGACGGGCAGGGGGGTGTCGGCCAGCTCCAGCTCGAGCCGCACAGCCGGGGCGCTCTCCTTCTGCCGCCGGTACTCGGGCGAGTCGATGTAGTCACGCACCAGGACGTTGAGATCAATGATCTTTTTCGTATTGGCCGTTCCCCGGGCCACGGTGAGCAGGTCGGCCACCACCTCCGAGGCCCGCAGGCCCGCCTCGCTGATGGCGACCAGGTCCTTTCTGAGGGGACTGTCCGGCGGCAGTTTCATGAGGAGGAGCTCGGGGTAGCTGACAATGCCGGAGAGGATATTGTTGAGGTCATGGGCAACGCCGCTGGCCATGAGACCGATGGCCTCCATCTTCCGGGCCTGGGTAAGTTTTTTCTCCATCCGCAGTTTTTCATCGGCCAGTCGTCTTTCCCGTTCCATGATCCTGGCCAGCTCACCGGTCATGGTGTTGAAGGCATCTTCCAGCTCACGGAGTTCGTCATAGCTGCGAAACGAGATCTGGCCGGAGAAGTTCCCCTTGGCCACCTCCTGCGAGGCATGGACCAGGGCGCGCAGCGGCCGGATGATGGAGCCGGCCAGCAGGTAGGAGAGGGTGAGGATCAGCAGGACCAGGGCCGCGAGGAGCAGGAGGATGGAGTTGCGCAGGGTCCTGGTGGCGGACAGGAAATCCGCCGCATCCCAGGAGACCACCGTGCTCCAGCCCATGTCCGCCAGGGGCACGTGCGCCACGAACGAGTCCACGCCGGCCAGGCGTGCGCGGCCAAAGCCGGGGATGCCGGCACTGATTTCGTCGGCAAGTTGCGCCGCCCCGTCCCCTGTCATCTCGAGGCGGTCCATGGTCTCGTCCGGCAGGATCGAGTAGAGTATGGTGCCGTCCTGGGAGACCAGCCGGTATGTCCGCCCGCTGCCGACCGGCTCGACGCCGGCCTTCTCGACCAGGGAGGCAAGCGGGACCTCGCCGAGAAGAATGCCGATGAACCGGTCGCCGAAATAGGCGGTGCGCAGGATGGCAAAGGGGATGACCAGCGTCTGCAGGGCGTCGCTGTGGACCGGCTCGCCGATGACGACCTGGTTGGGCGTTTTCCTGGCCCTGCGCACCACCGGCCGGTTGCTGTCGTCATGATCGCCCTCCCCGATCCGGCCGAAAATCGAATGGACCTCCTCCCTGCCTGCCTCGTTGATGTAGGCCAGAAAGGGAAAGGACGCGCTGTGCCTGGCCAGGTGCTGCTCCAGCAAGCCCTCTTCAAAGTTGACCGCGTACATGTCCATGGGTTTTCCCCTGGCGATCTCGAGGAACGAGGATCTCTCGTCATCCAGGTGCTCCGTGATCCGGGAGGCGAGGTTGGCGGCCAGGTATTCCAGGTGCTGCCGCCGGCACCGGAGCAGGGGACGGGCAAGGGCGTAGTAACTGAAAAAGGAGACCGTGATGATGCAGCCGAGGATGAGGCAGAGCTGCCAGAGGAAGATCTTGCCCCGGATGGAAAAGCGTGACCGCATGTTATCGGACAGGGAAGGCCCCGTACTCCTCGATGATGCGGCGGCCTTCCGGGCCGAGGAGGAAACGGATGAACAGCCGTTGCGGCGCGCTGGGCTCATCCTTCCAGACCAGGGCAAGCGGAATGGCCAGGGGATAGTCGCCGGACGCGACCGCCTTGCCGGTCGGGGCGACTCCGTCCAGGGACGGCATCCCGAGACCGGTTCCGGCGGCGGCGCTCAGCGGGATATACCCGATGGTGCCGGGGGTGGAACGGAGGATGGCCACTGTCTCCGGGGTGGTGTAGATCGTTTCGCCGACAAAGGTGCGGATATCGCGGAACCCGGGAAGGAAGCGTTCCAGGATCCGCCGCGATGAATCGCCGGCCTCGCGGTTGGCGACGTATATCTTGCGGTCGGGCGAGCCGCCCAGCTGGCCCCAGGTCCTGATCCGGCCGGTATAGATGCCGATGATCTGCTCCCGGGTGAGGTTGCGCACCCCCTGCACCGAGGGGTGGATGGCAAAGACCACCGGCGCCCGGGCAAAGAGCAGGTAGGTGAGGCCCTGCTCTTTCTCCCGTTGCGTGAGGGGACGGGCGACCCTGGCCATCTGGCAGGTCCCGGCCAGGACCGCCTTGATGCCGCCGCCGCTGCCGGTGGATTCGGGAACCTCCACCAGGATGCCGGGATGGCGGGCCATGAAATCGTGCGCCACATGGCGCAGCAGTTCCTGGCTGTCACCGGTGCCGGCGATGACGAGGTGTTGCCGGTACCGTTGCCCCGCGGCCAGGGGCAACGCCAGGAGGCAGGAGAGGAGCAGGAAGAGAAACGGCACAAGCCACCGCACCGGCGCCGACCTGCCGCCGGCAGGACCGGGCGCGGTGGGCGATGCGGTTGCGGACAGCGGGGATCCGGGGCGGTGGTGTGCCGCAGGGACGGTATCTTTCATCGGGATTGGTTGTCTGTAGATGCTTTCCTGTCTCGATCCTGCGCCCATGGGGATGGCGGCATGGCCTCGAGGGCCCTGTATCGCCGCTGCCACCGCAGCTTCGTATCTCCGGCAAACCTATCAATTGCAGGATCCGTTTATAAGTATATATTCAATGGCAGGCAAAGTGAAGATGCTTGCCGGGGAAAATCCGCAAAAAATGTTCTGGCCCAACGGTTTTCAGGGATTTTCGTGTCCGGTGTCAGTGCCGGGTGGCCCGGAGCAGGGCAGGGCCATGGCCTGCATGGCGGCCAGCGACTGCCAGAGATCCTCTTCGCTGTGGGGCTCCAGGGTGAGCAGGGGCTCGAGACCCTGGCGGCCGAGATAGTCAAACAGGCCCTGGAAATCAAACCTGCCGCGGCCGATGGCCAGGTGGGCGTCGCTGGAACCGTCGTTGTCGTGCAGGTGGAGCTGGCCGAGCCACGGGCCCAGCTCGTCGAGCCACTGCCGCCAGCCGGTGCCGGCAAAGGCCAGCAGGTGGCCGACATCGAGGCAGAAGCCGACATTTTTCGCATCCAGGGCCTCCAGGAGTTTCCGGTGGACCCGGGGCCCCTGTTCGTAGGTGTTTTCGAACATGACCCGCGTGCCGGCACGTTCCGCCATGGGGATCAGCTCGGTCCAGGTGGCCAGGGAACGCTGCAGCCACTCGTCGAAACGGTTCGCGTGCTTGTGGGCCTCGTAGCCGAGGTGGCAGACAATGGAGCAGGGCCGGAAGATCTGGACCAGGGCAAAGGCACGGCGCAGCTTGGCGCGGCTGAGCCCGACGATCCGTTCTTCCCTGCCGCCGGGCGCAAGATCGGTAAAAGGCGCGTGCAGGGTGCAGGCCAGTCCCGCCCGGCGCAGGCGGTCCGCGATGCGGGCAAAATCGTCATCGCCTGCCTGCCAGAGGCACCGGCCGTCCAGGCCGATTTCCGGCTGCAGCCGGTTGCGGAGAAAAAGCTCCAGCAGGTCCTGCTGCAACCGCTCAAAGGGGGCATTGACAAAGCAGTGAAAATTTTTCTTCATTTTTGGAATGCAGGATTTGGGTGGCATTCTTTTTGTATAGTGGCCAGGAGGCAACAGGTTCCGGCGCAGGCCGCCGGCAAGAATCCCTGAGCAACAGGCGCGCACGAGCAGATGAAAATCAAACGCAAGCTGGCAAATTACATCCTGATGGCCTTTTTCCTCAACATCTTCGCCATCATCAGCGTGGGCGGAGTCTGCATTATCCTGGTGCGGGACATGGCCCGGGACAATGACCGGATGAAGACCGAGACCGATTATGTCGTCCGTATCTATGACATGAATAACAAGATCCAGGAAGCTATTTTCCTGGTACAGAACTCGGTCATCAAGCTGGACAGGGACCGGTTGCGTTACGCCCTCTCCGTGGTCAAGGATGTGGCGGGCGAGGTGGCGCTCGCCAAGGAGGAGGAGACGGACAAGGGATCCTATGGCCTCAAGATGTTTCTTCTTTTTCAGCAGATCGAGGAGAACGTCCGTGCCATCAGGAGCCAGCTGCACAGGATCGATTCCCGGTTTGATCGCGCCAGCCCCGTGACCAAGGTGATCATGAAGGACCTGGAGAACCGCGGCTACAGGATACAGAAACTGGTGGAGAGCATCAACCGGGAACATATCGGGACCATCGAGAAGCTGGTCGATGAATCCGACGGCAAGATGTACTACATCCTGTTTCTGTACCTGACCTCCTGCGTTGTGGGCATCGTCGCCTCCTGTATCGGCTATATCGCCCTGACGCGTTACACCATCATCCCCATCATGCACCTGGCCGAGGCAACGGAACGGGTGACCTTCGGCGATCTCTCGGTGCGGGTGCAGACCGATTCCAAGACCGAGCTCGGCCAGCTCTACTCCACCTTCAATCTCATGACCCAGAACCTGCAGGAGCATGAACGGCAGCAGGAGGCCTTTAACCGCGAACTCGAGCGGCTGGTGGAGGAACGGACAGCCGAGCTGCGGGCCTCTGAGGAGTCCCTGCGCAAGACCCAGAAGGACCTGCTCCGCATGGAGAAGATCGCCACCCTGGGCCAGATCGCCTCCACGGTCAACCACGAGATCAAGACCCCCCTCAACGTCCTTTACATGAACCTGCAGCTCCTGAACAAGCAGATCAGGAAGGCCCGGGTCGAGGAGGCGACAGAGAAGGAGAAGATGCTCAAGATCACCTCGCTGATCAACAACGAGATCGTCCGTATCAACGGTATCATCGAGGAGTTTGTCAAGTATGCCCGTTTCCCGGCCCCGGAGTTCGGCAAAAAGGATCTCAACGAGATTGTCGACCAGATCGCGGAGATCGTTGACCAGAGCGCGGTCGATGCCGGCGTCACCATCGAGGTGGAGAAGGACGAGTCCCTGGAGCCCATCATGCTCGACGACAAGAAGATCACCCAGGCCCTGCTCAACCTGTGCATGAACGCCATCCAGGCCATGCCCGACGGCGGCACCCTGAAGCTGTCGACCCGGCGGGAGGAGGACCATGTCCTGCTCCGGGTCGCCGATACGGGCAAGGGGATCGAGCCCGCGGACCTGGAAAAGATCTTCGAACCGTTCTTTACCAAGAAGGTCCAGGGCATGGGATTCGGCCTGGCCATCGTCCAGCGGATCATCGAGGATCACGGCGGCCAGATCACCTGCGAGAGCGAGCCGGGCAAGTACACGGTCTTCACAATACGGCTTCCCATTAACGCCGGATCGCAGTATCTGTAGCAGAGCAGAGTTTCGATACTGTCCATTCCGACCATCCCCCCTGACTGACATGGAAAAAAACAAGATACTCATCGTCGACGACGACAACATGACCCTGCAGACCCTGTCCATGGCCCTGGAGGACGATTACGAGACCCTCACCGCCACCAATGGCCTGAATGCCCTCAAGGTCCTGGCCAGGGAGGACGTCGATGTTGTCCTCTCCGACATGGACATGCCCGGCCTCAACGGCATCGAGCTGCTGGCAAAGATCAACGAGATGGAGGAGCCGGTGCCGGTGATCGTCATCACCGGGCAGGGGACCATCGAGACCGCTGTCAAGGCCATGAAGCTCGGCGCCTGTGATTATGTCACCAAGCCCGTCAACCTGGACCGGCTGGCCCTGCTCATCGAGAAGACACTGGAGAACCAGCGGCTCAAGGACGAGAACCGGCTGCTCAAGCAGCGGATCCGCGAGCATGGTCCGGACCTGAACATCATAGGCCACTCGGCGGCGCTTGCAAAATGCAAGGACCTTGCCCTGCAGGTGGCCGGGACCAAGGCCACGGTTCTCATCGAGGGCGAGTCCGGGACCGGCAAGGAGCTGATCACCAACATCATCCACTACAACTCGCCGGTGGCGCACGGTCCGCTGATCAAGGTCAACTGTTCCGCCTTTTCCGAGGGCGTGCTGGAGTCCGAGCTGTTCGGCCACGAAAAGGGCGCCTTCACCGGTGCCGTGGCGGCCAAGAAGGGCCGGTTCGAGCTCGCCAACGGCGGCACCCTCTTCCTGGACGAGGTGGGCGAGATGCCGCTCTCCATCCAGGTCAAGCTGCTCCGTTTCCTGCAGGAGAAGACCTTTGAACGGGTCGGCGGCACCAGGACCATGAAGGTGGACGTGCGCATCATCTCGGCCACCAACAAGAACCTGGCCGAGCTGGTCAAGGAGGGAAAGTTCCGTGACGATCTCTTCTACCGCCTGCGGGTGGTGAAGATCGAGATCCCGCCCCTGCGTGAGCGCAAGGAGGATATCGATGACCTGGTGGCGGGATTTGTCGCCAAGTTCTCCGAGCTGCACGGCAAGCCCATTGTCGGCATCGACGACCATGCCATGGAACTGATCCGGGCCTACAACTGGCCCGGCAACGTGCGCGAACTGATGAACTGCATCGAAAGCGCCGTGGTCATGGCCAGGGGCGACGTCATCACTGTCGAGGAGATCCCGGAATATCTCACCTACAAGGCGCCCGGCGTGGAGCTCAACTCCAAGGAGGGCCTGCTGCACGAACTGGAGCGCAAGGCGATCATCGACACCCTGAACGCGACCCGGGGCGAAAAGGTCAAGGCGGCCAAGATCCTCGGCATCGGCCTGCGCACCCTGTATCGGAAGATCGAGAAGTACGAGCTGGAGGTATAGCTCCGGCGGCTGGCCGCACCCCTTGTCCTTTCCGAAGGCAGGGAAATTGTCAAAATGACAATTCAACGTGCCATTTTGGCAGGCCTGGCACGGCGGCAGGTGGCTTGCCCCCTGATATGGCGGCGGTTTTCCTGTTGGCATGAATATGGCAAAGACGGGGGCACGACAGCAGCAGCAAGCAACTGGCACCGGCGGATGGCCGGGAGGTGACAGGCATGAAGACAGCGGCAAAGGAAAAGGTAAAGAGCGGCACCCGGACAGGGGAATCAGGCACTGAACTCATCCAGGCCGAGGTTTCCCGCGGAGCGATCCGCGCCCTGACCATCGCGGCCGGGCTCGTGGCCCTGTGGGTGGCGGCGTGCATTGTCGGCGGCATCATTGTCAGTGGTGGCCCCGTTGCCCTGGTCAAGGGATGGATTGCCGCCGTGACCGGCATGTAGCCCTGTCGGAAGAGGCGATATTCCCGAACCGGAAAGTCGTTGCAGGTCCGTGCGTTGCAACTGTGCCGATGATGGTTTAGATACATAGAGAAGGATATCCCGGGAAAGCGCCGGCCCGCCAGGCCGCCTTTCCTGCAGACTTTCTCAACCAGGTACCTGGGTACACTCTGCTTGTGCCCGGGTACTGTTGTGTTGTCCGCGGCGTATTCCCTGCCGCCGGAACCTGTTTCCGGAGGGTCGGCGCTCGCCGCCATCGTCAATCCAAATCCATGTAGCCATCATCGTGATTATCTTTGTCCGGACCGTTTTTGCGCTTGTCATCGCCTCCATCCTGGCAGGCGGGGTCTATCTCGCCGTCACCACGGAGGAGCGCGTGCCGGAAATCAGTTACAACGATTTCCTGGAACGACTTAACAACAAGGAGATAACAGAGGTTCACGTCAGGGGACACATGGTCACCCTGCACGATGCCTACAACCGCGTCGCCCTCACCTATGTACCGGACGTGGAGTCGATCCTGCCGCGCCTGCTGAAGCAGGGGGTGAGGATCACCGGCCGGTCGGACCGGCCGTCGCCGCTCTGGAAGCTGCTCTATATCACCCTGCCGGTCCTGTTCATCCTGCTCGCCTGGTACTCGATGCTGAAAAAGACGGCCGGCGAGGACAAGGAAGGGGATTTTGCCAGGGAAAAGGCGGTCAAGCTGACAAAGGCCGGCCAGGGGGTGACCTTCAGGGACGTGGCAGGCATTCCCGAGGTCAAGGAGGATCTGCTCGAGATCATTGATTTCCTGCAGAAACCAAAGAAGTACAGCCGGCTGGGCGCCATAACGCCCAAGGGCATTCTCTTCCAGGGGCCGCCCGGAACGGGCAAGACCCTGCTGGCCCGCGCCATTGCCGGCGAGGCCGGTGTGCCGTTCTACTCGATCAGCGGGTCCGATTTTGTGGAGATGTTTGTCGGGGTCGGTGCCTCCAGGGTGCGGGAACTCTTTGCCGAGGCCAAGAAGAACGCCCCCTGCATCGTCTTCATCGACGAGATCGACGCCGTGGGCGGGCACAGGGCGGCCGGCGGCAACACGGCGGGCCAGGACGAGCGCGGCCAGACCCTCAATGCCCTCCTGGTGGAGATGGACGGTTTCTCCTCCGACGAGACGGTCATCGTGCTGGCAGCGACCAACCGGCCGGACATCCTGGATCCCGCCCTGCTCCGGCCCGGCCGTTTTGACCGGCAGATCAATATCCTGCCGCCGGACATCAAGGGGCGGCTGGAGATCCTCCAGGTCTATGCCCGGCGGGTGCCCCTGGCCAAAGACGTGGACCTGGATGCCATTGCCCGCTCCACCCCCGGCTTCACCGGCGCCGAACTGGCGTCCCTGGTGAACGAGGCCGCCATCCATGCCGGCAGGGAGGGGAAAAGGGAGGTCGACGAAGAGGATTTCGAGTTCGCCAAGGACCGGATCATGATGGGGGTCGAGCGCAAGAGCATGGTGATCAACCCCGAGGACAAGAAGATCATCGCCTATCACGAGGCAGGGCATGCGATCCTGGCCAAGATGCTGCCCGAGTCAGACCCGGTCCACAAGATCAGCATCATCCCGCGCGGCCGCGCCCTGGGGCATACACAGCAACTGCCCATGGACGACCGGCACGCCTACACCAAGGTCTACCTCTACAGCAAGATCACGACCCTGCTGGGAGGACGGGCGGCCGAGGACCTCCAGCTGGGGCAGCAGACCACCTTTGCCGAGGATGATTTCGAGCAGGCGGTGCGGATCGCCACCCAGATGGTCTGCCGCTGGGGGATGAACAAGGCCCTGGGCCATGTCTCCTATACCAGGAGTGACGGCGGTTTCCTGGGCGAACAGATGCAGTTCAACACCTTCAGCGAGGAGACCGCCCGCGACATCGACCGCGAGGTGAAGAGGATCATCGAGAAGGCCTATGCGCGGGCGATCAACCTGCTGAAAAAGGAGCAGGAATTTCTCGTCAACCTGGCCGAGGCACTCCTGGTCAACGAGACCCTGGATAACGAGGAAATGGACATCGTCTACCGGTGCGCCCTGAGCAAGGGGCGGGAAGAACTGGAAATGGCGGCAGATCCCGCCGGCGGACCATGCGTCTTCCCGGGGTCCGAAAGACAGGAGGGATCGGCATGAACGGTTGCCTGGCAATTGAAAACAACGCAGGAAGAGTGGCCTGATGCCTTCCACCTATAAAAAACTCATCAACCTTGTCTCCCGGAGCAAGGTCTCGGTCATTGGAGCGCTCCTTGTCAGCATCCTGCTGCCCGTTCTCCTGGTCTCCATCGCCTTCGACTCCCTGGGCCTGATCGAGAACCCCTATTTCGGCTTCCTGCTCTACGTGGTCATGGCCCCCCTGCTCGTCCTGGGGATCCTCCTGCTCATCTTCGGGATCCTCTTTTCCAGAAGCGGCGAGGAGCTTGGCACCTACACGGTGGAATATCTCAAGGAGCAGTTCACCCGGCCCGGCCGCTATACCCGGATCCGGCGCCTGCTCTACTTCACCGTCGCCATCACGCTGGTGCTGGTTTTCGTGATCGGCCTGGCGTCCTATTCCAGTTTCAGGTACACGAGCTCGTCGCAGTTCTGCGGCCTGTTCTGTCACAATGTCATGCAGCCCCAGTATACGGCCTATCTCCACTCGCCCCACTCGCGGGTCTCCTGCGTGGAGTGCCACCTGGGCAAGGACGCGGACTGGGCCGAACGTTCGCGGTTCACGGGACTCAAGCAGCTCTGGGCCGTGGCCACGGATTCCTATCCCCGGCCCATCCTGCCGCCCATAACGGCCCTGCGGCCGGGGCGGAAGACCTGCGAACAGTGCCACCTGCCCGAGAAGTTCCACGGTTCACGGCTCTACAGCAGGGAACATTTTCTGCCGGACGAGAAAAATACCAGGGTCCGCACCGTTATCCTGATGAAGGTGGGCTCCGGTGATATCGGGGGCAGGCGGGCGCACGGCATCCACTGGCACGTCTCCGAGACGCAGCAGGTCTTCTACCGCGCCGCGGACCGCGAGCGCGAGATCATCACCGAGGTCCGCCAGGTGGAGAAGGGCAAAAAGGACGTGATCTATACCCGCATACCGGGTATCGACAGCGCCACGGTGAGCAGCGGTGCCGTGGGCAAGCTGCGGAAGATGGACTGCGTTGACTGTCACAACCGACCCACCCATATCTTCCTGTCGCCGGACGAGGCCCTGGACCGCAAGATGGCCGCCAACATCATCTCTCCCTACCTGCCCTACATCAAGAGGCAGGCCCTGGCGGTCATCCAGAAGGACTACCCCTCCCGGGAGGTTGCCCGGGTCGAGATCTCCCGGTCCCTGCAGAACTGGTACCGGAAAAATTACCCGGAGCTCATCGGGAATAATCCGAACCTGTTCGCACGGACGGTCAAGGGGGTGGTGGAGGCCTACATGGACAATGTCTTTCCCGCCATGCGGGTTACCTGGGGGACGTATCGCAACAACCTCGGCCACAGCAAAGGGTCGGGCTGTTTCCGGTGTCACGGCAAACTGCGGCAGGTCGACAGTGGCCGTGTCATCAGCAAGGACTGCAATCTCTGCCATGTTATCCTGGCGGAGAACGAGAAACAGCCTGAAATTATAAAATCTTTAAAAGGAGTAATTGAGTAAAAGGAGAGAGGAATGGCAACAGAAAACAACAGTAACGAAAACCAGCAGGATCCCCGGAAGGAGCGGAGTGCCTGGGGGCACATTATCCGGGGTATCTGGCGTACTCCCCTGGGGGTCTTCGCCATTGTCATGACCACGGTGAGCATCACCCTGATGCTCCTTGGCATGGCCGCCGAGGTCCTGGGATTCTTCAGGAATCCCTACGTCGGTATCTTTGTCTACATGATCCTGCCCGGCTGCATGGTGTTCGGCCTGCTGCTCATCCCGGTGGCCGCCTACCTGCGCCGGCGCGAATGGCACCGCACCGGGGTCCCGAAGGAACCCCTGCAGTGCAACCTCAGTAACCCGAAACACCGGCTTTTCCTGATCGGTTTTGTCGTCCTGACGGTCATCAACATGGTGATCCTCGGCGTGGTCGGTTACGAGGGATATCATTTCACCGATTCCCCCTACTTCTGCGGCGTGGTCTGCCACAGTGTCATGGCGCCGGAATATACCGCCTACAAGCGTTCCCCGCACAGTAAGGTCGACTGCGTGGAGTGCCATATCGGCCCGGGTGCCGAGTGGTTCGTGCGCGCCAAGCTCTCCGGTCTGCGCCAGGTGTACGCCGTGTTCACCAACAGCTACTCCCGGCCCATCCCGACCCCGGTCGAGGCCCTGCGGCCGGCCCGGGACACCTGCGAGCAGTGTCACTGGCCAGAGAAGTTCTATGGCAAGGTGGTCAAGACCTTTATCCGCTTCAGCAACGATGACCAGAAGCATCCCGAGCGGACCGACATCGCCCTGCACATCGGTGGCCACAACCCGGTTACCGGCCGCTTCGAGGGCATCCACTGGCACGTCAGTAAGAACGTCAGGGTCATGTACCTGGCTGCCAACGAGAAGCGGACCAGCATCGCCAGGGTCAAGGTCCGGCGGCCCGACGGCTCCGAGGAGGAGTTTGTCAAGTCCGACGTCAAGGTCGAGGCCGGCTACAAGCCCAAGTGGCGGGTCATGGACTGTATCGACTGCCACAACCGGCCCACCCATATCTATGACATGCCCCAGGATGTTGTCGATTTCGGCCTGCTGAGCAAGAAGATGAACCCCGACATCAAGGGGATCCGCGAGGATGGCCTCACTGTCCTCACCATGAAGTATGCTTCCCAGGATGAGGCCAGGAAGAAGCTGGTCAACAACCTGCTGGAGCTGCAGAAGAAGCGGGATCCGGCCCAGTTCGCCAAGTACGAGAAGGACATCAGGAAGGCCGGCGAGTACCTGCTCGGGAAGTACCTGGGCAACGTCTGGCCCAGGATGAAGGTCTTCTGGGGTACCTACAAGTCGCACCTGGGACACCAGAATGCCGACGAGGGATACGGCTGCTGGCGTTGTCACGACGAGGAGCACGAGAACAGCAAGGGCGAGACCATCAGCCAGGACTGTTCGCTCTGTCATGACGAGCCCGAGTAAACCGATCCGGTTGCACCGGATATCCTGAGAGAATAAAAGAAAAAGGCGGGGAAGATCCCCGCCTTTTTCTTTTTCCGTGTACCGCCCCGGCCGCGCCGGGGCATGTTGTTCCTGCCTCTGGTGCCGCCGCAGGTTGCGGCCTATTCTTCTTTTTCCCCGTCCTCCGCCAGGCCCTGTACGGCAAGGGCCCCGGCCAGGCCGAGCAGGCCCGCCGTCCTGACCTGGCGCACGGCCGGCTGCATGATGGCGGCCAGCATCCTGCGCCGGCTGGATACCTCGGGCATCACCTGCGGCGTGCTGGTTTTGGCCAGCAGTTCCAGGTCCCGGGGCTTGCCGTAGTAATAGACATTGGGACCGATCTTCACGTTGGCCGACTCCAACCGCCGGGCGCCTTTCTTTACGTAGGCGGCCACCTCGGAGCCGGGGTCGTCCAGGAAGCCGAAGATCCGGGCATCGGTGATGCAGGTCTGCACGCAGGCCGGGGCCAGCCCCTTTTCCACCCGCGGCATGCAGAAGGTGCACTTGTCGGCGATTCCCTCGCCGTCGATGTCCTCGTTGGCCACCTGGGTATTGACGTAGCGGGCCCCGTAGGGACAGGCGTCCCGGCAGGCGCCACAGCCCAGGCAGCGTTTCTGGTCGATCTGGACCGTGCCGTTGAAGGGATCCTTCCAGGTCGCGGCCACCTCCATGGTCTTGGTCTTGCCGCTGGGATCGGTGAAGGTCTTTTCCACCCTGTCCGCCGGGCAGACCGGGATGCAGGCGGGAGAGTCACAGTGGTTGCAGAGACCGGGGTAGAAGGTATGCGACATCCCGTGGCTGGTCTTTGCCGGTCCGAGCCGCCGCACCCAGTTGCGCCGGTACCCCTCCCGGGTCGGTATCTGCCACTCGGCGCGACAGGCAACGGCGCAGGCGTGGCAGCCGACACACCGTTCGAGGTTGATGATCATGGCATATTGCTTCATTGTTGCTCTCCTCTCTATGCGCTCTTGATTGTGTAGCGGGGAAGCTCATCGGGAACCGGACGGAGATCCGGGATGGCGAGCGGTCTGCCGCCGCGGATGATGCGGACAAAGTTGGTTCGCTTGCTGGTGGCGCCCATGAAGGGATCCTCCACGTTTTTCGTCATCATGAAGCCGTCGGCGGCGCCCTTGCCATAGGCCCGGCTGAGCAGGGGCGACTTGCTGCCGAAACCGTGCGCCATGTAGACGGCATCGGGCCTGATTCCCGGCGTGACCAGGACCTTGACCGGGTTGGAGCGCTTGCCGTCCTGGTTCTCCAGCACGACCTCCTCGTTGTCCTTGATGCCGAGCTTTTTTGCCACCTCGTCGTTGAGCCAGAGCCTGTTTTCCGGGACCTCGTGGTGCAGCCAGAGGTTGTTCATGGT
>WFUT01000140.1 GCA_015484845.1 Desulfobulbaceae bacterium
ATTCATGGGCCTGCGCAGTATCAGCCATGCCGCGGAATCGACGGCCGACGTTGCGGCCAGTGCCGCCATGAAGGAGAAACTCCGCAAAGAGATCGTCGGCATCAGGCAGTTTCCCGGAGAAAAGGGGGTATATGTCATTGGTTACGGCGATATCCTCAGTGTCAGTATCTATGGCGAGGGCGACATGGCCGCCTCCTCTGCCACGGCCGGCGGTCCGGCTGGTGGGGCTGCCGGGACAGCTGGGGCGGCTGGAGCTGGTGACAGCCCCCGTCGTCCGGGCAGTGGTGTCGAGGTGCGGATAGACGGCCGGATCTCGCTTCTTCATGTGGGTGATGTGGACGTGGTGGGCATGACGCTCACCCAGCTCGCCGACTACCTGAAAAAGCTCTATGCGAATATCTACTCCGATCCCATGGTCACCGTGACCCTGGTCCAGGCCAACAGCAGGCGCTACACGGTCATGGGGCAGGTCAACCATCCCGGCATCTTTTTCCTTGATTATCCACTGACCATTGTCCAGGTCGTGGCCCGCAGCGGCGGCTTCACGGAATGGGCAAATCATGATATCACCGTGGTCAGGCAGGGAGACGGCCTGAGGCCGGTGAAGGAAAAGAAAAAAACACTGGAATTTGATTACGACGATTTTCTGAAGGGACGGGACCTGGAGAAAAATATCTATATCAAGTCGGGTGATATCATCATCGTCCATTGACCACGAGGCCGGTATGCACCGCTTGCTCTCTCCCGGGGCCGTAACTATTCTTTTTTTCCTGCTGCTGTTGTCTGTTAGCGGCGTCCTGCCATCCCCTGCCTGGGCCCGGGACAATATTCTCATCGGCGATCTGTCGGTGGCCTATGACTACACGGAGAGAAACTACAGCAATACCAGCGTGCCCGCACCCCGGCCAGGGGAAGAGAATGCGGCAGGCCCGGTCATAATTTCCACCTATGGCCATTCAGGCAACCGGCGTGATTATACGGTTTCTCCTGATCTGACCTTTACGTCGCGGAGCCAGACCGACCTCCTTGAGCTGACCTATGCGCCTGGTTTTGTCTATGACGGCCTCCGCTACACGACCCGGGTTGACCAGTCTTTCAGCCTGAGAGCGGAGAAGCATTTTACGCAGCGCTGGTTCGTCAGCCTCAATAACACCTATTTCCTGGGAAATGATCCTGCCCGGGAAACAGCCCTGCGGACCGTGGAGTCATCGGCCTCGCAGAGCGGAACACAGGAGACGGAACAGCAGGCAACGCCGCAGGCAGGCCAGGAACAGCAACAGGCGGGGGACAACGGGGCCCTTGATGAGCGGGTTGGCAGCAGGAGATACTGGCGGAATTCAACCGACCTGCTGGCTGAATACAGCTATGGCCAGGACAGCCTGGTCGGGGCCGGTTACACGTACGAGATCCTGCGAAATTCGGGTGATGAAAATGGCGGATACACGCCTTATGACCGGCACCGATTGATGGCGCATGTTGCGCATCGGTTCAATGCCAGGTGGCGGGTTGATTTTGAGGGCAACTACAGCATCGGCATCTTTGATGAGCCTGCTGTTGTTGCCGTCACCCCGGCAGCGGAAGAAGAGGGCGGTGCCGCGGCTGTCCTGCGGCCGCCAGGGGTGGGGTCCAGTGATCTCAGGGAGTATATCGGCTCGATGCGGCTGGATTATTCCCGAATGGATCATGCAACGGTCTTCTTCTCCGATAACAGCAGCCGGACGGACTATGACGACCCCCTGCGGCAGGACAACTGGACCCATAACCTTGCCGTGGGCCTGGACTATTATTTCAATGAACGTTCCTATGCCACGCTGTCCGGCGGGCCGTCTTTTACCAAACTGGGAGACCAGCCCTGGGAAACGGATTACAATGTTTACGGCAGCCTGACCCGGCTGTTTCCCCATGCATCGCTGACCGGGCATATTTCAAAGTCCTATAATGTACAGAACTTTGCCGGACGCGGAAACGGCCTTACAGACACATGGGAGGCAGGGGTTGAGTGCACTTACGGTTTCACGCGGAATCTTTCATCGGAACTGTTTGTCTCCTATCGAGATGACAGGAGGTTACAGTATCCGTATGTCGATACCATCATCGGGGTGACTGACCAGGCAACCGATGCCGGAGAGGCGCCGGGCGACCTGGTGGAGGGTGCCGACTACCATGAAAAGCTGTTCCAGGCAGGATTCAACCTGACGTATACCTTCATGCGCTGGTATACATGCTCCGGTGGTTACACCTATGCCAGGGACAAGACAGGCCGGATTGGAGGTGCTGACTATAATGAACACCGGGTTTTTGTCCAGTTCACGGTGAGCAGGAATCTCTTTCGCTGGTAAGGTTTGCTGGCCGGCGGTTTTTTTTACTCTTGGAGCAAAAGAAAGAAATTGTGCGGAATAGCAGGGTATTTTGCCATAGATCAACACCGTGAAAAGGATCTTGCCCTGCTGGAGCGGATGATCTGGCCCCTGCGCCACCGCGGACCGGACGGGTTCGGCTTTTTCCAGGACCGGCGGGCAGGTCTTGCCCATGCCCGCTTGAGCATCATTGACCTGGAAGGCGGCTGGCAGCCGATCCACAACGAGGACCGCAGCCTGTGGATCGTCTTCAACGGCGAGATCTTCAACTATCCCGAGCTCAGGCAGGAGCTTGTCGGGCGCGGGCACAGGTTTGCGACCAGTTCGGACACCGAGGTCATCATCCACCTGTACGAGGAAAAGGGGGAAGACTGCCTGGAGGAACTCAACGGCCAGTTCGCCATCGCCCTTTATGACCAGGGGCGGCAGAGGCTGTTCCTGGCCCGGGACCGGATGGGTATCCGGCCTCTCTTCTACACCGTTCATGGCAACAGGCTGCTGTTCGCCTCCGAGATCAAGGCCATCTTTGCCGCCGATCCTTCCCTGGAAAGGGCCATTGATCCCCTGGTTCTGCAGGAGATATTCACTTTCTGGAGCAATGGTGGCCAGGAGACGATTTTTAAAGGTATCCGGCAGCTCGAGCCGGGCTGCTGGCTCCGGCTGGACAGGGAGGGCGCGGTCCGGCAGCACCGGTACTGGCAGATCCCCTTTCGCGGCCAGGAGTTTTCCGAGGCCCCGGAGCATGAACTGGCGGCAGAGCTGCGCGAGCTGCTCGTCGACGCGGTCCGTCTCCGCCTCCGGGCCGATGTACCCGTTGGCGCCTACCTGAGCGGCGGCCTGGATTCCTCCGCCATCACCTCCCTGATCCGTCACTACACCGACAACGACCTGAAGACCTTTTCCGTCACCTTCAGCGATGCGGTCTATGACGAGCAACAGCAACAGCAGCAGGTGGCAGGTTTCCTGAACACGGACCATCATGAGATCCGCTGCACCGATGCCACCATCGGCCAGGCCTTCCCCCGGGTCATCTGGCATGCCGAGACCCCGATCCTCCGTACCGCGCCCAC